>NZ_CP161812.1:301753-603507 GCF_040801775.1 Luteolibacter sp. Populi
ATCACTCCTTCGGCGGGGCGGCGTACCCGCGGGAAGGGAGACGCATTTTTGTCACCGTTTTCGATGCCTGCCACTGTCGAAACCTGGGCATTGCGAAGCGCTGAGAGGTACGCTGGCCCAAGCGTCCACCGAGAGGGAGTTCACGTTGAACCCGCCTTCCTCGATCATGTGCGCGGCGGCGAGCAGCCAGGCATCGTTCGAACTCAGCGCCGCCGTCGTTTCCTCGGCACTGTTGCCGCCAAGCAAGGGTTTTAGACGCTCGTTCAGCAGCCTGCCTTTGCCGCTGACGAACTCCTCGATGACTTTGCCGGTGGTCCGCGTGTTCGTTCCGAAGACCGCCGCATTCTGTGGCGCGATCGTTGAAAGGAAGTAGCGGTCCCACATCGCCGCATTCGTTAGCCAGGCCTGATCGAGCATTTCGGAACCGTCGCCTGGCCAAGAGCTCTTGATCCGCTCGGTACCGATCAGGGGGCTCGCCAGCGATTCACCTGCCGTGTAAGTTACATTCGGATGGAAGCCGGTATTGCCGGTGCGGGCGTGGCGGAACTGCGCCAGCGATTGCAGCGGCATTTGCGGGATCTCGTAGAAGGTCGCACGCGGCATCCCGCTATCCAAGCCGTGGCCGCCGAAGAAAAAGGCCTCCTGTTTGGCGCGGTCCTCTTCGATCGCCCTGTTACCTCCGCGGATCGGCATCATCACCATCTCGATCGGGACGTCTCCCTGCAGATCCTTGCCGGCGGAGAAGTCGATTTTTGAAATCCCGATCCCGGGAGCCGCATCCGCATAGGGCCGGCTCGGCACAAAGGACTCCTTGGTGGTCTTGCCGGAAACGCTGAAAAGCACGAAAGGCTTTGGGTTCAGATATTTGCTCACCGCGGTCTCGTTCCTCTCGTAGAGGTCGGCCACCGTTAACTCCTTGTCGTCGGGCAACTTGGGAAACACCTCGGGGAATTTGCGGGAACCGTTCGGGAAGCGGATCGAGGTGCCTTCCTCAACGAGTTCCTTCAGTCGCTGTACGCTTTGGTAATTTACCCGGATGGCCCCGGTCTTGGTCAGCTTGTTGGCGCTCTTGACCTCGGTCACGATCGTGAAGGTATTGGCGGCCACCTTGGGTGCCATAGGGCCGAAGGTGACGCCTATTTTTTCGGTGCCCTTGAGGGCCACGATCCCTTCGCCGCCGCTATTCGCCACACCCGCCGCGGTTTGCAGCGGTCTCGGATTGAGCCAGTCCACGTCGAAGCCGCAACTGGTGGAGGGCGGCGAGATCAGGGTCGGTGCCATCTGGAAGTCCGCGGTGAAATTGCGGCCTTGGTTCCAATCGAAGAGTTTTGTGCCATCGGCCCCGGCGCCCGGCTGTTCATCCACCCATCTCCACGAAGGCTCGACCTTGGGCGTGCCGAAGAGCTTCGTCTGCCCGGGCAACATGCGGATCGGCTGCGTCGTATTGGTCACCGAGGTCCTGAGCGTCACCCCGAAATTTTTCGTCAGGCTGCTATCGCCCTCGGTGGAGGCGAACATGCCGTTCACCGGTACCAGCGTGCTGCTCAGCGGCTGGCCATCGATCATGATGTTGAAGCCGATCGGGATGTCCTCGAAACTGACCTTCACGCTGTCGAAGGTCAGCGGCACATTGTAGGGATTGTGCAGGGTCACCACCGGCAGATACATCAGGTGCAGCATGTAATTGCGTCCCAAAGCCTTCAGCCTGGTAATCCGGTCGGGGTTATGCGCGTCACGTACGATCAGCGAGAAGATCACGTCCACCCGCAGTACCGAAGGGGCAAGGATCATGTCCTTCGGTGCCTGCGGCTTCGGCAGGTATTTCTGCAATTGGGGATTGTAGACTGTCGCATCATAGCCAGCGGGCATAAAGGCCGCTACGCCGTCCGCATCCGGCTTGGTGCCGCCGATCGATTTGCCAATCTTGTCGTAAAGATTGTGATAGCCAGCGAGCGCGCTCATATACGGATCGCCCTCTCCCGTCTGCAGCCCGGCATCGCTGAAGAGCCGGATGTTCTTCTCACCGGCCGTGAGCGTGCGCGAGAAGAGGCTGCTCAGATCCTTCTTCAGCCCCCCGTCCACCGGGTTGGTCATCAGCGAAGCCGACCACACGGTCAGGTCCGGCGTCAGCTGGCCCATCTTGTCCTTGCCCACCTGCAGGTCGGCCGAGCCGGTGCTGATCATCTTCGCGACGTTCGCTGCCGTCGCTTCGAAATCTTCCAAGGCCTCGATCACCTGCGGGCCGTCGGCGGCAGGTGCCCCGACATGCGCGATCTCGCGGGCTGGGGAGCTCAGGGTCCGCTCGGAAGGCAGGCTCAGCCGCGACTTCGTGCTCTCGTCCATCGTCGCCCACGCGATGTGTCCATTCAGGGCAGCTCCCTCGACGATGGTCGGCTTCACCGCCATCCGCGCATCCGCGCCCGAACTCTTGGTGCGCTCCTTGAGCGTACCCTCCCCGAGCAGCAGCGCGGCCCCCGGCGTTTCCGGAGAAACGTGCGGCACCGTGGTCATATTGGGTTTGGCAGCACCGCCCAGCGAACTGGAGGCCAACCAACCGGTGAAACGGCTATCCTTGTCATAGGTTGAGGTCCCTTGCTCGCCGCGCGCCCATGCCTTCCAAGCACCCGTGAAACCGATCGGCGTCGATTCATCCGCAATCGCCGCCGGCGCGGTGATCCGCTGGTCCGGCCCTGCCGACTTCTGCAATTGGCCGATCGCCATCATCAGCGCCATCCGCGCATTGCTACGCGCCACCCGCATCGCGTCTTCTTGGGTAGAGGCTCGGAGCGAGACGGTCGAAAGGGTCAACAAGCCCACCGAAAGGATCGTCAGTAGCACCATCAGCGAGAGGGAGATGACCAAAGCGAATCCGCTAGCTCGCCCTCTGCGGCGCGGGGTCATGTGTCGTTTTTGCCGGTATGAATTGGGTTTCATGACGTCTAGTGGATAATTGACTCCAATTTTGTCACGATGTAAATACATAAACGATCTGCGGGCGGGGCTTTCGCTCGAACCGTCGTGCAGGAGACCCGCGCGGGGTGCCGGCACCGTCCCGGAAATGGATTTGCTCAAGGTCTTCGTCGTTATGGGGTCACGCTCTCGGGAAGGACGCGGACCGCGAGAAGAACGGGCCGCGAGCGAAAATGAATTGGGTTTCATAGACGTCTTTAAACAATAGGGGTGAAATGGGGGTTCCGTAAATACATAATGGATGCACCTACCCATTTGGGGGACCTCCTCCTATCTTACCGGAACACCCCTGGAACACCCGTGGCCAATGGCAATGTCCGTGGGTTGTCTTACAGCTTTGCCCCAACCCACGCCGGGCACCACGCCATCGCTGACCCCGCAGGAATCAAAGCTAAAGTAGCCGAGGGTGAGGTCCGGCGGGGGACGGCTTGAAGCGTCGGAACAAAGCCGGTTCGTTTTTGGGTGCCGCCATAAGCCGGACCGCTCGGAGGGCGGTCCCTGCCTTTTTAAAGACAGCCTCTAACAGCCAACTTTGAAAACGGCGACTTGTGTGTAGCGGTCAGGGATGAGCCTGTCGACGACCACCGGGCTCCTACCACCGCCCGATCACCGTCTCCGGCACTACCGCCGTCACCTCGCCCCGCCGGACTTCTTTCTTCCCGATATTCACCGCCGGAAACTCCGCGACCAGGCAGGGCGAGGCCTGACCCTCGCCGCTCAGCACCGCCCGCTCCGGCACCTTCAGCCAGCCTTCGCAACGCTTGCCGCCCCATGGATCGAGATAGACCACCTGGAAGCCGCCTTCACCCTTCCCCAGCTTCTTCGGAATCCCGGTAACCGTCACGAAATGCCCCTGCACCGGCGTCCAGCGGTCCTTCCTCAGGACCTGGCGGCGCAGGCTGAGAACCGGCGGCACGCCTTTTTCCAGCGAAGCATTCAGGCGCCGCCACACCCGCTGCAGAAGTTCTTCCCCCGATTCCCCGCGCTGCACGAACAGGCCGTCGTGAACCAGCACCGGCAGATACAAGGGCTTGCCCATCTCGTTGGCCGCCGTCACCAGGTCTTCCACATTGATGCCCGCGGAAGTCCAGCGCGTGCGCCCTTTCAAGGTCTCGGAAGGCCGCAAGCCGTGCGCGCGGATCCACTTGCCGATCTGCTCGCGATCCTTGCTACCGGGCAAGGACGCCGCCGCCGTTTGCCAAGCAGCGTTCCCGCAGCGATAGGATGATAGCAAGGCCGCCGGTCCGCAGGCATTCCCGGAAATGCTGAGCTGGTTCGCCGGCTGCCCCCCGGGATTCGGTGCCTCCCGCATGTCGCCCGCAAGGGCAGCTCCACTCAGGGCAACGGTTGCCACCAGGAAGAATCCAAGAACCACGGATGGACACCGATGGACACGGATCAAAGGCAGCCCGATCCCGGGCACTGCACCGTTCCGGTTCTTATCTGTGTTCATTCATGTTCATCCGTGGTTGGAAATGCAGGTCGGGCTACCGCAGCCAGTCGCACCCTGTCGCTCCTGGTATCGCCCTCCGGCAGCTCTATCCGCGGCATCGGCGTGATCCGCGGCCGAATCACCCCGGCAAACCCGAAGGAAAGCGGAACCTACTTGGACGCGGGAGCGGTATAGACATCGGTGCGCCGGTTGTTAAACGGCCTGATGTCGCTGCCGCCAATGGAAACCTGCGATTGGACCCGTGCGCCGGCCGCGGTCAGGTTTAGCGGCAGCGTGAAGGTCGTGATGTCGCCGGGCCGCAGCGTGGTGATGTTCATGTTGCTGGTGCCGTCCGGGGTGGTCACCGTCACCGGCGCATTCACCAGCGTGGTGGTCCCGCGGTTCTGCACCGTCACCTGCAATTGCATCTGACCGTTGGCCGTCGTCGTCACGTAGTTCGAGGCGATCGCCGCGTCGGCGATGCCCGGCGTTCCGGAGCGGAAGATCCGTCCCAGATCGACATTGCCGCCGCCATAGTAGCTGTCGCTGCCCGGCGCTCCCGCTTCATCCAGATTGAAGACCACCATGTCATAGGCCTTGCCGCTGCTGATCCGGCTGCCGCCCTGCGACATCGTCGCCGCCAGCACCCCTGCGCCGATCGGCGAACTGGCCGAGGTGCCCGTGAAATAGACGCTCTGACCGCCGGTCCAGGCCGTGACCAGATCGAGCCCGGGTGCCATCATGGCGATCTTCCCCTGGTTGGAGAAGTTCAGATAGGTCCCGTTGGCATCCACCGCGCCGATCGCCGCCACGCCGTCGTAGGCGGCAGGGTAGGAGACCTGGTCGTGGCCCTCGTTGCCGCCGGAGGCATAGATCTTGATGCCCGCGGCCTGTGCCTGCGTCACGGCCTCCTGCAGGATCGACGAGTTGCCGTAGGAGCCCATCGAGATGTTGATGATGTCCACCCCGGCTTCCATCGCTGCCATGATCCCCTGGGCTAACAGGAAGCTGTTAGACTGCCCGCCGTCATTGGCCACCCGCCACGACAAGCGTTCCGCAGCAGGCGCGATCTGCCCGATCAGGTCCGATACCGCCGTGCCATGGCCGTTCCAATTCGCGGCATCTTCCGGTGGCGGCACCAGGTAGAAGTTCTTCGCGTTCGGCAGCGTGGAGCCGGTGTCGAGAATGCCGACCTTCACGCCTTTTCCATACGCGGAGTTGTCCCCCGTCACCCCCAGCCAGGCGAGCAGTTGGTCGCCCATCCCCACCGCGCCCTCCTGCACCTCTCCGGTCTTCGGCGTCGGCAGATAGACCGGGTAAATGTAGCCCGACTGCTCGCTGCCATCCAGCAGCGCGTTCAGATCATCCTCCGAAAGGAAACCCACGTGCAGGGCATTGAGCTTGTCGATTGAACCGAGGATCGCGATCCCGTGGTCCTTGGCCGCTGCCAGGAAGCGCTCCATCGCCGCCCGGTCTGAAAATCGCAGCGAGCGCTGGTTCTGCAGCGCTCCCGCCTCCTCGGCCGCCTCGTCGTGCCGCAGCTTCGGATCGCGCTTGCCGGTCTTGCTTTCGAGCGGCGGCGGGTCATGCACCGGCCGCGGCTCCAGCGGCGGGGCTGTCACCACCGGCTTGGGCTCCGGCAAGCTCGCCGAGCGGGTGATCCACCATCCCGCCACGCCGCTTCCCAGCACCGCGATCAGGATCATCAGCCGTTGGCTGCCGCTTTTCATGTCTCCACATAAACCCGCCGGGCCGCTTCCGGTAGCGGAAAATTCCCCGGGAGCGCCGGTTTCCCCTTATCGAGGCCATTTCCACCACCCTCATCCCCCGCAGCGGCACTCCGCTTGATGATTGGAAGATTGGTGATTGGTGATTGGTGATTTCTTCTACCTTCCTACTGCGGCGGCTTGATCACCACCGGCGGCGCGTCCTCATACAGGTTCAACTGCGGCAGCTTCGACTTCGGATCGAGGTAAACGATCGCGATGTCCCGCTTGGCCGCCACAGCACGCCAGCGTGAGTTGTAAAACTCCGTGAACTCCTTCGGCGCGGTCTCGTAAGTCACCTTGGCGTCGAATTGGTTCAGGTGGTTCACCTTGCGCACCTGCTCGATGATCGCGGTTTTCCCCGGGGCTACGACCTTGCCCTTGTCGTCCGAGAATTCGCCCAGCTCGAAGCGGACATTGGCCGGGGTCAAATTGATGGCCTTGGTGGTCCCGAGCGGAAAGGCGCCTTCGTCGTCGGCCATCGCCACCACCAGATAGGGCACCTCGGGCTTGCCCGGATTCGGCAGGAATAGGAATAGCAGCTTCGCGCTGTCCGGCACGCTCACCGCCGGCAGGGCAGGGGATGGCTTGCCCGGCTGCGGGGCCACCCCGGTCAGGTAGAAGGTGGCCTTGCCGCCCCTCACGGTGGCGTCCAGCGGCCGCGAAAAGACCTCCGTGTAGAGCGGCACTTCCACTAGGCCGCCGCCCTCGGCTGCCGGCAGGTAGAGCATCTTGACGTTGTTGACGTGGCTGAAGCACAGCGTCCGCACCGTGACCTTGCGCGCCTCCTGAGCGGCAAGCGGCATGGCCATCACGAGCAGAAATCCGAAAACGCGGCGAAGGATCATGAAACTAAGGGTGATACGGCTTGGAGGCACTTGCAAGCGGCGCGAGGCTCAAACCGCCTCCTCTTGGCACTTGGAACTTCTTACTTGGAACTTTGAATTTCCCCTCATACCTCATCCTTCCCCAGCCAGCGGAATCCCGTGACCATGAAGCGCCGGCCGAAGTACTGGTTGATCTCTTTCAGCGACTCCGTGGCGGTCTCCGGCGCGTTGCTCGCGTCGATGAAATCCGGCACGCGCTGCACCACCGCCTCGCACCAAGCACGGGCGATCACCTTGTCGTTCGTATCCAGCGCCTCGCCATAGGAGCGGACGCGGAAGGTATCCGAGCGCACCGCCACCACCGAGCCCACCGCCGAGAGGATGTCACCCTGCGTCAGGTAGCCGGGGGCACCCGCGGCGTTCATGCCGGCCATCGCTTCCGGGAAGGCGTAGCCTTCAGGACCCAGGTCGGCAGTCGTGTAAGTCTTCGAGTCCGCATCGAAACGGGTATTGATATCCGTCTTGTCGATCGCCGTCTGCAGTGCGCCCTCGCGGGCTTGGTTCTTGTCGCTGCCAGGGCGGCGGTTGACGAATTCGGCGAGCGAGAGGAAGGGGCCGCGCGCCTTGACTTCCTGCACGATGTTCACCGCGAGCTGTTGGATTTGCTGCTCTTGCAGCGTGCGCATCCCGGTCCAGCGGGCGTGGCGGCCTTGCACCCCGTTTGCCTTCTCCACCGCCGGCCCCGCCGCGCGGCGCATCCGGGTGAAGGGGAAGGACGCGTTGGCTTCCGTTCCTTTCATGGGGGTCGCTTGCCCGTCGACTAAGCTGCTGAAGTCGATATCCTGCTGGTTGAGCGAGGCCAGCAGCGCGGCCCAGGCATTCACCGAGGTCGAGTTCACGTTGAAGGCACCGTCGATCATCAGGTGCGCGGCGCTGGCCAGATAGCCGTTCTCCTCCATCAGCGCGCCGACCGTTTCCTCCGTGGAAGAATTGCCGGTCGCGATGAAGCGCGGGTTGAGCAACGGCTCCTCGCCGCCGAAGAATTTCTGGGCGACGCCCTCCACGCTGCGTCCATCAAGCAGCGGACCGGCGTACGGCGAGAGGGTCGAGAAGTAGTAGCTGTCCCAGAGCGCGGTATTGGCCAGCCACGCATGGTCGAGCAGTTTGTAGTCCTTGGTGCCGCTGATCGCCACCGAGCCGGCGGGGATCATGCTGCTCGCGTAGGATTCCCCCACCGTGTAGGAGGCACCGGGCAGGAAGCCCTGGTTGCTGAGCTGGGCGTGCCGGAGCTGCGCCAGGCTCTCCATCGGAAGCTGGGGGATCTCATACTGCGGCGCGATCCGGGTGCCGTTGGCATCGCTGACGCCGGTGAAGAACTTGCCGCGGTTGAAGGCGTCGAGCGGGAACTTGTAGCCCGGGGCCAGACGCTTGAGCGAGACCTCGAAGGGATGCACCCCCATCGGCTCCTTGGCCAGGTCGATGCCCACCAGGCTGGTGGTCTGTCCGCCCTGCACCCAAGGCTTGGTCGGCGTGTCGGAGTCGAGCGTGGTCTTGGCGTAGAAGCTGAACTGCGCGAAGGCCTTGCAACGGGTGAAATCCTTCAGCTTGTCGCCCGGGCTCTGATACATTTCGTCGCCGCGGTAGGGGCGCTCGAGCCGTTCTTCACCGCCGTTGGCGAAGCCGGAGGACGTCCGGCTCAGCGCCTTGCGCAGCGTGCTGTCATCCACGTAGTCGAGATCCAGGCTGCCACAGCGCCTCTTCACGTTGCCCTGCAACAGTTGGATCTCGACCGACAGGCGCGGTCCTGTTTGCGACTCCGACTTCATCGGCGCGAATCCGACGTCGATCATGTCGCTCAGTTTGACCGGAAAGATGCCGCGGTTGTCATCGAACCCGGACTTGATGTGTTGGGGCGTGAGCCAGTCGATCCAGTAGCCGATGCCCTGCGAGGGATAGCCGGGGGCCAGCGGCAGATCGGCAGTCATGCCCTTGCCATCCGAGTCGTTGTAGTCGAAGAAGCTGGTGGATCCCGAATTCCAAGAAAGGTCGCCGCTGATCGATTCGCCGAAGACCCTGTTTTCGCCCGGCTGCATCGTCACCGCCGCCACCTTGGTTTTGGAGTAAGCACTGCGGATGTTCAGGCCGAAGCTCTTCGCCACGGTCGAGTTGCTCGGATGATTGACGTAAAGCTGGTTGAAGTGCGCCAGTTGGGTCGTCTGCGGCTGGCCGTTGCGGTAGAAGCGGAAGCCGATCGGCAGGTCCTTGAAGTCGATCCGCAGCTCGTCGAAGGTGAGCGGCACGCTGTACGGATTGTAGAGCGTCACGATCGGTGAGTAGATCATGTAGATCATGTAGTTGTCCTCCTTGGTGGCCAGATCGCCGTCCACTCCAGGTTCCCAGACGCCGTGGGCATCCTTGCAGACCAGCGAGAATTGCATCTGCACCTTCGCCACCACCGGCATCAGGATCATGTTTTGGTTCGCCTGCGGGGACACTTTGTTCACGCGGGCACGCGGATCATACTTGATCGTAACGTAGTTCTGCGGCACCGAGGCCTTCAGGCTGTCCGTGACCTTGCTGTAGAGGTTCGCGTATTCGTGGATCTGACCCCAGTAGGGGTTGGAGACCTCGGTGACCGCCACCGGATCGTCATAGACGCGGCGGTTGGAATAATCTCTTGGCAGGACGGTCTTCGAGAAAAGCAGGCTCAGGTCCTTGCGCAGCCCGCCGCGCGCCGCATCCGTCACCAAGCCGCGGGAGACGGTGGTGATCTCGTGCTGGTGCTCCGCCAGCTCCGGCATCTTGTTGATCAGGTCGCCGGTCGGCAGCGTGTAGAGCTTCTTCTGGTCGGTGCCCTTGAACCAATCGTAGGACTCGAAGCCATCCATGATCTCCACGCCGGAGCGGGAGGGTGCACCGGTCGCGGCCTGGTTGGCGGCCTTGCCGAGCTTCTTGCTGTCGCTGCGGTCCTCGCGCACCACGTCGACCTTGGTCTTCACGCCCTCGTCGAGCACGGCCCACGCATAGCGGCCGTCGTAGCCTTTGCCGCCGCCGGAAGTCTTGATCTTTTCCGCCCGCACGATGTCCGCCGGTGCCGGGCTCTTGCCGAGCGAGCCCTTCCCCATCAGCTCGGCGCGATCCGCATTGTCGGTGGTATCGGGCAGCTCGGAGGGGATGCCGGGCGAACCTTCCTCGCTCCCGGAAATCAGATAACCTTGGAACTCCTTGTCCTTCGCTGGCACCGGCGTGGCCGCGGTCGCCAGCTTACCATTCCAAGTCCCCGCTAGCCAGGACGGCGCGCCTTCCTTGGCGATCGTCGCCGGTGCGGTGATCTTCTGGTCTGCTCCCGCATGCTTCTGGAGTTGGCCGATCGCCATCGACAGCGCCAGCCGCGCATTCCCGCGCGCCACCTGCATCGCCTCGCTCTGGCCCGCCGAACGCAGCGAGACCGAGGACAAGGTCAGAAGACCCACGGCGAGGATCGTCAGCAGCACCATCAGCGACAAAGAGACCACCAAGGCGAACCCTTGCTTGCCCCTCCTTGCAAGGCGCGGACGTAAATGTAAGTTTTCCATGGAAGAGATGTGTTTCACGGCGTCTTGCGGTCCAAATTAGGGCGCAAATGCCCACTGTAAATACAAAAGGAGTCGAAAACGATGAATCCGGCGCATTAGATCCGAAAGAACCGATGAAAAGTGCGGAATCGTGAGTTGAAGCTGCTGAATCAGGCCCTGCTCCAAACCGCGGTATTCAAATGGCGCGAAAGAAATATAGCGGAAATGGGGCCAAGCAGCGGCCTCACCCTCATTTCTCCCGCAATCCGGCTTGCCCAAGCTCTTTCCCGCCCTCAAGCAAAGGGGGCGCATGCGTGACATGAGGTTATATCCTGCCTGGCAGGAGGAGGACTTGGGGATTCCGCTTCCCGATTCGCCCCACGCTTGTTCCGTCTGCCTCCCTACGTGGAAGGCCGTCCTCGGCTACGAGGAGGCACGGGACAAGGTCGTCCGGCGCATGCGCATGGGCTACCCGCGCTTCTTCCGCCATCCGCTCGTCGCCCGTCTCACAAGCATGGCCGCCGCCGAGATCGGCGGCGATGGCGAGGAAGTTTTCCTCTTTCCCACCCGTCTGGCCGCCCAGCGCGCCCAGCGCTGGATCGAGCCCCGCGGCGAGGTCGCTGTTAGACAGGCCGGCTTCCAGGGCCTGCAAGCCCTCGCCGTCCCCGTGAAGGCCCGCCAGGTCGCGGTCGACTACCAGCGCTTCACCGGTGAGCTGGTCAGCAGCCGCCACGCGGAGGACATCATCGCCGGCACGGCCCGCGGCGGTAACAAGACCCATCTCCTCCAGCGCCGCCTCGGCAAGATCGCCGGCACCGATCCCAAGCAGGTCCACATCTTCAACAGCGGCATGGCCGCCATCACCGCCGTGCTGCGCTCGCTGCCCGGGGTGAAGGAAGGCCGCAAGACCCTTCAGATCGAGTTCCCTTACGTGGATGCCCTCAAGGTCCAGGAGCTCTTCGGCAATGGCGTCGTCTTCCTCAATCAAGCGGAAGGGGAGTCCTTCGACGAAGCCCTGCGCCGCATCCGCCAGGGCGAATTCGCCGGCGTCTTCACCGAGGCCCCCAGCAACCCGCTCCTCCGCACCGCCGATATCCCGCGCCTCGCCGCCGCCTGCGCGGAAGGCGGCACGCCACTGATGATCGACGACTCCTCCGTCGGGCCCTCGAATGTCTCCGTCCTGCGCTATGCCGACGTGGTGACCAGCAGCCTGACCAAGTGGATGTCCGGCACCGGCGACGTCATGGCCGGCATGGCGGTTGTTAGACCGGACTCGCCCTTCGCCGGCCAGCTCCTCGCCGTGCTCGCGGAAGAAAGCGGGGCCAGCTCGCCTCTCTACGTCGCGGATGCCGAGGTCCTGCTCTCGAACCTCAAGGGCTATCCCGACCGCATGGCCCAGCACAATGCCAATGGCGATGCTCTCGCCGCGATGCTCGCCGCCCACCCGGCCGTCGGGGAGGTCTGGCACCCCAGCCTCGTCACCCGCGAGAATTACGACCGCATCAAGGCCCCCCGCGGCGGCTACGGCCCCTTGCTGTCCTTCGTTCTCAAGAATCCGAAGAAGGCCGGCAAGGTCTTCGACGCCTTGAAAGTCACGAAGGGCCCCAGCTTCGGCACCCCTTTCACCTTGGCCTGTCCCTACACGCTTCTGGCCCATTATCGGGAGCTTGATTGGGCGGATGGCTGCGGCGTTCCTCCCGAGCTGATCCGCGTTTCCTGCGGCACCGAAGAGACCTCGGTCCTCCTCGCGCACTTTGCGGCGGCTTTGGAGTTGGGCTGATGCCGACCTTTCGCAAATGCGGAGGATTCGAGGTCACTTGATCCCTCGAAAAATGATCAGCGGTGTAACATTAGCAAATTCCCTTGCGTACACTGGATAAACGGCTGGAATCGGGGAGACCCGCGTCCGAAAAGCGACTTCTTCATCGAGGAACCGCATGTTCAACCCGATCCCAAGGCATTAGAACGCATGAAACGCAAACCCAAGCTCGCGCTTCGAGTCAACCAGGATAACCCGAATCACCACCTTTGGAACAATCGTGGTGTCTGGTGGTGCCACCTGACCGTCCACAAGCCGGACGCCACCGCCGAGCGCCTGCGTTTCTCGCTGAAAACCCGCGATGTCGATCAGGCCCGCGAGCGTCGCGACCGCATCTTCCGCCAGATCGCGGAGCACTACGAGATCGCCGCCTGAGCCCCCGCCGCCCTCTCTGGCGGCAAGCTCATGTTAGATCCGCAAAAACCCCGGCAAGGTTGGCTTGCCGGAGGACTGGGGTATGAAAACGGGAGGGCGTCTTTTTGCGGCCCACTCCAGGGATTTCCCGATCGCTGATCGGACGATTCCAAATGGCAGGGACCGATCTGACGGCCTGCATGGTCGCCGGGGCGGATGGCCTTGCCGGTCAGCTGGCCGGGGGCGGGAACCGCTTGCCCATGTTCAGGACTTTCCTGGGAGGAGGATTTCTTAAGGGGGTTCCCTTGAGGGGATACCCTTTGTGTGCCGTTTGGGGCCACGGGTGGCGTGCCGTTCGGGGCACCACGCCCGTGCCGCTGCGGGACACGGGTTGGACCAGGGTGGTGCGGCCGGCGCGGGCCTCGCGGCGGATCAGGGCGGCGGCCTCCAGCACCTTGAGCGCGGCGAAGACGGTCGCGCGCTTCATCCGGCAGAGGCGGGCGATGGTGTCTGCGGTGGAGAAGGTTTCGCCGCGCCGCCAGAGGTGGGCTAGCACTCGGAACTCGCGGGGGTTCAGCGGCAGCTCGTCCAACCAAGCGGGGATGAAGGGATCGGGGCCGGTGTCGTGATGGGTCGCCATTCCCGCAGCATCGCAGGCCGGGGAGGATGGGTTCTACTGCCACGTGGATTTATTACTTGCTTAATTAAGTGTTTGGTTAATTGTTTCCTCATGCAAGTACTGGCCGCCCTCGCCGATCCGAACCGCCGCCGCATTGTCGAGATGCTGGCGGTCAAGGAGCGGAGTGCCGGGGAGATCGCCGAGAAGTTCAAGATCAGCGCTCCGGCGATTTCGCAGCATCTCAAGAAGCTGCGCGAGGCGGGGCTGGTGAGCGTGCGGGTCGAGGGACAGCACCGCATCCAGGTCTTGGATTTCAGGGGAATCGCCGAACTTGAGACTTGGCTGAAAAAAACCCGTGAAACTTGGGAACACCGCTTCGACCTTTTGGAAGCGCAGCTCAGGGCCGATGCCGAGAACGACAAGAAAGAAACACCTGACACCGAGCACTGATGAGCACGAACTATGGCACAGTCCCCGAGCCCAAGACGGTCCGCATGGAGCGCCTGCTGCCCGGCCCGATCGAACGCGTCTGGTCCTACCTGACGGATGCGGAGAAGAGATCCACCTGGTTTGCGGGAGGGCCGATGGAGCTGCACGTGGGCGGCAAGGCCCTGCTCCAATTCCAGCATGAGAATCTCTCGTCCGAGCCGATCCCGGAGGAATACGTGGCCCACTGCGGCCCGGGCTCTCCGCCTTCGGTCGGGCACGTCACGCGCTGTGCGCCGCCCCACCTGCTGGCCTACACGTGGTGGGAGGATCAGGGAGATACGTCGGAGATCACTTTCGAACTGGAGGACAGGGACGGCCAGGTTCTCTTGGTCCTGACCCATCGCAACCTGGAAGACCGCAAGGAAATGCTGGGCGTTTCCGGCGGCTGGCACATCCACCTGGACCTTCTCGAGGATGTGCTTCGAGGCAATCCGCGCCGTCCTTTCTGGAAGAGGATGGGCGACCTGAAAAAGGAATACGACCAGCGCATCCCTGCGGATGCCTGACTGAACTCAACCCCAAGACATCATGAGCACGAACGCAACCCTGCCTGAGCCACAGGATCTCAGGCTCCAACACGACATCGTCTCGCAAGAGAAATGGATCGCGGCCCGCAAGGAGCTGCTGAAGAAGGAGAAGGAAGCCTCGCGGTTGCTCGACCAGTTGAGTGCCGAGAGGCGCAAGCTGCCCTGGGTGAGGATCGCGAAGGACTACCTCTTCGATGGACCCGGCGGCAAGGTGAAGCTCGCGGATCTCTTCGGCGGGCGGAGCCAACTGGTGCTGCAGCATTTCATGTTCTCACCGGATTGGCAGGAGGGTTGTCCGAGCTGCTCTTTCATGGCCGACCACACCGACGGCATGCTCCCGCACCTGGCGGCCCGCGACGTGGCGCTGGTGGCGGTCTCACGGGCACCGCTGGCGAAGATCGAGGTGTTCAAGAAGCGGATGGGCTGGCGCTTCGAGTGGGTGTCATCGTACGGCAGCGACTTCAATTATGACTTCCACGTGAGCTTCACCAAGGATGAGATGGCGGAAGGTAAGGTGAACTATAACTACAAGATGGAGGAATTCCCCAGTGAGGAAGCACCCGGTATCAGCATTTTCTACAAGGACGCGGCGGGCGACGTCTTCCTGACCTACTCGACCTATGCCCGCGGCGTGGACGTGATGATGGGCACTTACCGGATCCTGGACCTGGTGCCGAAGGGCCGGGATGAGGACGATCTGGACTTCTCGATGGGGTGGCTCCGGCACCATGACCGGTACGGCAGCGACGAGTTTGCCGACCCCGACCGACCGTATTGGCCGGATGCGGAGATCCCGTCGTCGAAGGGCTGTGGGTGTGGATCGGCGGAGGGGGCATCGGTGAGGGGCGCAGGCTAGGCAGGGACCGCTCTCCGGGCGGTCCGGCGGAAGGCGGCGGTCTTATATGGGGACGTATCGGAGCGAGGCTTCGAGCCGTCCCCAGCCGGACCTTTCAGAGAAAGGTCCCTGCCTGCACTGAACCGGCGATTCCGCGGCGCTTTTCCGGGTTGAGCGGGGGCGGTGAATCCGGCAAGATCGCGGACGCATGAGCGAGGAGCCACCACGCGCGATCCGGAGACGGCAAGCGGCTTTGTTCCGCTTGGGCAGCGTAATGTGCGAGCGCTTTGGAGAGGGGTATTTCGCGGCGTTGCCCGCGGGGCCGGGGGTGTATTTCTTTTCGGACGACACCGGGCGGCTGCTCTACATCGGGCAATCATCCAGCCTGCGGGCGCGGATCGGAAGTTATCGCTACGTGACCCAGGGGAAGCATCCGCGGCGGACGCTACGCCTGGTCGCGCGGATCCACCGGATCGAGTGGGAACTCTGCGAGAGCGCGGCGGGGGCGATCGGGCGGGAGAGCGAGTTATTGTTAGAGAGGCGCCCGCCCTTCAACCGGGCGGGCGTGTGGAAGGGCGATCCGTGGTGGCTGAGCGCGTGGGCGGGACCGGAAATTCTCCAACTCCGGTTGAGCCGGGAGAAGGGCGGGATAGGTCCCTTGCCTCCGGCCTTCCGGCATGTGTTCGGCTCGCTGGCGCGCTGTGTTTACCGGGCGTCCTTGCCCGAGCTGCCGGAGCATCGTTACCCCTGCGGGCTGATGAATGCCGCGGTGCCGCTGAGCCTGACGTTGCGGCTGCCAGCTCCGCAGCAGGCTTTGCAGCATTTTATCGAGGGAGCCTGCGGCGGGATAGATGCTTTGCTTGCGCTTTTGGATGCGCTGCCAGAGTCGGGATCGCCGCTGATGCAGGAGTTTTGGCTTGAGGAGCGGGAGCGCCTCGAGAACTACGCAGGGAAGGGGAAGTTGTGCTTTGAGGAAGGGGTGGGGGAGCGGCTCTGCGGGGTCGAGGGTGCGAGCGGATTTGTGTTGGCGTAGTCTGCCGGTGGGTCGGTCCTTGAATTTTGAGACGAGGTTCGACAGTGCCATTGCTCAAAATTCCAGGACCGACTCCACCGACGTTCTCCGGCCTTTTTCAGCGAGGAGAGTCTACCGATACGGATTGTATCTCATCCAAACGCTAGTACCGATTGACCCGGCACCCGCCGGGTGTCGCGATGATCAACCTTCTCCACATTGAGCATGCAAATCGGGATCGATAGCTTCGTCATCAACACGCCGGATCCGGCTACCAGCGGCGGGATCAGCACCGCCGAGCGGATGAGTAATCTGCTGGCGGAGATCGAGTGCGCCGATCAAGCGGGGCTCGATGTATTCGGGATCGGGGAGCATCATCGGGCCGACTTCGCCGACTCCGCGCCGGCGGTCATTCTTGCCGCGGCGGCGGGGCGCACGCACCGCATCCGGCTGACCAGCGCGGTGACCGTGCTCAGCGCTCACGATCCCGTTCGCGTGTTTCAGGATTTCGCGACCCTTGATCTGATCTCGAAAGGGCGGGCGGAGATGATCGTCGGGCGCGGTTCGTTCGTTGATGCCTATCCATTGTTCGGATTGTCTCTGAAAGACTACGATTCGTTATTCACGGAGAAACTCGAACTGCTGCTCGAGATACGCAATCAGCCGATCATTCACTGGTCCGGGAAGCACCGCGCCGCTCTCACCGGTCAGGGGGTTTATCCGCGTCCCGTGCAAGACCCCCTGCCGATCTGGCTTGGAGTTGGAGGAACGCCGGAGTCGTTCATTCGCGCCGGTGTGCTAGGCCTACCTTTGATGGTCGCGATCATCGGTGGGGATCCGGAACACTTTCGTCCGCTGATCGACCTCTATCGGGAAGCCGGCCGGGAGTCCGGGCACTCTCCGGATCGACTTACCGTGGGCGTCCACGCGATCGGCTACGTCGCCGAAACCCATGAGCAGGCCACCGCCGATTTCTCGCCCGGCTATCTTCGCAGCTTCAATGAAATCGGGAAGGAACGCGGCTGGGGCCCGACCACGCGGGCGCATTTCGATGCGGGCGTGTCACCTCGCGGTGCGTTGCTGGTGGGCAACCCTGAAACGGTCGCAAGCAAGATTGTTTCCCTGAGCGCCAAGCTCGGTGGTCTCTCGCGGGTGAGCTTCCAGATGAGCGTCGCCGGGCTGCCGCAGGAGCGGGCCTTGAACGCGATCGAGCTGATAGGCAGGCAAGTAATGCCCCTGGTGAGGCAAGCAGGGCCGGTGGTGCAGGTCTCCGGATCCTAGAGGCGGTTTGAAAACTGGCGACGGCAGAGGCCTTTCTCCGAAAGGTCAGGCGGGGGACGGCCACGAGTCATCACTTCGGTGCCGCCTCGTATGAGACCGCCGCCATAAGCCGGACCGCTCGGAGAGCGTTCCCTGCTTTTTAAGACAGCCTCTTAGCGAGAAGCCTTCCCGCCCGTTTCAGCAGGCCATTGCAAGGGCGTGCCGACGGGCATCAGGCGGACAGCGCGGGCGATGTCCCAATTCGCGAGGCGGAGGCCGCCGATGCCTTCCTGGGATTTCATCTTGGCGGGGATGCCGGTGCCGTGGAGGCCATAGGGCAGGGGCTCGGAGCTCTTGGCCTTGGCGAGCTGGATCCAGAGGATGCCGACGGGATTGTTCGGGCCGGCGGCGAGGGTTTGCACGGGTTTCGGAGCTTGTTCGGCTTCGGAAGTCCCGTTGGTAGGATTTGCGGTAGCGGCGGCAGGAACCGGGGAGGTTTTTGGCGCTTCACGCGGCTCATGGCGGGTGGTCATGGAGGGCTGCGCGATCGCATCGAGGACGGTCCATGAGCCGCGTCCATGCAAGCCCGGCCGCGCGGAAGCGAGTGGCATGACGGCGATGAGTTGTTCTCCGCGCGAGATCTTCAGCAGCGACCGATCCACCACGGCGGCGGTGACCGGTTTTCCGGGATCGACGGGAGGCTGCAGCGGAAGGGAGAGCGCCTTCTCGATCTCAAAGGGAATAACGTTCGGTACCTGGAACGCGGTTCCGATGGCGGGCGCATCTTTGATGTTCGCATTGAGTTGGCGCAGGAATGTTTCATCGCAGTGGAAGCGCTCCGCGACGAACTCCCAGACGGTGGTATAACCCAGAAAACCGGCGGCGATTAATTCTTCATAGGTGACTAGGGGCGGCAGAGGAAGCTCGGCCGGTTTGGCTCCCTTCTTGTTCTTCTTCGCCTGCGTTGGTTTGGCGGCGGGCTCGACCCCCGGCGCGAGGTTTCGCGGCTTGATGAACCGGAAATCCTCCGCGCGCAGGACATAGGTGGTGTAGGGCTGCTTCACCGCGGCCAGTGCTTTCGCTTTCAACTGACCCGGGGGCGCGGTGTCCGGGTGGGTGTCCTGATAAAGCCGGCTGATCTTCTCAAACATGGGTCCGCCTTCACCGTCGATGGCACCGGCCGAAAACATTTCCCGGTCCAGGAATACTTGGAGCAGCACGGTCTCGAGTTCGAGTTGCTGCGGGGTGGCCGGTTCGGCTTCCAAGCCGGGTTCCGGGGTTCCTGCGGTTTTGCTGTCCTCCTTTTTCTTGGTGGCTTCCGGGTTCGGCGGCGGTGGCGGCGGCTCCATCGCGAGCAACTCTCCCGGGGTGGGAATGCGCAAGATCTGACCGATGACAATGCGGTCGTCCTTCAGGCCATTGAACTGCTTCAACTGGGCAACCGTCATATCGAACTTCCGGCCGATCTTGATGAGCGCGTCGCCCTTTTTTACTTCGTAGGTTGCAGGGCGCGGCTCGGCGGGAGCGGAGGGCTGGGCACCCGGGGAGTCCGGCGTTCCGGGTGCCGGCGGTTCCGGGAGGGGGATGCCCCACTCCTTCGCCTCGGTCGGAGTGACGCTCCATTTCCAATTCACCGCGTCCTCAAACCCCGGCTCGATTCTGGATGGAGCCTGCTTCGCCGGGGCGACCGGTTCCGCGACCAAGCTGCCGCAGGCCAACCCGCAGGCCGCCGCGATTTTCGCCAGGAAAGGCATCGTCCCACCTCGCATGATGACCAAACTACGGGGGGAGGGATCGGAAGCAAACGGAGAATCCGATGCAGGAGGGAGGGGCTTCACGAAGGCTCTGCCTTTTTGTGGCTCGCGGCACTGCTTACGCTTCTTGCCATCCACCTTGGCGGTGGCGTAGTAATTGCCCGCCCGATGACGAAAGAGGTTTTCAACCTTCGATTCGTGAGTCGGAGCAAGTCATTGAAGGGCCTGTAGCTCAGCGGTTAGAGCAGGGGACTCATAATCGTGTCATACGCCGGGAACCCGTTGATTTTCAGGGACAATTCCGGGGTGAATGACCCCGTTTGACCACCTTTTTTGGACCTGGGTGGTCAAGACGGGTGGTCAAAAGGTGGTCAACGGGCAACCTTGTAGATTGCTCAATGGACCACTGAAAATGAGCAGGTTAGACGGTTCTTGGAGCAGGGGTCCAAATATCCCTTGGTCGAACCCTATTTGGGTGTATTCGGGTGAATCTGTGGGTGGACATTTGGGTGTATTTGGGTGAAAATACGGGTGTGGAGGGTTCCGGCCAATGAATGTTGATACGATCCAAATCACCCCCGAACTGCTAGCTCTGCTCAGTGAGATCGACGAATTCAAGGGCGCATGGCGAGCCCTCGGTTCGCTCGCGCCCGAGCGACTGAACGCGCTGCGGCGCGTGGCGACGATTGAGAGCATTGGTTCTTCCACCCGCATTGAAGGCAGCAAGCTGACGGATCGCGAGGTCGAGCATTTGCTCGCTCGCTTGGAGGTCCAATCATTCGCCAGCCGGGACGAGCAGGAAGTCGCCGGCTACGCCGAGGCAATGGAAACCGTTTTCCGAGCTTGGAGCGACATCCCGATCACCGAGAACCACATCCGGCAGCTCCATCGCGATTTGCTGCGGCACAGCGAGAAGGACGAACGCCACCGCGGCGAATACAAAACGCTGTCTAACAATGTCGGAGCCTTCGACGAGAGCGGGAGGATGATCGGCATTGTCTTTGAAACCGCGTCTCCCTTCGACACGCCGGGACGGATGGCGGACCTCGTCGCGTGGCTCAAAGAGGCCCGCGAATTGAAGCGCCTGCATCCGCTGCTCGTCGTGGCGGTCTTCACTGTGGTCTTCTTAGAGATCCATCCCTTCCAAGATGGTAACGGCCGTCTGAGTCGCGTCTTGACCACGCTCCTGCTGCTTCAGGCGGGATACGCCTACGTTCCCTACAGCTCGCTTGAGAGCGTGATCGAACACAGCAAGGAAGGTTATTATCTGGCTCTACGGCAGACTCAGGGCACGATCCGCTCCGGATCTCCGGACTGGCAACCGTGGCTGTCTTTCTTCCTACGCTCTCTCCAGCAGCAGGTTCGCCGACTCGCTTCGAAGGTTGAGCGCGAGAAGATCGAACTGGCGGTTCTGCCGGAACTCGCGGTCGAGATCCTCGACTACGCGCGCGCTCATGGTCGCGTCACCATGAGCAATATGCTCAGCGTGACGGGCGCGAGCCGGAACACGCTCAAGGAGCATTTCCGGTCGCTGGTGGCGCGGAGCCTTCTCGTGAAGAACGGCGGCGGGCGTTCGACGTGGTATACCCTCCCATGATGTCAACTATCCTCGGTCATCCGCAATGAACCCGAAAACGAGCCGAGTAGCCGTAAACTTCATCCTGGAAGCTATTGTGAAGGCTGCTCGCCGCACGATCGATCAGATTCGTGAGGACTTCAAATCAGACCCTCATATTCCGATCTACATCCATCATCCCGATGGCGGGAAGCTCATGATCAGCCGGGAGGCCCACAAGCGACTTGTAGAGCTGGCGAAACAATTCCTTGAGGATGATCCTTCCAAGAAGGACGTCACGGACCTCGATAAATTCGTGCCTTTGGTCGGCACTGAGTTGGTTCGCACCTTCATTCTGGAAGACGCGAAGGTGACGATCGAGAACATTGAACCCGCGTTGGCCAAGGCCTACGAGATTCTCACCGCCAAACATGAAGCCATCACCCATTACATTCCCTGCGCAGCGATGTCCTCGGACGAGGCAAAGAGGTTTAAGATCGGGCCGGTAGAGTTCGTTCCTCAGAAGGAGTTTTTTGACGAACTTGCGGAAGAACTTGAAAATTATCCGGAGCTGGCGGCAAAGCGAGGCGCGGAAGCGCTCGCGGCATGGCAAGGCGCAGACCGAAGCAGGTTGAGATCAATCGACGATTTCAGACGCGAGGGCCAGAAATTCGCTGAGGCCGTTAAGAGCTACTATGAGCAGTTTTCGTGGGTCGTAGTGGTGCAGGTTCCTCCGTGCTCAAAATCAGTATCGCAGAGAAAAGCCGCTTTCGCTGCCCGCGGCGCTCTCAACATCATCAAGCTCCTATTGGGGGCTAGCGCCTCGGATCGCATGTGCATCGCCGAGGATTCGGCTGATCCGCTGCGATTCCAGCGCCTGGCAAGGGGAGAGGATGGCGAGTTGCAAATCTCCGGTCACTGGAGGCTGAACGGTAATCCCGTGAAGGGTCATTGGGATGACTTGCTCCAATCCGAAGGAAGACGCGACGTTGTCGCTTTGAATAGGCTCTTTGAGATCGTTGTTGGTTCACCCCGCCCGCCTTACCTTTGCGAGAAATTCTTTCGAGCGTTGTCGTGGTTTGGCGACGCGGTTACCGAACCCTCTCCAGGGCCAAGGATCGTTAAATTCGTATCCGCAATTGAATCAATTGTCGGGACTGGAAAAGCGGCTGCGGGAGAGGAAGAAGTGAAAGTCACTACAGTGGTAGTGTCTAGAGCGAGCTGCCTCTACGGCGATGCCATGGGCATTGATCGCAAGGCAGCGGAAAAGAAGATGAATGAAATCTACAATTGGCGCTCTGGCTTGGTCCACGGGTCGCTTTCCTTCTTCGATGAATCTCTGGCAAGAAAAGCAAGTGAGACCGCCGATGTAACCCGGATGATTCTTCTTATGGGTTTGAGCCTTTACGAATGCGTCGGATTGGATGATGCCAGTTTCAATGATGAAAGGCTCAAGCAAGCGTATGTGATCATCGCTAATCAAGCAGGGGAGAAGGGCGCTTTACCTTCCGCAGACGAAGCTGGCCCAAGTGAAGCTTGATCACTTGAAAGATCGATCGACCGCCCTGTTGGAGAGGCTTCTTGAGCGATCCGCATATGACAGAGCCCCTGAGCCTGCAATCAGGCGTCAGCCAAGTATGGTCGAATGACGTTCGTCGCGTAATCCATGAAGGGGAGTCTTCACGTGACGCCATCTGTTTTCGTCGCCAGAGTCCGGTGACCTATTTTCGAAAAAGTGCGCGACCATGGCCAATAGGGGATGATATTTAATAAAACTTAAAGATCAAAAGTTCAATCAAACACCATGCATCTGGTATGATCCTAAAATTTTTATACCACCTGTAGGAACGTCCATACTTTGTATTGCTTTTGTCAGTAGTTCTGAAACGATCCGGCTATGGATCGGTTTCAGATTCTCTCTTTGGACGGCGGAGGCCTTAAGGGGCTCTTCTCCGCCGCCTACCTCGCCCAGCTGGAGCGAGACGCTGGTCGCCCGTGCGCGGACATGTTCGACCTGATTTGCGGAACGAGCACGGGCGGAATCATCGCTCTCGGCCTCGGGCTGGGATTTCCGGCGGAGGATATCAAGAGGTTCTACCTTGAAGAAGCGGAGCGGATTTTCCCCCATAAGTCTTTTGCCGCTGGCAAGCACTGGCTGGCCACGAAGTATCCGGTGGCAGGTCTTAACGAGGCCTTGGCCCAGAGGTTCGGAAGCAAGCTCTTGGGAGAAAGCCGTTCGCGGCTGTTGATCCCGGCCACCGACGCCAATCGCCGTGAGGTTTACATCTACAAGACTTCCCACCATGAAAGGCTGCGCACCGACTATAAGGTAGCAGTCGTCGATGTCGCGCGCGCGACATCGGCTGCGCCAACCTATTTTGAAGCGTTTGAGCCTGAGCCGGGCCTGAATCTGGTTGATGGGGGAGTGTGGGCTAACAATCCGCTGATGCTGGGTGTAGCCGAAGCTCTGGGTTACCTTCAGGCGTCTCAAGACGCGATTTTCGCTCTCCGCGTAGGCACGACCGAAGAAGTCGCGCGCTTGGACAGCTACCCGGAGCATGGTCATGGCGGCAAGGTGCAGTTGGTCGGCCCGATCATGGAAGTGATGATGGCCGTGCAGTCGAAGTCAGCGACCTCGATGGCCGAGCACATCCTGGGGAAAGGTCGGCGGCTCATCTCGGTGAACCCCTTCGTGAACCAGGGCGAACTCGCCTTGGACAAGCTCACGGCCCATTTGCAGGGCTTGGCGACTACCGAATACCGCAAGACCTCATCGGATCTTCACGAGAAGGGATTCCTCAAACACAGCGCGGCCCCGTTCGAGCCGTGCCATAAACTCGAAACGATTTTGCAATGAATACGCTAGAAATTGCCGGCGAATTGGACCGGCTGTTGATCATCGCAGCCGAGGATCTCGACATTCCTCCCGGCAAGCTGGAAGACGCCAAGAAGAAGTATGAGGCGATCGGGAACTGGCTCGATGCCGAGGACTCTCCTCTCAGGCCCTTCCATCCGCGGCTCTTTGCGCAGGGCTCCGTCGCGCATGGGACTGCCACGAAACCGATAGGATCGGACGAGCATGACGTCGATCTGACCTGTGAAATCCAGTTTCCCGCGTGGATGACGCCTGCGGCGGCCCGCGATATGGTCCTGCAGCGCATCAGCAGCAACGAGATCTACCGCGACAAGATCGACAACTCGAAGCGCCGCTGCATCCGCATCCGCTACGCGGGCGATTTCCATCTCGACGTGATTCCTTGCAAACCGGATCCGCTGGCGAGAGGAATCCAGATTACCGATGAAGCCTGGGCGCATGGCGGGACCGCCGTGCTCATCCCCGACAAGGAGCTGGCCAACTGGAGCTCAAGCGACCCGGCGGGTTACACGGGATGGTTTCTCCACCGCGCAAAGCTGTCGCGGTTGATCGTCGCGACCAACGAGCGGAGCACGGAATTCTCCGTGGCTGCGAGCCTTGAGCCCTTCCCCCAACACGACCCGGCAAACAAGCTGCCCTTGCAGGTCTTGGTCCAGATCATGAAGCGCCACAGGGACTGCTACTTCCAAGGCCGTGATGACGCGCCCATCTCTATCATCATCTCCACCTTGGGCGCGCGCGCGATCCGCCCCGCCAACTCCTTGGTTGGGGCGTTCGCGGAACTGCCTGACCGGATGGAGCTCTACATTGATGGCGGTCCCGGCTCCTGGTCGATTCCCAACCCTACCAATTACAAGGAGAACTTCGCCGATCGTTGGAACACCCACCCTGAACGGGCAACCGCCTTCGAACATTGGCGGAGGCAGCTCAAAGCGGATGTCGATGCCCTCCTGAACGCGCGAGGCATGGTCGCCGTCGAGAAGGCCTTCGCCAAATTCGTTGGCGACAAGCGCGCCGGTCTCGTGATTCGACGCAGCTCGGATTCCATCGGCGGCGCGCGGCAGTCCAACATCCTCGGAATGTCCAAAGGCACCGGGCGTCTGATCGCGACCGCGTCCAGCGCGGTCGCTTCTGTTGTTCCCGTCCGCGGCAACACTTTCATGGGCGACCCGGAATGATCCCTTCAGGCCGAGGCTGGGTGAAGCTGCCGCGCCAGAGAGAGGCGCTCCTAGAGGCGTTTCCCGAAAGTGAGTGCTCGATCACCTTGAACAAGGGCGCCGCCACCTTGGACTGGCGGGCGACCTTGGATCCCCATCCCCTTTGCCGAAGCTACCGGATCCGGCTCGTCCAGCGTCTTGGCTCCAAGCCGCGCGTGTTCTTGATCGACCCACCGCTTGAAAACCGGAATGGCAGGCGGCCTCCGCATATCTATCGGGAGGAGGGCGGCCACCTCTGCCTGTTTCATCCCGACAGGGAAGAATGGTCTCCAACCAAGCTCTTGGTGGAGACCATTGTGCCCTGGTGCTCTCTGTGGCTCTATTACTATGAAATCTGGCTCGCCACCGGCGAATGGCTTGGCGGTGGAGAACATCCCGCCCCACCCGAGCCTCGCCAGACGCGAAAGCGTCGTGGCCGCATCTGGCACCCGCCGGGATCACGCCCAAAGAGCCGGACGCGGAATTAGATCTAACAAATCGCCCATCCTGGAATGAGGACGAAGCAAGGCTGCAGCGTCTTCGCGATTGAGAAGCAGGCGGCGCACATGATTCAGCAATAACATCCGAGATGAAAAAGAAAAACGAAGGAGCCCAGCAGGCTCTTGAACGAGGCAATTTCGTATTGGCAAAATTGACCACCTTTCGGGAGGCGTATCCCCAGGTGGCGTCACTGGAGCTTGAGGTCACCGCGTTCCCAATGGGGTTTGGTCAGTCGGAAAACTACTATTACTCTCTGACTTGCCCGCCGGGGCAATACGCCCCTTGCCCCAACCCTCAATGTGCGGGAGGTGGGTTCAATATCGGATCGTTTTTGAGCGATCTGATTCACCGAAACGAGACCGAAGGCGAAATTCAGGGCGGGTGCGTTGGGCGAGAACGATTGAACCGAAAGCATTCACGCCATTGTTTCTACTGCTTCAAAGCCAAGGCTAAATTGACCTATGCCGAAGCCAGTCCGGCCGGAGAAGATCATGATGATGATTAGAGCTTTCCCGTTTTTTAAGGAAACCCTGACGGCAGCTCAATACCAGCTCTTCATCAAGTGACCGAGACGCCCTTTGAAGAGTCTAAGCCGACGATCGACGAGACCAAGCTGACTTTGGAGGAGTGGCTGAAGCTGATAGAGCCACATTCAAACGATCGCGAATACTTCGTGGTCGATTATCAGTTTCCGACCGATGAACACAAAGACGAGTATCTCGCTACAGTTCACCAGCGCTCAGATCTTGAGGTTAAGCTTCTCCTTCGCAAGTTTCTGATCGAAGGAGGCAGTTTGGGGTGTGATCGGGCGATTCTGGAACTGTGGCTGCGCAATAAGGAGATTGCGAAGCGGGGATTCGAAACCGAATTCGGGGTGCGGCTGATCACCGAACGGCACACCTGGGAGGGCAACACTTGGGTTCTCGATCTCCTCCCCTCACATCCTCACGAAGCTCACGAGGTTGTCGGCGCGTACATTACCGCCCACATGGCTTTCCTTCCTGATGGGCGATGGACTGGCCTGCAGGATGCGATGTGCGTCATTCGCGCGCGGTATTTTGACTTCGAGCATCCCATCGATCACGTGATGGGACTGAAACCGCGGGACTTTGAGTTCTTAATAGCCACGCTCTTTGAGCGCATGGGCTACACTACCCAAGTAACGCGAGCAACGAGGGATGGAGGATACGACATCCATGCATCCAGCGCTAAAGCTGGCTCAAAGCAAGGGGTCTTAATCGAATGCAAGCGCCGGCAAGAACGTTTTGGCGTTGGACCAATCAGGGAGCTGGTGGGGGTTCTGGAATCACAAAGGTTGAACAAGGCGTTTTTCGTCTCTTGCGGGTCATTCACTGCCGCGGCTCATGCGTTTGCACAGTCCAACAGGATCGAGTTGATCGGCTGGGAAACTCTCAACAAATTGCTGAATCAGTATCTCGGGCAGAATTGGACCCACAGATTGGATCTACACATTTCTTCTTATCAACGCAGGAAAGAACGTGTCCAAGAGGGAAACGCTTGATCGTCGCTGCCCCGAAGCATCGAAGGTTGATCAGACCAAGCGTCTCACAATGCTGTTGTAGGCCGGCGTGCAGATCCTCCGAATTATCTCCGCATCGGCTGCTTCGTCGTAATGGAAGGCTCTCATGAACTCTTGGCAGAACGGCGTGAGCTTATCGTACTTGCCGGAAAGGTAGCGCAGAGCTTCCTCGGCTTCGCGAATGTTGCCCCTCCCGTAAACAAACTCCTGAAGCGCCATTAAGGCGGCGCGCGTATTCACCCGGCATTCGAAGTCGTCAGCCTGCGGCTGGAAAGCCAGTCCATCCAACGACACGTAGGGCTGCCTCATCGTCCTCTCCTTCTGCTCAAAAGAGAACAAATACAGAACATTCCCAGCCGAGTCGAGTCACCTCCGGTTGCTTTCGACAGCCATCGCCCGGAGAAGCGATTATGGGAAAATCTGAACCTGGCCGCGAGGGCTTCGCCGTTGAGAGGATTGATCAAGACCTACGATGCCTTAGCCTGCGCATTCAATTCGCGGGAATCGCCGAATTGCTCTCGGAACATGTCGATGAGCTTGGATTGATGGAAATGGTAGAGTTCATCGACGATGCCGGCGCCGTCGATAAACGTGATGGGCTGCTTCTTGTGAGTCTGCTTGACGTGCTCAATGAGGGATTTCGCATCATCGGTGAAGCCAGTGGTCGAATAGAACTCGAACCGGATCGCTCTGGGAGCCTCCGATTGCAGCTTGGCCCAGGATTTCATTCTGGGGACACGGTTATCAAGCCAGTGCCTAATCTCGTAGTCGTTGACTAGCGTCCCCGGTCCCTTTGCCTTGCATTCGCAAAAAACTAGCTCCGCATGGTTCCTCGCGCGCACGTCGATATCGGCCGGCCTTCGCTGCTCATCGTAGATCACCTTGCTGATGTCGATGTTGTAGCCCTTCAGGTGGTAAAGGTGGCCGACGAGGAGTTCGAGCACGACACCGCTGAGATTGCGAGCCGTGCCCTCAAGCTTTGCTACCCGTCGAAGCATCTCGAAGACCGCTTCCGGATTCTTCCGGACAGCGACAGCCGCGTTCTCCACGGTGGAGATGAGTTCCAAAAGAGCCGCCGCTCCGTCCTCTCCGAAGAGTGTTTTGGGCAGCGCAACGATGCATCCGCGCTTACGAAGCTCTGCGAGCGCCGCTGGCTCGAAGAATTTGCCTAGAATCATGGGCTGGAAGCGCGTGGCGCGTTTTTGCCACCGCAACGAGTCCCATTTGGCGAGGAACGGCTTGAGCGATCGAAGGGTAACTGTTCGACCCAACGACACATCGCAAACGAAGAAGCCGTTTTTGACGCCCGCCGGAGACGTCCCCGTCAGCGTGGAGAGGTAGCTGGGCCCTACGACATCCCAGGAAAATTGGCCAAAAGAAGGGCACGTCTCGCCGTCCCGAATCTTCGTTACGCCTGGGGATGAAAAACCCATCTTCCCCAACCACGACAAAACGGCATCTAGGGCGATGTCTTCCGCGACCTTCACCGATCTCCATCGGTCGATTGAATCGGCGGGATCTTTCAGACGGATGACCTCCTCACCATTTCCGGTTTGGAATGTCTCAATCAGGCCGAATTCCTCCAGCTTCGAAGCGGCGCTTTCATGCAGGATGTGTCCCTTGGTTGGGGCAATCGGCAGTCCTGTTGCAATCGACGACTGGCTGGACAGAAGAAACCCGCCTTGGCTCTCGAGCCCGAGCAGGAACTGGCCGTACGCGCTGTTCGTCTTGATCAACGCTTCGCTCAGATTCGCCAAGAAGGACGGGGACTTGAATTGGCCGCTGAGAAAGAGAAACTTTTCCCTGTTGGGAAAATGGAATCCTTCCAGCCTCCGCACCTCACCCTTTGCGCGACTCATGCGCTGGCGCGCGGCCTCTTCTGAAAGGCCTCTGGCTACCAGCTGTTGGCCCAACTCTGAGGAGAGAGATGGGCCTTTTAGCCTGAGCAAATCTTCCAAAACCTGGGGTGTCACACCCAGCAATTTATAATAAATCCTTTATAGGGCGCAACCTCGATCTTTTCTGTGGATTTTGTCACAGAAAATCAATGGGTTATGGTATTTTCATTTTAAAGGGCGTCACACTGCTGAAGAAATGGGAGGTTTTGACGGAGGGTCGTTTTTGGGGACGAAGCTGTCCGACCGCCGACGGAATGGACTTGATGCAATCCAGCCTCCCCGAAGGAAATGCGCGCGGGAAGGAGATCTCATCATCGTCCAGGATGGGTTCCTTTTGCTCTCACGGATCCTTCTGGTGTAAGAATCGCATTTGAACCTTCTCGCTGTAACTAGGACCAATTCCATGCACCTAAAATCGTTGGAAATCTCCCGCTTCCGCTCATGCGAAGATCTTTCGGTGGTGTTCCACCCGGACCTGACGGTGCTGGTGGGGGAAAATAATGGCGGGAAGACCAACATCGTTGAGGCGATCCGTCTCCTGACCTCCCCGCTCAATGGGCGTCGCGATCGCTATCCCGAAGAAGATGACCTGAGGCGGGGCGCTACCGAACGGAGCTTTCAAATCAAGGGCGAGTTTAAAGGTCTGAGCGATCCCCTCAGGGGTCTGCTGATCAGCGCAATGCCGGATCCTTTGGGAGATTCGGCTGTATTTGGTCTGAAACATCAATTGCGCACCACAGGGCAGACCAGAGGGAAGTCGATCTATTGGGCTGGTCGATATGATACCCACGAGCCTGAGGTAGGTTCGTCGGACCTCATTCGGCATGTTTACTTGCCTGCCCTACGTGATGCTCACCAAGCCTTGGGAACAGGAAGCGGGGCAAGGGTAATGACGCTGCTGAGGCATTTCGTGGGAGTTGACGATGAGGGCGCATTCTTGGAAGCGCTCAGACGCCCCACAGCACAACCAAACGCCTTGGGCTCGATCAACACGGCGATCACTGAGGCGCTGGGTGAACTCACGAGCGGCGTTCGTCTGCAGCGATCGGAGATGAATTTTGAAGACGAGACGATGTTCGACGTTGCCCGCGATCTCCGATTCCGCCTGGCAGACCACGGGATGGAGCTGGAGGACATTCGCGCCTCAGGATTGGGATACTCGAATTTGCTCTACATGGCGACGGTGGTCGTGGAACTAGCCAAGGCTAAAGAGGCCGACCTTACGCTGTTCCTGGTCGAAGAACCAGAGGCCCACCTTCACCCGCAGTTGCAGGCCGTTGTCTTGGAGTTTCTCCGCGACAAAGCTCATTCCTCTGCGAACCGGCAGCGCGCAGCGGGCGAGCCCGAGGGAAGGATTCAGGTTATTGTCACGACGCACTCGCCGAATCTGACCGCGTGGGTGGACCCCAAGCATTTGGTCGTTCTTAAAACCAAGCACACCTTGGCCGAGGGAGGCCAAAGATCGGAATCGGCCTGCATCCCGATCGCAGAGCTAGGCATACCGCCGAAGATATTGGAAAAAATCAGCCGCTATTTGGATGTAACGCGGAGCGGCCTGCTCTTTGGCAATCGGGCGGTTTTGGTCGAAGGCATCGCCGAAGCGCTCCTTTTGCCTGTCATTGCCAGAAAGATAGTTCTGGCCGGCGAGCACGAGGCTTGGCTTCGCTTCAAAGGAACGCTAATCATCCCGATCGAAGGAGTCGACTTCCGACCCTATGTAGAGATCCTCACCCGTCCCTATCGAGATGCGAGGATCGCACAGAAGCTGATCGTGGTTACCGATGCCGATCCTTCCGTTAGGGGAAATCGCAAGGGAAACCTAGAACGGCTTGCGCAAAGGCACGGCGCAAACGGCGTGGTCACGGTGCTCGTGAACACTCGAACACTGGAGTTTGATCTGTTCCCGGAAAACGAGGCGCTGCTAAAGAGGGCCTTTTTATCCCTTCATCGAAATTCCTCCCGGTTCTGGGCGGACGAGATCGAAGCCCTCCCAGAGGCGGAAAGGCCCGCTAAATTTCTCGACTTGTTGACTCAGAAGAGGACCCGCAAAGGGGATCTTGCTCAACAAATCTGCTCTTTAATTCAGGACGGAGAGCCGTTCGTGGTTCCAGCCTACTTGAGAGACGCCATTACTGCTGCGGCGGCCGAGTGAATATGCCTTCGCCTCCGACAGACGAGCAAATCGCCTTCGCTAGGCATCCCGAGGGATGCTTTTTGGCGGCATGCCCGGGTTCTGGCAAGACCAGGACAATACTGGATCGATTGGCGAGGCTCTCGCAGGAGCTTCCGCCCCGCCGCGGGGTTGCAGCGCTGTCCTTCACCAACGCGGCAGTCGAAGAATTCAAACATCGATGCTTTTCGTCTGATCAACTTACCCTCACGCGATTCCCCAATTTCATCGGAACGCTTGATAGCTTTGTGCGGCATTTCATCTTCCTGCCTGGGGGCGACTTTCCATTGAAGCCCGTGATTTTAGACAGCTGGGATTCTCTGGGCATCGAGGTCCGGCTACGCGGACAATTAGCTTTTCGGGGAAGTGGAGTGAGCCTGGACCTCTTCGATTGCTCGACCAACGACATCGATCCGGATTCGATTGGAGTACAGGCATTGCGGGATCACGTCGCTCAGCATCGCGCTCGCTATGTGGCTGCCGCTGGCAGCCACCGGATGGGACTGATCAGGGCGGGGTATTTCAGCGCGGGCGACGCCCGAACGAAAGCGCTGGAGTTTCTTGCCGATGCCGCGATTGGTCCCGCCCTTGCGCGCGCTCTCTCCGCGCGTTTCGCGGAAATTATCGTCGATGAGGGGCAGGATTGTAACCCTTCGGATCTTACATTTTTGAACTGGCTAAGGAACGCCGGGATTTCGGTAACCTTGGTTTGCGATCCCAACCAAGCGATCTACGAATTTCGCGATGGAAACTTGGAGAATCTCAACGCCTTTCGCGATACTTACCGCGAGGAATCCAAGCTTCGCCTGACGGGCAATTTCCGCAGCAGCCAGATCATTTGCCGCCTTGCGTCGTCACTACGATCCAACGGGGTTGCCGACGAAGCTCTGGGCGATCATCGCGATGCTGGTCTTCCAATTCACATTCTGTCCTACCGGGATGACGGCTTCTCGTCAGAAATAGGCGTGAGGTTCTTGTCGCGTGCGACGAGGGCGGAGATTTCCCACTCGAATTGCATCGTCTTGGCTCATGCCACGAGATGGGCGCGACAAGCCGTGGGCACCAACGGAACGGCGAGGGTCGAAGGCAGCTCACGACTGGCGGTATTGGCCAGCATTGTCTCGATCTTCAGGTCTTCCTCCGCAACTCCTCGGCAGCGGGAGACGGCTATTCAGAAGGCGGAAGGATTGTTTCTCGATCTGCTTGGGAAGCGCGATGAAGGGGAGCATATCCTTCGGGCAATCGAACGAAATTCCATCGACAGGCGGAGTCTTCGACGCCAGATCCTCACGTTTCTGTCCGAGATTCCTTGGTCGTGCACCACCCAGGCGGGCGATGCCGGAAGATGGATCGAAGCCGTTCGCCGGCAAGGGATCGCTCTCAATTTAGAGCTCCCGCCTAGGACGACGATCCAAGGCTTTTTTCGAGCGCCTCCTAATACGAGATGGGCAGCGATTCTCGCACCAACGACCGAAATCTTGCTCGCCTCATCATCGGTGCACGAAGTGAAAGGTCACGAGTATGATGGGGTGTGCCTTGTTATCCCTCCGAACCGCAGACCCCACAATCGGACCGCGCAATTGGTGGACGCATGGGAGAACGTCACAGAGTCGGAAGCCAAGCGTGTAATTTACGTCGCAGCAACACGCGCCCGGAAGCTCAAGGCAATAGCGCTTCCACAAACGATGACGGAGCGATGTTTAAGAATCCTGGAGAGAGCCGAAGTTGAATTCGAGCGGGAGAATTTCTGAACCGTCTCTGTAGCTGAAGGCCGAGTTCGCGAGCCTGTCCGTGTGCCGCGTGGAGGGTCTCTTTCGGGGAAAGGTCTTTCCCCGCGCGGCTATTGCATACGCCGCTCCCCATTCGCTTGGGGAAGCCTCCCCAAGCCCCTCGTTCCCGCCGCGCCTCACGCGCGCGCCGTCACGTCCGCGCTCCGCTCCTTTGTCGCCTCCGCTCGACGCGCCGTCGCGCCCGTTCCGGCCCCCAGCAAAAATAGTCGCGCGGCGAGCGGCGGCGCTCCTCAGAGCCTGCGCGCCCACGCTTTCGCCGCGCGAAGCGCTTTGAAGGGCCCACCTGTCTCGACGAACCGGTCTGTGAAGGGGCGCTGCCCCTCGCTAGTTCAAGGGCATCCCAACTTTCGTCGCTTACTCCTGCAAGTGGGGGAACCCTTCCCTTGACCCAGCACACCCCGCTTTCGCCAAGGGGCAGGGTTTCATGCGCGGGGCATGAAACCGTTGCGTCCATCCGAAGGAGCAAAGCTTGGGCTACTCAGGAGCCCACCGCGCGTCCCCTTGTCAATTCTACGAACTGGTGTTCCAGGCGGTAGAATCCCCGCCCGTTCGAGACAATCAGCTCGCGCCAGGCAGGATGCCTCTTGAAGAGATTGGAAATCGAAAGGCTCTGCGATCCCGCTCCGCCGAGCAGGACCTTACCGCTCTGCCAGGGCTCGCCTTGGCGTGCGGCATCGGCGAGGAGCCGTAAGACCTTGGCCTGGGTTTCGCCGAAGCGGACTTCTCGCCCTCCATCCAATTGGACGACCCGGAACGTGGGATCGATCGCCGGGGCCGGCGCTTGCGGTGGTTGAGGCTGTGAACCGGCGGACGACAAAGGCGCACCCGTCAGCGCCGGATAGGCGGTCTCAAAGCGCCGGCGCTCCGCTTCAAGGATCACCAGATCGTGAAGCTCGACGATAAGATCGTCCGCCGCTTCCGGCAGACGCAACCGCCTGCGCCGGTCTTGCGAAAAGAATTCACGCAGCGCGATCCATTCCTGACGGAAGAGGCGGCGGCACTGATGGGCGGAAATGTGGATATAGCCTTCCCAATGGCAGAGGCTATGGCTCTCCGCTTCCATCGAGTCGCCCTGCAGCTCAACCACGCTCATGATGGGCAGCCAGACGAGCGCCGTCAAATCGCCGCCCGTCAGCCACTGGCCAATGACGGATGAAGGAACCTTCCAACGGTCCGACAAATCGGCCACGGTATGAAACATTCGCAGGGGATAGAGGCAGGGCACTGTAAAAATCCTTTCATCGACAGTTCATTCAGCAATCAGTCCCCACTCACGCGCGTGTATTTGCTTGGTCACTGGCTATTGAGTCAATGGGTCGCGATGGGTGATGAGATGGAACAGGCTGGGTTTCACGTAAATCCGCGGGTTTCGGCTTTCGATGCGCACACAATCGCATGACGGAAGGCGTTACGCGGGGGCTTGCCCTTGCCCCGGGTGATAGCGGGTGTCCGCGCGTCACCCACCGCGCCCCGCGCGCTCACCCACCGCTTTCCGGCATGCTCCCTCCACATTGATCCAACGGAAGGAGAACTACCATGACTGAGAATTGGCCTGACCTTGAAAGCGCCAGCCGAAAGACCTCTCGCGAACTTTTGCAACTGCCGCTCGCGGCTCTGCACGCCCTGCTCGACGACGCCATGGGGGCGACGCGCGCGGCGAAGCGGCGCGAGAACTGGCTCCGCGCCCTTTGCGTCTCGAAAGTCCGCCAGGACGCGACGCGCATCCGGGGTGAACAGTGAAGCCCCACTACCGCGCGTGTTGGTCGGCTCTAACAGGCGTCAGCGATACCAGTCCGCGAAGCGTCAGGGAAGTCCGCGCCCTTCAGCGGAGGGCGTGGCGCGACCGGGGGCTGATCGTTCTTTCTTGCGAAGAAGAGCGTCTGACCGATGAGGACCGGAGCGACCTGCACCGGATTGGCGAGCGTCTCTTCCGGGAACGATGATCCCGGCTCGCTGCCGCCGGCCGTGGACGGGCCCGGCGGCGACAAACTCAACCCTATCAAAATGGAGTCATGAATGAGCGAAGATCAAAAGACGTGGTCCAAAGGGGACCTCGGGAATGTGTACGAGCGCGTCACCCGTCGCATCGTCGAACGGCTGGAGGAAGGCGTGGTGCCTTGGCATTCACCCCATATGGCCACTGTGGGCTTCCCCCGCAACTTCCAGTCGGGAAAATACTACCGAGGCGTCAACGTCATGCTGCTGGCGATGGCTGAATACGCTTCGCCTTACTTCCTGACCTATCAGCAGGCGCAGGAGCGCGGCGGCCAGGTTCGCCGCGGGGAAAAAGGCCACCCGATCGTGAAGTTCGGCACATACGACAAAGAGATCGGCGACGGCAAGGAGGAGAAGCGGCTCTTCCTGCGACACTACGTCGTCTTTAACGCCTGTCAGATCGACGGGGTGGAGTTTCCGGAGCCGAAGCTCCCGGAGTTTTCATCATCGGAGCGGACCGCGCTAGCGGAAGTCATCGTTGCTCAAATGCCCGATCCGCCCGCGATTCATGAGGGACGTTCCGTGAGGACCTGCTACGATCCCCGCGAGGACAGCATCGACATCCCAAACCGCGCTCATTTCGAGAGCGCCGAGCGCTTCTATAAAAGTCTCTTCCACGAGATGGTTCACGCGACCGGGGCCGCGAAGCGGCTGGCTCGGAAGACGCTGATGGAGAACAAAGGGCGCTTGATGGGGGATAAGACGATCTATTCGAAGGAGGAACTCGTCGCCGAGATCGGCGCGGCATTCCTTTGCGCGCATGCCGGCATCGTGATCGACGATCACGAGAATTCGGCCGCCTATATCGAGTCGTGGCTGAAGGTCCTCAAGCAGGGCGACAACCAACGCTGGATCGTCGAAGCCGCAGGGCATGCGCAGAAGGCAGCGGACTACATTCTCAACTTCGAACCATAGGAGACGCGCCTTGAACCAAGAAGCAAACGCCAAGGAGAAAATACTGCGCCTGCCCGAGGTCAAAGCTAGGACAGGCCTAAGCCGCAGCACGATTTATGCGCTAATTGCGAAGAACGACTTTCCTCGTCACGTTCCGTTGGGAATGCGGTGCGTTGGCTGGCTCGAAAGTGAGATTGACTCGTGGATCGCCACGCGCGTCGGCGAACGTCGGCAGTTGAGAGTTGCGCGTTCCAAGGACTCTTGAATTTTCCTGAGTAAAATTATATAATGATGACATCATTCAGCTTCAAAGGGGTAGCATTAGGGGTATGACTGGAATTGAAATTTTCAGCAATGAAGCGAAAACAACGGGATCCATTACAAATGCGATTCCCTTCACCCGCTCCATTTTGCTCATTTCAAGAGATTTCAGCGCATCCGAGAAGATCCAAAAAAGCCGAGAAAACGCCCTAAAAACAAGGGCTTTCTCGTCCGAGGACTTTTTTCGCCATTCACTTGAAGCCGGAAACTTTAGGGGTATCTCTAGGGGTATTTTTCGAGGTTGGGGGTATCGATGAAACTGACTGACAAGTCATGCAAAGCTGCGAAGCCGGCGAACAAGTCCTACAAGCTGTCTGATGGCGGCGGATTGTATCTTCACGTTCAGCAGAACGGCGCGCGCCATTGGCGCATGAAGTATTATTTTCTCGGCAAGGAAAAGCTCTTGGCGTTGGGCTCCTATCCGATCGTGACGCTCGCTGAAGCTCGCGAGAAGCGCGATCAAGTCAAGAGGATGCTGGCGAACAATCACGACCCTTCTGCGGTAAGGAAGCAGGAGAGAAGGGAGGCCGTCCGCAAATCCCACAACACCTTTGAAGCCGTTGCCCGCGAGTGGCACGAAAACCAGAAAGGCAAGTGGACGGCGCATCATGCTTTGAACGTAATGCGGCGGCTGGAGATCGACATCATCCCTTACATCGGCTCCCGTCCGATTGAAGAGATCGATCCGCCTGAGCTACTTGATAGCGTTCTGCGGAAAATCGAAAAGCGCGACTCGCTTTATGTGGCAGGGCGGGTGAAGCAGATTTGCGGGCAGATTTTCCGTTACGGGATCGTTACCGGTCGCTGCAAACGTGATCCGTCGGTCGATCTGAAGGGAGCGTTGAAGACTGCCAAAATTCAGCACTTTCCAGCCTTGGACATCAAAGAGATGCCCCAATTCCTGAGCACGTTGGAGAAGAACGACGCGCGGCTATACGCCCGCACCCGGCGGGCCATCCGCCTTTTGATGCTGTGCTTCACCCGCACGACTGAAATGATCCATGCCACATGGGACGAAATTGACCTCGAAACCGGCGTCTGGGAGATCCCCGCCGAACGGATGAAGATGGGCAAAGCCCACATCGTTCCCTTGTCGCGCCAGGCAATACAGATTCTGAAGGAGCAACGGGAGGAAACCGGCCATCTGAATACGAAATGGGTTTTCCCGAGCCAGATTCGGCCTCGCGATCCGATGTCTAACAATACTGTTCTCTTCGCCATCGGGCGCATGGGTTACAAGGGCCGGATGACGGGCCACGGCTTCCGCGCCGTGGCCATGTCTGCCATCAAGGAGCGTCTCGGATACCGCCATGAGGTTGTGGATAGGCAGCTCGCTCACGTTCCAGGCAATAAGGTGGATCGCGCCTACGACCGTGCGCAGTTTCTCGATGAGCGCACCAAGATGATGCAGGAATGGGCCGACTACTTGGACGCCATCGCGGAAAAAGGGAAGGCGTATACGAAGAACGCGCCGAAGCTTGCCGATGCAAAGCCGAGCAAGGAAGCCTTGCTCTCCCTTCTGAGGGATTTGCTGGAGGAGGCCGCATAGGCTTCCCGATGGGCTGATCGTCTTCCTTGTTTGGATGGCGTCTCGATTCCGCCAACAAGTCGCGGACTGGCCCTGCTCAACTACGGCAACTTGATTACTCCCGCTGAGAGGCGGTCATTCCACATCGCACCAGAAAGGAACGTCTCATGATCCATCATGATCCGCATTGGCACGTCCTGCGGCTGTCATTGACCCCTGCGGGGCTTGATTGGTCGCTACGCTCTTCCTGCCGGGGAGCAAGATGTGGCTTTGTATCCAAAGCCAAAGCCTTGCAAGGAGGGCTCGCCGCCCTCCGTTGCATCCTCCCGCATGCGCGCGCGGAGCGCGTTTCTCAGTTGCGCGCTTGGCGCGTGCGCTGCGCGTTGGCTCGCGAGGTGCCGCATGCCTGATGGCAATGCCGCGAGCCGACTCGATCAGAAGATTCAGTTCCGCCTTTCAGGCCGGGACTATGCGCTGCTGGCGGAAGAGGCGGAAGCAAGCCGCTTGCGCGTGAATGAACTGGCCCGCCAGCTTGTGGCCGGACGGGCGCAGCGAGGCCGCGAAACGCTTTCGCTCGATCCGGCTATCGTGCTCCAGCTTCAGGAGATCGGCCTGCGGCTTCGCCCCATGCTTCCGGTGATCGGCGATGATCCCGCGCTTCGCTTCAAGGTCGCGGAGGTCTGCCGCCGCATCGAGCGGCTGGTCGATGTCGCCGTTTCCGGGGGGAGTCGCTGATGGTGCCTGTGATCGCCGCGAGCGGGGCCAGCTTTCAAGGGGCCTTTCACTATTACTGCCACGACAAGCAGGGGCGGACGACGGCGCGCGTCTCATGGACGCAGACCGTCAACATGCTGACGGATTGCGTGGCGAAGGCTTGGAAGGTGATGGCTTATACCGCCAAGAGCCAAGACCGACTCAAGGAGGTCGCAGGACAAAAGGCAACGGGCCGCAAATTGAGAAAGCCGGTCTTCGCCTATTCGCTTTCCTGGGCTCCGGAGGAGCGCCCCGACCAGGCGACGATGCTCGCCGCCGCCATGCGCTCGCTTGAGGAGCTTGGGCTCGCCGAACATCAGGCGATCGTCGTGTCGCACAGCGACCGCCCTCATTCTCATGTCCATGTCATCGTGAACACGGTGCATCCGCGAACCGGACTGGTGGCGAAGCTGACATATTCCAAGCGCAAGTTGTCCGACTTCGCATCGCGCTATGAGCGGGAGGGAGGGCACATCTATTGCGAGCTGCGTGAACAAAATCGCCGCCAGCGCGAAGAGGGCCAAACCACCACCTACGCCCTGCCCGCCATCGCGGATGCCTGGGCGAAATCGGCGGACGCGGCGGGCTTCGCCGCTGCGCTGGAAGCGCGCGGCTATCAGCTCGCCCATGGCCGCAAACGGCTGGTCGTGGTCGATCCGGTGGGAAAGACCATCAATCCGGTCCGCCATTTGGGCGGCGCCACGGCCAGGGATTTCAACGTGCGCATGAGCGCGCTGGATCCGGCGTCACTACCCACCCCCGAACAGACCCTTGCGCGCCGACAGGCTGCGCGGGGCGCATGCATCGAAGAAGAATTGCCAAAGGAGCAACAGGCGAAGGCTGCTCTTGAAAAGGTTGCCGCGAGGCGCGAGGAGGAGCGACGGGAACTGGATCGCCGTTGCAGGGAGGAGCTTTTGGAAAAGCGCCAGGAACTCGGACGCTTCTACGGCGTCGCCGCGAAGCGGGCCGCGCTTTCGCGCCTGATCGCAGAGCGGGACCGTGAGGGCATTTGGCGTCGTCTCGCCGGAATGCTCTTCGGGCGCGACCGGCGTTTGCGGCATGAGATAGAACTGAAGACGGCGGAGCTCAGCGACATCCGCGCGCGGGCGCATGAGGCGTTACGCGCTCTGGAGAGCAGTCATGCTCTGGCGAGAGCGGGCCTTGAACTGAGGCAAAAAATAGAGCGGGAGGACTGCGCCACGGTCTTCGATCTACCGAACCTGTCTTCTCAATGGCGTGACGTGGCGAACGGACACGAGGTGACGAGATCGATTTGGCCTATGGTCCCGCCCAGGGTTTTTCGGATGCCGTGAGCGTGATATAGTGATTCGGAACTAGGGGCGAAAGGAGACGCGGAGTGGGATGGCCTGAATGGATTGCGGTTCTCTCCGTGGTGACCGCGCTGGCTTCGCTGGCGGTTGAACAACACCTCACGCGAATACAGAACAATGATGAAGCCAAGGCCCGCCATTACGACCGGGCTCAAACCCTCATTCTCCGCGCCCTTGATGATCCCGGGTTGCTTGAGGCGATCAGCGGAACCTCGGACGAAAACCAGAAGCACCGCCGCTACCGGCAGCTTTGGTTCAACCATGTGGAGATGATCTTCCGGCAACGCCGCTTCTTCGACAGGCAACATTGGCAGGGAACGCTCAACGATATCCGGAGCTTCATGAACATGCCGGCCATGCGAGATCATTGGGGCAGCCACGGCCACTATTACGCTGGCGATTTCCGCCGCTTCATGGACCGCGATATCCTGGGGATTGTGGCGGAAGCCCCGTTGGCCGGGGCTCCGCCAATCGCGGATTAGGCTTCAACGACCTGAGCTGCGATCTTCTTGAGGACGGTGAGAGGAATGCGAACGAATCCTTCACCCTGCGGGGCTGACAGCGCGCCCTGTTCGGCTGAGTCTAGTTGGTAGCCCTGAACGTAGGCCGCGTCGCCATCGGTCAGGATCGCGGCGGGGCAGCTTCCTCCATTGCACATTTCGGCCATCGGGCCATTCTCGCCCAGAATTTTCCGTATCGTCATCGTTTTGAGTAGGTTGTGTTTATCGACGACGAATCTGCTATCGTGAACAGAATGTAGATTTTGTTCACCCATGCCCCCGGGGACTCCATTGTTCGACAGGAATGGAAACCGTAAGTACCTCAATGCGTTTGAACGGCTCCGCTTCTACGAAGCGGCTCTTCTTCTCCCTGATGAAGGTGAGAAAGCATTCGCCCTCACCGTGTTCTACACCGGGTGCAGAATCTCCGAGGCTCTAGCGCTAACGCCTTCTGGCGTTGATCAGGCGGAAAGGCTTCTGGTGGTAAAGACGCTCAAGCAGCGCGGAAAGCAGAAGCATCGCGCCATCCCAATTCCCGATGTCTTGCTTTCGCTGCTCCATCAACAGACTGCGCCGCTTGCCCCCGACGCGCGCCTGTGGGCCTTCTGCCGCACGAAAGGCTGGAAGGTCATCAAGCGGTGCATGGCGGCGGCGGGTCTGGACGGAATCAAGGCCACGCCGAAAGGGCTGCGCCATGGCTACGCTATTGCCTGCGTCTCGGCGGACGTGCCGCTCCCGACGCTTCAACGGTGGCTTGGGCATGCTACCCTTCAGACTACCGGCATCTATCTGGATTTTGTAGGCGAGGACGAACGGAACATCGCAGCGAAGGTCTGGTCGAAGGTTCTCGAGTCCACGGGGGCAACGAACAAGAGGTGAGGCGATACTTGTAGCTAGCTACTTCATCCAGGACAGGTCGAGTTCACCTTCAAAGATCGTCCGGCGTACGCTTGACGGGCGGGACTCGTATTGCACGCCGGTAACCAGATGCACTTTGACGTTGTCCGGCTTTAGCCGGAGAGTTGGCTCACGGTAGTCCGCATTCGGATCCGGAAAGTCGAACTCTATTGGCCGGATAGGAAGAAAACCCCACGAGTCCTCTTCGTCAGGTTCTTCCTCGGCTTTCTTGGGAATGGTTACCTGCACGGAAAAGTCGGGAGAAGGCCCATCATCATCCCAACCATCTGGAGCAACAGAAATCGTCGTACCCTCAGGCGTGTCGAAGGGCTCGGTTCGAGAAGCCCGATGAAAGAGAGCCAAATTGAAGCCGCTACCAGTCTGGACGGAGGGGAAGAGAAGCCCGTCAAGCCCGCGCTCAGAAGCCAAGTAGTCGGCGATCACTTGAGTTACTAGGTAGTCCCGATGTTCGCGCTCGGGCATTGCTGGTTGAACAATGCGGCTGCTGAGTTCGCGAAGAAAGGCGGCCCGTTCAATCAGGGGTCGGGAATCTGGGTCGAAATAGCTCTTTCTAACAACTATTTCTCCGAGATTGCGGATGTCGAGTATCCGCACCGGCCGCAGTAGTTCAAATTCACCGACGACAACGTTTGATCCCACCGGTGGACGGACTTCGGCCAGAGCTGTTGCTTCCTGGCTTGCTCCATAGAAGATGGAGATACCTTGTGCGTTCATTCGACCCGCTGAAGCCCTCTCGCTTGGGGGAGGAGCTATCTCTAGATCTGGTCGTTTCAGGGCTTGTTCAAGACCACCCGCTGATTGAAAGACGCGGGCGCGAAATAAAGTCAAAATGTCAGTCCCGGGCCCGATGTCTCTAACAATACGGTCGCCGGAAAATGTGACAAAATCTTCAATACCTTCAAAAACTGCGTTCAGAATCTCGCTGGCGTTCCTGCTAAAATAGCGGCTCTCTCGATGTAGAGTTCGCTCGAACGAGGACCATGCCTCATGATGGTTCCCGTAATGGTCAACAGCACGAGTGCTATAGTGTGAGTCCTTAGCAAAATCGGACTCTTCACCCATTTTTGCTGCTTCGAAATCAAAGTGCCGAGCAGAAAGAATCTCAACAAGGGCGTCGGCGACTTCTTCACCAACGCCAGCCACCTCCGATAATACATCGACCAAAGGGTCTCCGTCGCGGTCCCAGAAGTAGCCGGATTCCGAGTTCTTAAGCAGCCAATACTCATCGTCCGAAGGATCGGGCGAGGTGCGCTCAAAGTGCTTGGCGAATACTTCCTCAATCCAATCCGCCACCAAACTGAGCCGAACCGCCTTCGCATTTGAGGAATTGCAAAAGTCACAAATCGACTTCCGGCCCTCCTTCTGCATGCGTTTTTTGAGAAACGGGTCTGAAACGCATTTCCAGCAGAGGAGCTGCTCTTCGTCGTCAGAAATAGATCCGTTCATCGCGGTGGAATTTTGGTTTCGGTCGTATGGGATAAGAGCCATTGCTACAGGACGGCTGGCAATCGCTGCTCAAAGGAACTGCCAATCACTGCTCCATCGTGTCGCGGAGCCGAAGATGTCATCCTGCACCCGGGGGTGAGGGAATTCGCGATACGCTGACCGCCCAGAAGCTTCATCGGATCCAGCGAGTTTACTGCCATGCGTCAGGAAGAACTCCGCTACGCGCACTTTCGATTTTCACCCGCTTTCCTCGTAAATCTCAAGGAAAGCGGGTGATTGTTATCAGTGTTCCTTGTCACGGACGGAGCGGGGATCGCGCCCAGGAGCAATTGTGTCTTTGCTCACGATTTTTCCATCCCGGCCCAACGTCGTTCGCTCGCCGCCCCCTTGCCGCTGGAGCTGCTCTTTTGCAGCAGCGTTTGCTTCGGCTTGGGTTCGATGAACACTCGATGGACGGCTGGCGTCCACGCGCTTGTTTCGCCACTGCCCATCGGGGCCTTGATACACGGTTCTATCTTGGTCTTTCATGTTTGGTCTGAGTTCGTGCCCTCCCATGAGGGGACGAACTCATTCATGCCACGCTTCTGCTCGCCTGCAATCGAAAAAGTGGAAGAGAATTCTTTGGGGTGTGTCAAAGATCGCCGGAGAGGCTCATAAGTAACCTACGATCAGGAGAAAGTGTCGCGGTTGTGGGTGGAAGAGTTCTGAGTTTTCTATTGAAAAGTCTTCCATTCGTGCTAGTTTGCGCCTAGTCCCACCTCACGAGGATTCACCATGGAAGATTACGAAAAATTAAGGGACAACTTCGTCCACCTAGCCCGCATCGCGCTCTCGCAAAGACCGCAGGACGTCCAGGCGCTGTTGCATCGCGTTGCCAAGCAGAACTCAAACGACAAGGAGTTATCGGCCGGGTTGATTGAATTGCTGAGAAAGCAGCCAACCCGTTCGTCTCCTTTGCGCCGCAGTACGGAGTCCGCGGTGCCAGTGGACATTGATTCACGGTTTCAGCTTTTACGCACCGAGGAGCATCCAGCTCTAGCCCACGAGCCCATTTATGAAGAATCCGCACAGAAGGTGTTGAGCCGATTGGTCGAGGAGCGGAAAAATGTTGGCCGTCTTCTGGAAGCTGGCTTGGAGCCGACGAGAACCGCGCTGTTTACAGGGCCCCCGGGGGTCGGGAAAACGATGGCCGCGAAATGGATGGCCAGAGAACTCGGCAAGCCTCTTCTGGTTCTGGATCTCGCGGCAGTGATGAGCAGCTACCTCGGACGAACCGGTTCTAATTTGAGGCACGTCTTAGACTATGCAAAATCTATCGACTGCATCCTACTCCTAGATGAGTTGGATGCGATCGCAAAGAGACGAGACGATACTGGAGAGATCGGAGAGCTGAAACGATTGGTCACGGTCCTTCTGCAGCAACTTGATGACTGGCCGCCATCGGGACTACTTCTAGCCGCAACCAACCATTCCGAACTGCTTGATCCGGCTGTTTGGCGGCGCTTCGAAGAAGTCGTTGAATTTTCTCTGCCGGAACGAAATGCAGTGAAGGCCTTCGCTGGCGATCTACTAAAGGGAGCTGTCTCTGAGGCGAGTGTCTGGCCAGACGCCTTGTCGATTGCCATGGCAGGACTTTCTTTCAACGATATTGAGCGTGCCATCACCAATGTCCGCCGAGTTGCTGCGATAGATGGGGGCACATTAGAGGAGCACCTGCCTCAACTTGTCCGGCCAGAGCGTCATTCCAAACAAGATATGATCGAGCTCGCGACTATGCTAGTTGACTCCGGGTTGGTATCTCAGAGAAAAGCTACAGAACTTACCGGAATCGCAAGGGAGACAATTCGTACTCGGTCTGGAAATAACGTGAAAACTCGAAGGAAAAGAGCATGAAAAAGCAGAATTTCTTACTGGGCCGGGGCGAACGCCTTACTTCGAGCATCCTGGTCCGCTCCGGCGGAGCGCCGAAAGAAGCTCCGTATACATTCGGAGAGGCTAGGGAGCGGCTTGCTCCTATGCTGAGCGAGGCGGTCTCTGATGTGAGCAAGCTCCCGGCGGATGCTTGTCCCGGCGACAGAGCGGTGATCATGCTCACCCTCAATCCGGAGTATCTCGCTAAGTCCTATTTCCCGCAGGATCTTTTCAGTCAGATTGGCATGGAGCTGCTAGGAAGCCGTCCCCAAAAGATTAAGCCCGAGAAACGATCTCGAGACCGCGAGCCGGAAGAAACCATGTCAACCCAACTATTCGCCTCGGCACCCCGGAGCGTCCTGAGGAACTGGAGTGCTGACCTTGGCAAATGGCCGGAAAGTCACAAGGGCGCTTCTGATCTTGTCGGCATCGAAGCGATTTCTGCGCCGGCTCCCGAGAATAAGATCAAAGGCGGGCTTCCGCGCGAGGGGGAGATTCCAATGGAGCTTGTACTACATGCGGGAGAGTTGGAACTGCATGTGATAGATCAATTCTGGGAATTCTTTAAAGCCCGCAGGGTTCCAGGCACCTTCAGGAAGCGGTTCTTTGCCCAAGGACTTTGTTTTCTGGAAGTAGTCGCACCTGCCGAGCGCGCTGTGGAGATAGCGTCTTTTTCCCCCGTGCGGGCACTTCGTAAGATGCCTGAACTTCGGTTCCTACGTCCAACAATCCGCTCGTCCGGTATTCCGACGGTTGCTCCCGAATTGCCACCGCTGCTCCCAATTGTCAATTCTCCGGCTGTCGCCATCTTTGATGGAGGGATCCCCGCGACGCATCCGATTACCCGCTGGGTGACGCCTTTTGAATTTCCGGGAATGAGCCCCGCGACAGCGGAACTCCTGGAGCATGGAGTGGGAGTCAGTTCGGCAGCACTGTTCGGCCACATTGATCCAAAGTCCCCGATCCCCGCGCCGTTCAGCAAGATAGACCACTATCGGGTCATCGACAGCTCTCCCGAACAGAACCCCTATGAGCTGTATGAAGTATTGGAGCGGATTGAGGTTGTCCTCTCCTCGAGGAAGTATGACTTCGTCAATCTCAGCATCGGGCCGTGCTTGCCTATCGAAGACGACGAGATTCATGCTTGGACTGCCGTGCTGGATGACCGTCTTGCACATTCTGACACCCTCGCCACGATAGCTGTCGGGAACGATGGAGAGAGTGATTCAATCACAAGGCTCAATCGGGTCCAGGTGCCTGCGGACTGCGTGAATGCTCTGGCAATTGGAGCATGCGACAGCAGAGAGAAAGTCTGGAGCCGGGCGCCCTACAGCTCGATCGGACCAGGCCGCAGTCCTGGGCTCGTCAAGCCGGATCTCGTCGAATTTGGCGGCGCTTTCGAGCGACCCTTCATCGTTCTCAATGCCGATATGACGCCGAAATTGGCAGCAACGGGTGGGACTTCATTCGCAGCCCCCAGCGCGATGAGAATGGCGACCGGAATCAGGACTCATTTTGGTAACAACCTTAACAATCTGGCGATACGATCGCTGCTAGTACATACGGTATAGGAGAGCGAGCACCCTCATGAGGAAGTTGGATGGGGTAGAATTTCAGCGCTTCTCGATGACATCGTTCTGTGCGACGACAATACTGTAAGAGTTGTTTACCAAGGAGAGATCTCGCCCTCAAAATATATCCGGGCAGCCATTCCAATGCCCGGGAGCAAGATCGTTGGAAACGTGACGGTTAAGGCGACCATATGCTACAAGTCGCAGACTGATCCACACCATCCGAGCAATTATACCCGTGCCGGGCTGGAACTGAAATTCCGGCCTCATGATGGGAAATTCACTCGCAGTGACCAAATGCACGCCGACACAAAATCCTTCTTCGGTTCCTCGCCCACCGGGGCAACCGAAGACGAATTGCGGAGAGATGCCTGGAAGTGGGAAAACTGCCTGCATGCGTCCAAGACGATGCGGGCCTCTTCCCTGCAGAATCCTTGCTTTGACATCCACTATAATGCCCGGTTAGAGGGACGGGACTTTCGTCCGGCCGAGAAGCTGCCCTATGCACTTGTAATCACGGTCTGCGCAAAGAACGCGAAGGACTTCTATGACCAGATCGTTAGGAAATACGCAACACAACTGGAACCTCTGAAACCGATCCTCGAAATTCCGATCCAGGCGAGGCCCTGATAGGCTAGGCTCGCGGCAAGATCTTGTGTTTGATCCGGGGATGTAGAGTAATCACCTTCCCATCTACGGAGCGAAAAGTGAGGCGAGGCCCCCTTGATCGGAGCAATCGAAGACGGCATTTGTCCGTCGCTTGGGGGGCAGCGTGGACTAATCGCTTGAAAATTACGGCAATTTGCCCCAATTTTTGCTCCGGCGACAGAATCTACATTCTGTTCATTCGCAAGTAGGGAGTCGGCCTCTCCTCGAGAGGAATTAGCGGGATATTTCATTGAAGTGCTCCCTTTGGGGTGATGCTGGCCGGCAGAGTTCGGCAGCAAGTTGTCGTATCGCTTCTTCCCGGCTGGGTAGCGTGGCTTCGACCTTCGGCTCAGGCTCAGGCTCAGGCTCAGGCTCAGGAGGGCGCTGCGCTGACTTTGCAAACGCCTGATGTGGCTCTTCGATCAAGCGTGGATCACTGGGTTCGGCCTGGGCGATGGAGTAATTTGGGCCCCTCCAGGTATTTCCGGCAGGCGCGAATCCGGGCGGCGGCCTATACTCTAACGTGAAGTGACTATACTCCTCTGCCTCCTCTGCCGGCAAGCTCTTGGCCTCCTTGGCATCGTGCGCCAGGGAGAATTTCCCGCGGATGCTTTCATTCATATGATCGTGTGGTTGGCGATTTATTCGAGAGAAGGCCCCCCGCTGACGGCCTTGGGGAGCTGCGACTGCGATTCGGGTGCCTCTGGAGCGGAATGTTGCAGTTGGAAGGAGGCATCGGAGGCCATCTGCAATGCGACAGCAAACTGCTGGGCTGCCTCCACGGACCGGACGTTTGTGATTCGGAATGGCCGGCCCCCGTAGACCATTTCAACCACCGAAAAATCGAGCTTGGCCTCGTCGTGCTTGCTCAACTTGTTCTCTGCCATCTCTCTCAGCAACCGATTGTATTTCTTCCAAGGGATTGGCGATCCGGCTGCCCTGAAGCCGATGAGAACATTTTCCCGTTCGAACCGGTTTCCATTGACCCAGATGTGAGTTGGCGTGAATACGACCTTTGTTTCACTAGGGAACATCAGCTTGGCCAGTATTTGCGGCGTTGGCGTTCCCAGGATGACGCCGGTTGCGGCGAGGCAAAGGAAGAAGGCGCATAGGCCAACCTCCAGGTTCTTCTCAGGAACGCTTACTGTGAGGCCAAATGCCAGGATCCATGCTCCTGCGATGGCTGCTTTAATCAACACCTTTGCGATCAGGTAGCGAATCAAGGTAACGTGTTGAGTAGCGATGAAGACCGTTCTGGCGTTGAGGTCCGCGTGAACTTCGGGCCAGACAGGAAACTGCGGGTAGTTGCGTGTTAGATTCATAATTTTTCAGGCATGTTCATGAACTTTCGATAGGGTCGAAACAATTGATGGGAGTCGTAGTAAGCGCGGTGTAAGACAAGCGAGGCTGAAGAGGGGCGTATAATGAGCTGTCGCGCCAACTCGTCGTCCCTGCCGAAGAAACGAGAGATCTCCTCGGCGGTCATGAGCGGATGGACGCTTTGGCTGAACGATTGTCCCGTGTTGCCGCTGTTGGCCCGCTCCATATAGCCAGCGCTATTTTTGCTAGACGTCTGGATCGTGCATGTTCCAAGACGACTCGAAATCCACTCCAATGTCTTCATGTCGGAGTTGCCGAAGAACTGCAATGTGCCAGCATTGCCCAGAAACGTTGCCCATCTCTTTTCGTAGAGAGCTTCCAGTTGCCCAAGGTCTTGGAGTATGGGCCACAGCTTGCAGCCAAGACCTGCGATTTGGCCGGCGGCATCCTCGAGGGCTTGAAGCCTGCCGAGGACGGCGAACTCATCCATGCACATCAGAACGGGAAAAGGAGGTTTGGTCTTCTCCTCTTCAAAGGCTGCGAGAGCAAGATTGACGAACAATCTCAGCCAACCAGCGCAGATCCCCATGCGCATGGCGGGGAGGCTTAAGTAAACCGTGAGAGGGGAAGTTTTCAGATCGCGAAGCTCAAAGCTATGCGCGCTGAGAACGCTCTCCATTTGCGGGAACCCGAGGAAATTTACGTGACGCCTTAGGTTGGAGAGGACCGAACTGCGCTCATTGTCGGGCTTGTCGAAGAATTGGTTCGCAAGTGCAATTACCGCCCCCTCCGCGGCATTGTTCTCCGCCATCTCCGCTTTCAGTGCCGAAGACCTCTCCATGATGCACCGATAGACGGTGACAAGGTTGCGAACGTTCCTGTAGAGAGGATAGGTGGCGACGTGGAGGATGACGCCTACCGCAAACTGCTTCGCGCTCTCATCCCAGTGGGGGTCCTTGGCGCCAGATGGTACGATTAGGGAGTCTGCGATTCTTCCGGCGTCCTCAAGTTGAGTCGCGCTTTTGGGATGAATCAACGTCAGTGAATTATATCCCCCACCTAGGAGGCGGGCGAGTTCCCCTGAGGCTTCGAATGGATCCAAGTTTACGACCTTATGCCCTAAAACTTCGGATCGCCATAGCGCCGTGTCTCTGGCGAGATCGCCTTTGGGATCGATTACGATCATCGAACCCGGATAGGTGATTAGGTTTGTGATGATGGTGCTTCGCCCTTTTCCAGAGCGCGATCCTGCAATCGTTACAATGTGTCGATCATCCGCGACCCCAACTGCGCTGCCGCCCGAAGCATGCCGCTCCAACCGCTCATCGGGGAGACGGAATTCCTTAATTGCGGATCCCACCGTGCCCAGGAAGATCTTCCCTTGTTTGTTCGGGGTTCGGAATTGTAGGGAAAGGGTTCCTGCGATAGAGGACTCGGGGGCAAAAGTTGCGCTAGGCGGGTTCGACTGCGCCCCGACTCCTCGTTCAAAGTTTTTAAAGAGGCTTTCAGACATGACTCTTAAGGTTCAAAGTTCAGAGGATTCTTGTTGAGTTTGAGAAGCTCGCGGAGCAGAGAGGGAGAGGCGGAGCCGCCCCTCCCTCAAACGGCAGCGGATGGCGGTTACTTCTTGCCGCCTTGGTTCTGCTGGTTCCATTGCTGCAACTGACGCTGCCGCTCCCGCTCGTAAGCCGCATTGTATTCCTTGCGGCTGATGTCGTTCGAAAACGACTGCGGTGATGCCATGCCCAGACCGCGGTAAGCGTCTTGGGCGCCTTTATCATTCGGTTTCATTGGTGTCTTTTAGTTTGTCTGTCGCCTTAGTCCGGAAGGCTTCGGAATCGCAGCCGGGTGCACTGGTGGTGACGCGCTCTGCGATTGGTTCGAAGTTGCGCCCAAAACCCATCGCGGCAATCAGGTCTTCGGTCGGGCAAAATAGGGCAAAAATAACTCGTTGATTCATAACAGCTATTTTCGTTACTTTGCGCAGAGATTGTCCTAGGCTGTCCTAGGATTGTCCGATCTACATGGCGTTCCTTCGCCCTAACCTGAATCCATGAAACACACCCCTCCCGACCTATTCAAAAGTCTCGTCGCGCAGAGAGTCTTCTCAAAATCCCGGCGCAGCTACATCATGGAAGGCCAACTATTTCTGCGGTGGCTGGACGCACTCGATCTGACGATCAAAGCTTTCGTGAAACCAATCTCGCGAGCCACGGGAGACCTCAGAGCCTGGGGTAAGGCTGGCAGTCCGAGCGAGGGCTCGCTCAAAAATCTCAGAGCGGGAAGGCCTTTGAGCCAGGCCTTGATCGAAAGGATTCTTCCAGCGATGCTGCATTATGACCCCGGACTCACCCTTCTCCATGACCTCAACGCGCAAGGCCAGCGTGGATTGCTTCCTCCCGGAGCCATAGAAATGCTGCGAGGCACTTGGGAGGAGTTTCATTACACCTCTCAAGGGGGAGTGTCCCGGATCACAAAGGCTATGCTCTGCGTGGTTTCCGAGAAGGAGGTCTTCTATGCGATCTATGAGCCTACCCTTACCTCTACAGGGGCCATCCACTATCACGGTGAGATCGAACTTGAAAGCGAATGCGTGATCTTTCGCCTGAGCTGCGACCATCCCAACCTGACGGAGAAGCTGACTCTTCGGTATCGATTCAGCCACCTTCTTCCAAAGCAGAATCAGCTTGAGGGCTTGTTCACAGGAATTAATTTTGAAAAACTTCCCATGGCCTCTACCTCCGTTCTGCTTCTCAAGGACAAACGCGGAATCTTGGCCCACACGAACCCCCTTCCACAGAAGATAACCCCCAAGAGTGACGACGACGCGATCGAGCTCCTTCAGAATGCCCGGGACTACATCGAGCATGGCCCCAAGCGCCTTGTAGTCCACCGGCGATGGCCGCAGGATCTTGTCGCCGAGGAGATTAGAAAGCTGGGCCGAAACGAGACCGTTGACATCATTACGACCTATTTCTCCAACTACTATGAGTTCGTGGAGCTCATTGATGAGCTTTCGAAAGAAAAACCCCTTCGGAAGTTTCGCTGCATTTTCGCTGATCCGCGCAGCAGCGTGTTCGAGGTGCGGTTTGCCTTCGTTGATGGCAATCACACAAAGGACTTGCAGGAGCAGGCAGCAAGATTGCTGGAATATGGCGCAAGGGGAAAAGGCAAGCGTGGCGTGTCATTTGAGATCAAATACAGCCCGTTCTGGCCCATGGGTCTCGCGTTGCGAATTGGTCAGTCCGCCCTTTTCTACGGAAATATCTTCGCGACCGCTGGCGCGAGAACCGGTGCGATCATCGAATGTCGCGACCTAAACAGCAAAGCGGCAAAGCACTTCGACGATGATTTCAGGAAAATCTGGAATCTGACTTCCTCCGACTCGCTCGGTGACAGCCTCGTCAAGGAGCTGGTGGCGAAGCGCCCAAAAAAGCGCTAACTGGATTTCCCTTGTGCTCCTTGAAGCTTCCGACCAATCCGGCGCTGCGACGTATATAATATTCGATTTCGTCGTATGGACTGGCTCTGCGCTTTCTGTGCAAGGCAGTGCATTCTTTCCATTCCTTAAGAAATAAGGGATGTGAGACAACCCCATACTTCTGAGGATGGTTTTGCGCGAGCCTGTTGAATTCAGCTCGGCGGCTCTCGATGATCGCGGCCTTCTCTAGACGTCCGGTGGGGAAATCGTCGAAGAGGAAGCGTGTTGAGGGGCGGCTGATCACCTCGCTGTTACTGCGACTCGGTACGTGCTTTCCAAAAACGACTGACGCCATCTCTACCACTCTGTTCAGGGCGGTGTCTTTCCATCGCTCATCACCACGGAGCCCAAGATAGATGCGCTCATGTAGATCGTAGACGGGCCACGGTAGCTTTACCTGAACCCAGACCATGGAGTCTTTTCCTCGGTAGTGTTCTGTGAGTTGATTCAGACTTACATTATTGAAGAGGGGTGCCATCACAATCTCTTCACCTTCCGCTGGTTCCCACTCCGGTAGCCAGGGATTGTCACGGACAATACGAATCTCGCCCACTTAAACCTCCGTCAGCGCGAGTTGAGAAGTGGACATAATATCCAATAGGGGGCGATTTTGCAAGTTCTGGGGCAAGCTCTTCCTCAGCGAGGATGGGCGACCAAAAATGTATTTCGCTTCAATGGCTTCACCGCCTTTACCGCTGTGTGTTGTGGAATGGTGCGGCGAGTCGCGAGGTTGGGGAGTCTCGGCCCAGCATGGCGGGCTGGCGTTCTGAGGAAATGCGCGACCTGCCGGATGAGCGAGTAGCGAGATGCGTTTATGTAAACATAAACGGTCTCGCCAAGGGGGGATGGATCCCCCCGTTGGATCCCCACGGCGGTAGGCGCCGGGTGGCTGGCAGCAGTCGCTCGATCTACCGGCGTTGGCTTTGGGCGAGGCTGGCGAACGTCTTTCAGCGATGCCTCGTCCCCGGAAATCAGCTCATGATCAGCGCGCGCGGCAGGTGATTTTTCGCCTGACTGAAACCGAGTACGCTCGGCTATGCGTGAAGGCTAACGAGGCGGGGTTGCCCGTTAACGAGCTAGCGCGCCGCATCTCGTGCGGCGGCAAGCTAACCTTTACCACGCACCGTCGGCATGATTCCGCCTTTCTTAAACGGGTCGATCGCATCGGGCAGAATCTCAACCAACTGGTGAAGCGCGCCCATATGCTGGGCGCAATGCCGCCAGCGATTATCGACCTGTGTCGTCGCATCGACGCTCTTATCGACGAAGCTTTAGAGGAGGGCGCGTCATGATTCCTCGCGTGGCCAGCGGCGGCACTAGCTTCAAGGGCGCCTTCCTTTACTACATGCACGATAAGGACGCGGATACGCGCGAGCGCGTTGCCTGGACCAGCGTGGAGAACATGAACACTGACTCCGCCGACAAGGCGTGGCGCGTTATGGCCTACACGGCTGGCAAGCAAGAGCGGCTTAAGGAAGCCTCCGGGCAATCGCGCGCTGGGCGCAAATTAGAGAAACCGGTGTTCGCGTTTTCTCTCGCCTGGCATCCGGAGCAGTCGCCGGACGCCGGGCATATGTTGGAGGCGGCGCGCAGCGCTCTTAAGAAGCTAGGTCTCGAAGATCATGAAGCTGTCATCATCGCTCATGAAGACGAACCGCAAAAGCACGTCCACATTGTCGTGAACCGTGTACATCCAATTACTGGTATGGCTGGCGATATCCGAAACTCAAAACGCAAGCTCTCAGATTTCGCGCGGGAGTATGAGCGCGAGAATGGGAAGGTCTATTGCGACGCGCGGGAGAAAAACTTTGAGCGTCGCCAACAGGGGAACGAATCCTTTTACGAGGATCCGGTTCTTGCTGAGGCTTGGAAGAGGTCTCGCAATGGAAGCGAGTTTAAGGAACTCCTGGACGCCAGCGGATATGCTTTGGCGCAGGGTCGAAAGAGGATTGTCGTAGTCGATCCTCACGGGAAGATTCACAATCCCGCGCGGCTGCTGAAGAATGTGAAGGCGGCGGATTTGAGGGGTCGGATGTCGGATCTCGATCTCTTCGCCTTGCAGGATGCTGACCAGGTTGCCGCTGATATAAGGGAGCGCATCAAGCGAGAGCAACCGGGGCGGGACAGCGCTAATGGAGACCGTGAGGTCGCAGACCGCTCCGATTCTCGATCGGAGGCGGAGGCGGATCGTGCTGACGAAAAGGCAGCCGAGCCCGAGTTGGGACCTGAAGCCTCGGAAGGGCATGGGACCGGAACGGAGCAGGAATCCAAGCCGGTTCCTCCGAAGGAGAAATCGGCCTTCGAGCAGCTAGCCGAACAGCAGGGGCAGGAGCTGCGGGAGCGCCATCGGATGGAGCGGCAACGGCATATTGAGCAGCTGCGCGCCCGGATCGTGACGTCAAAGCATCGGCTGCGGGCTTACCACGAATTAGAGGAGCGGAAGGCGAAGCTGTTACAGCTCCGCCGACGAATCGACGAGGCCCCTTTGTGGAAGCGTCTTTGTGGGTTCACCCGGAAGGATCGGGTGGAGATGCAGAGCCAGCTCACGACCTACCGGAGAGAAGTGAGCCAGTTCAGGGCGAGCGTTGAGCACGTCAGGGAGGACTGCCGGCGTTCGCTCAATGAGATGGGTCTCCGGCAGGAGCTTGAGAAAGAGCGGTTTGAGCGCAGCATTGAGCGGCTTCGAGAACGTGAAGACCAACCGCGGGATCGGCTGGAGATTGCCTTGGCGCGCGCTTCCGAGAGGGCAGCTTCCCGTCAACGGGACCAAGGCCGTGAAAGATAGTGAGAACAATTTTCGGCGACTGCCGGATGAGTCTGGCCTCCCAATCGTATCACCGATTAGTAAGATGAAAATCGTGGAGGATGTTAATATCGGAACTCCGGGAGGCGATGAGGTTGACGCCGCCTTCGAGCGGCGTCTCAGCGCCGTGAGCCGAGCCGTGGAGGATCATCATGTCTGTTTGGTGGACTACCTTCACAGGCTGGCGGGCCAGCGCCAGGATGCCGAAAACCTTGCTCAGGATCTGTGGGTCTACGTGCTCCTCCATTTCGACGAAGACAAAATCCAATCGCTGCCGCTTCTGCGGCGGAAAGCCTTTCAGCTTTTCGTTGATTACTACCGCCGCTTGGTCCGCCGCGGCGAGGTGATTTCTGATGAGGTGCCCGACCTTCCATCTCCAGTGGTCGCCGATACTTTCGATAGCGAAAGCGAGGCTGCATTGAAGGAGAGGTTCTGGGCCGAATACCCGGGAATCGACCTTACCGACCGCCAAAAGGAGGTCCTTTGGCTCCACGCCCGGTATGGCTTCACCTGTAAAGAGATCGAGGGCCTGATTTCGGTTCCGGCTTCGACCGTGGGCGATTGGTTGACGCTTGGGCGGCGAAAGCTCGCCGAGCGCATCAACGAGGACATGAGGGTGAACCGCTGAAACAATCCGACCCTAACCCCTTTTCAATATGAACCCGCCCAACGGACCCCTGATCGAACCACAGGAAGTGGACCGGCTGATCTCCAGCTACGGCAAGAAGCCCGACCCTGAGCGCAGCAAAGAGATTCAGGACGCGCTCAGCGCCTGGAAGGAGAAGTTCCGTGAAATTCAACGCGATCACCAACGCTCGATAGACCGCGGTCGCTGAGCCAATCGTTTCTAAAAGCCATGATCCCGCCCCTTGTCGTCGAATTGCGCCTGCCGGAGGACCAGCTGAAGGCATTGGCCTCGCTGATCGCTCAGACGGTGGGCGGCGCGACAGGCCGCGCCACCTACACTGTGGCCGAGGCCGCGCAGAGGACTGGTCAAAGCGAAAAGACCATCCGCCGCCACATTGAAGCAGGACGACTGGCGCGGATTCCCAACATCCACAAAACGCTCATTACCAGCGCTGCGCTCGATCTCTATATTAAAGGGGGGGCGTGAGCCCTTATACCCCTGCAAAGCCGCCATTGCAGAACCAGTCACTGGAAGCTGCGGCTTCGTAGAATGCTGCTTCCCAAGAATTCATGTTAGAGGCTCTCCAGCTTGCTTCTTCCTCCGACAAATGTGCTCGAACTTCGGCTGCGCCGCAGTCATCTAGAAGGTTCTGCAGGCGATTGCGAATGCCGGTCAGTTGATTGGCGGAATTCGTGGCGAGCAGTTCTTGGAGATCGAAATCTTTGAAGTGCCATTTCGCGCGCTCAAATTTCAGATCGTTCCAAGAGGCTGGTTTTGAAACTCCGAATTTGAAGACTGCTGGCGCTGACTGCTCCACTTCCGCAGTCAGCCAGATTGCATCGTCAAAGTTGTCGAAGTAGGGGTGAAAGGCTTGCGTTTCCTTGCTGGTGATTGCTCCTGATGATCTGGCGCCTTGGCACCACGTGCAGGCAGGATAAAGATTGTGAGGCGTGAGTGCAAAAAGTGGGTACTGCGCTTTCGGTAGGTAGTGGTCGAGGGTATTGGCGGTTCCGATCTCGCAAAGCGGGCACCGGTCATTTGGCGATGATTTCCTTATTCGGTAATACACCTCACGGCCCGGTCCAGCAGCCGCCGCAAAACGCTGATTATAGACCTTAATCATCTCCGCTTTGGTGACATCGCCGACGGAAGCAGAGGTCGCGAATTGATGAAGGTCGCATGTCTCCGCGCGAGCGTCGTAATCCACGGCCCCGCGGACGATCTGCGCGCGTATGGACACGAGTTTGTCATGGAAGTCCGTGTCCGTCATCTTGGTCAGGCAGAGATCAAAAACATCTCCTGGAACCAGAGGCAGACCGTTAGCGTCGGTGGGCTTCGGCAGGGGCTTCATGAGTCACCATCCGTGTCCGAATCCTTGTTAGACATCATCGCTCGAAGTATGGCGCGAGCTTCACCGCCAAGCCTTCCTCGGAATTTCTCGACGGCCTCCTCGTAAGTGTCCACTTGGGCCACGACTTCTTTCAGGATTTGGTGAAACCCCGAAGCGGTGACTTCAAGGGTGAAGACTTCACGGGTAAGAACTCCGATGTTCTCTCCAAATGTTTCGATCACCGGGCGCTCGGGGACGCATTCCAATCCGATCCGGCGCAGCTTCCAAACGCAGTTCTTCGGGACTTCCTGCAATACGACAGGAGAATGGGTGGCTACGATCGCCACGCCATTGCGATCGATCAGGATGTCAGAGAGCGTTCTGACGAAGGCTGCGAGGAGGGGCGGGTGAAGGTGTGATTCAGGCTCGTCCAGAAGCACGAGAGTCCGTTCCTCAACCTTTTCGATCAGGCCGGCTACGGTTAGTAGCACGATCTTGTGTCCCGAACTCAGCTCGTTGAGAAGGGGATAGGAAGGTTGGAGCTTCGACTCCTCCTTCGCCTCGGAGAGCTTTTGGGAGATTTCGAAGTCTGCGAACACGGGATCCGATTCCAAAGTTTTCAGGCTTGCGATCCACCGTTTCCGCCGAGCTCCCACCAAGCAGGCGCCGATAGTTCGGTCCAATTCAGCAACGAGTTGTTCCGGAGTTTTCGGCTTGTTGGCCCTTTTGGGTGAGCCGTCATATTCCTTGAGGCCGATGTAGGAATGCTTCATGCCATCCTTGATTTCCCAACTGCTGTCGATCGTGTCGAAGGGATCGAAGGCGCTGAAGGAAACCATGACCACGTTTGCAAATGCCTCAGAGTTCCACTCGTTCTCAGCGGAAGTGAAAGATCCAAAATCTCCTCCAGTGTGAGGACCGCCTGCGGCCAACGCCTTCACCATCTGCGTCAGAGTATAGGTCTTCCCGACGCCATTGCCCCCGATTATGACGTGAACATTTGTTGGCGGAAACGATTCTGGGCGAACCTGAAACTCCAAGCTAAGCGGGGTAGAGTCCGCATCCTTGCCGCGCTTAGGGTAGTCGTATCGGAAGCTATACGAAGTCAGTCTGTCTCCGCCGCCGAGCATTCTTCGATACGCCCGCTCTACCGTCGTAGTCGTGACCGAGCGAAGAAGCGAGGTTGTGGTTACCTGCTCTTCTTGGATGTCGTGCCAAAGTTCGCGGTCGGCCACGACATCGCGCATCGCATGGGTGATTGCGTCTCGCAGCTTCGCGGGGAGCTTCCCCAGCTGCTCGTAATATTCGTCTTCCTGTCCCAACGAGAAGAACGTCTCATCCAGCTTTTTGAAAACTTTAGGGACGCTGGGAGCTCTCTGGCCAGGTTCCGTTACCCCTGAAGGCTTTAGTCCGAATTGCCCAATTTTGACGTTTCCCAGACGATGCTGGTTTCCCTCTTGATCGAAAACGACGAGGTGGAACTGTGTGCGATAGCTGCCCCAGTCGTCCCATCGATCGTCAATCAAATAGGCCTGCAACTTTCCTAACGACGGAACGTTGCGATACTCCGAAACTACGGAGAACGATATCTCTAGGCCGTTTTTCGCCATGCTGTCGCGCCTTTACGTGGGTTGGCTGCCGCTCAGGTTATCGGAAGCGCTGTTAGATTCAAACCAGTTTCTTCGCGCTTTCCAAGCTATGCTTGTCGCGGACGTGGGAGTAGGTGCGGATCAGAAGCGCGCCGCCGTCCTTGTGGCCAAGCCACTTCGCCACGGTCGGAATATCGACCCCGGCCTCGATGGCGAAGGTAGCGAAGAAATGGCGGAGGTCGTGCAATCGAAGGTGCGGCACGCCCAAGCGGACGCAGGCGTTAGCCAAAGCAATGCGCGGACTCCTCAGCTTGAAGATAGGGCCCGTCGCGCCTTCGTAGCGCAGAGGGTCCAGAACCTTCCGGAGTGGTTCGAAGATCGGAAGGTTACGCTGCGATGCGCTCTTCGAGCCCCGGACGCCGCTGTCGAAGGTGATCCAGTCCTGAGAGACATTCTCCCAAGTGACGGCCTTGGCCTGACCGTAGCGGCAGCCGGCGTAAGCCAGGAAGCCGACGAAGGCCGCAGACTCTTTGGAGGCCCGCTTTCCCTGCGACGCAATCGAGTCGATGATTTGATCGATTAATTCGCGCGTAGGGATGCTCAGATTTTTGGCGAGGATCTTCACGCGCTTGAGTTCGCGCGCCGGGTCATCAAGCCGGACGCCGCACTCAAGCAAAGCGGCCGTGACGCGGCGCGCCATTGAAAGAATGTTGTTCGCCCGCTGGGCCGCATACTTCGTGGCGATTTTCTTCCACCAAGCCGCGGCTTGGGTCGCGGTCCAGCTCTTGCCCGGCAGATCGCAGGGCAGGGTCTTCCTCAGGATCTCGATCAGCGCCGCGTAGTATTCGACCGTAGGCTGTTCCAGATGCGCGCCTTTCAGGAGCCGGTCGGAAACGAGCGTGATCGCGTCGCCCATGGTCCTGACGTTCGAGGTCGTGGTTTCCAAGGCTGCGGCTCGCAGCGCGGTCAGCCTGTCGTCGCGCTGGAGCTTCGCAATCCGCAGATCCGGCGCATCCAGCTTCATCCGAATGACCTTGCCTCCGACTTTGGCGCGGAGGTAGTAACTCCCACCCGCATGTCTCACCAGATTCTCGCCGACCTGCTTCCACTCGCCTTTCTCGCTTCCTTTCATACGGGCGAGTATGGCGCTTCGGAATTTGGGCGCAAATCCAAAGGTGGTCAAAGCGGGTGGTCAAAGGGCCATTTTGAGCAAATTCCGGTTATCTCAAGTGGTTCATTTACAGTAAATTAGGGCCTGTAGCTCAGCGGTTAGAGCAGGGGACTCATAATCCTTTGGTCGTGGGTTCAAACCCCACCGGGCCCACTTTTATAATCAATGAATTGCGGGAACTTCAGGGCTTCTGATTTTCACCGCGCGATCTTAGCCTTTGCCTTGTCCATCGTTTCCTGAAGCGTGACCACTTCACCGCCCCGGCGCTTGCTCTCGTCTGCCGCTTCCATGAACGCGTAGATCTCCAGGGTCTCCTCCGCCGAGACCGGAGGCTTGCCGGTCCGGAAGAAATCCGCGACCGCGAGGACCAATGGCTCGTAGCCATCAAAGCTTCCCATCGCCAATTCCCCGGACTCCCCCTTCGCCGCGCCGCCATATCCCTTGCGGTCGGTCTGGTTGGACTCGCGGAAAATACCGCGCCGTCCGCCGCTCCACTCCCCGGAGACCTCGATCAAGCCGTCCGCGGTCTTCGTCCGCTTCACGCGGATCGCGCCCTTCCCAAGCACGGTGAAAAGGGGCTCCACCCCATGGATGCCATACCAGAAAAGATCCGGATGGCTCTTCTCCAGGTGCGCCGGGCTATGGGCTTCCACATGGCTCACCTTGCCGATCTTTCCTTCGCGGACCTGCTGCGTCGCTTTTCCGAAACGAAGCGCCGAGCTGCTGAACAAGGGCGTTCCCGCGGCTTCCGCCTCATTGAAAATCCGGATGCAGTCCGCAAGTGACGCCGCAACGGGCTTGTCCACGAACACCGGTTTCTTCGCCTTGAGCACCGGCCGGATCTGTTCGAGGTGAACCTTCCCATCGTTGCTTTCCAGCAAAACGGCATCCACCTTCGTCACAAGTTCATCGACCGATCCCACGATCTCGACTCCCATCTTCCGGATTTCCTCCGTATACCCCGGCACACGATTCACGCTTTCCGGGATATCCTTGCTCCCCGCGGGGTAGGCCGCCACGACCTTCAATCCCTTCAGCTTCGCCGCGTACTCCGGCTTTCCCGCATCCATATTGATGATCCGGGTGAACTCCGTCGAATGCCCCGTATCGAGCCCTATGATGCCGATCCGGATTGCCCGTCCGCCCTCCTCCGCGGAGCCCGATGACACCAGGAGGGCGGCGCAGAAGGCGCGGATGTAGCTTCGTTTCATTGCTTTGCAGTTGGTGAGGAAAGGCATGGGAAGTTTGCTCGTTTTCAGTGTTCAGTGTTCAGTTTTCAGCGAAGGCGGAAGGGGGGGCTTCGCCTTCCCGGCCGGCGCTGCTTACCGCTTGAGGCGGAGCAATTTTCCTGCTCCGCGCCGGAGGGTGAGTTCTACTTTCCCGTCTCCGGCCGCAGACCATTTGCCGGAGGCTTCATCAAATGCTTCCAGCGGCCCCGGACCGGACAGGGTCAAGGTGAGGTCTTCCTTGTAGTCCAGATTTACCACCAGCCCATGAGTGGCCGCGGCGGGTGCCGATCCCTTCGGACCGAAGAGACCGATGGCAATTCCTCTCACCCGCTCACCCGGCTTGGACGGGATTGCGGGCAGCGGAGTTATGGGGCGGAACGGAGAGTCCGGGCTCATGGATTCCGTGCCCCTCGGCTTCATCCCATCATGCATCACGGCGAGCGATTCGAACGGTTGCAGTTCCTTCGCAATCGCGATGAAGGCGGGATTCAACGTGGCGGCCTCCTGATAGAGCGGCGTGGGTTTGGTGTCCGGCGTCTCCATCCCGCCCTCGTGGTTGGGGTAGCAATAGACGTAGTAGGAAATGGCCTGCGCCCCGTAGGCCAGTGAGGAATAGCCGAGGAACCTCAGCTCGTCTGCATCCGGGACCCGGGGGGAGCTGGGGGACGCGAGCGAACCCGGCACCCATGAACTGGCCTGGACGATGTTCATGAATGGAATACCGGCGGATATCGCCTTCTTCCGGATCATGCCCAGGTTGAGGAAGTAGTCCCCATTGTCCCCGCTGCGGGTGAACTGGTAGTGATCGTAGCTGAGGAGTTCCGGCTTCACCACTTCCACATATTGCTTCAGGTGCTCCTCGTAGGCGGGGATCGCTTCCCCGGTGGTGCCCAATTGCGAGTTGTTGGCATAGGTGGGCAGAAGGTTGATGTAGGGTAAGGTGGCCGGATCCTTTTCCTTCAGATAGGCGACGATTTTTCCCAATGCCGGAAATTTCCCGGCGTCCGGTTCATCAACCAGATGATAGGCATAGAGTGCGGCATGCCCTTTCACCCGGGAGATGAGGGCATCCAGCTCGGCCTTGGCGGATGGATTTTCCAAGACATCCAGCCGACCCAGCAGCGGATGATACAGGAGGGCCCGCAGCCCGTGGCGGTGCGCCACATCCAGTTCATTCTCGTGGCACCAGACCAGATTCCATCCCCCCTTCACGAGCCGCTCTGCAGCGGCGTCGTCCAGAGGTGCTCCGCCTGGATAGCCCGGCCCGGCCCAGTAAGTGGTGATCGGGGCACCGAGCTTCCACGCCGCGTCAGCGGGCTTCTCCGCCGCGGCCCCGAGCGAGGGAAGGCCCGCGATGGAGCACAACAGAAGACGGCGGCAGAAATCGGAGAGACAGATGGAAAGCGTCATAGGTAAGTCGGAGATTAAGTAAGGGATCACTTGCTGATCGGTTGCGGGATGCGGATGTAGGCGAAGAGGTTGCGAAGCTGGGTGTCCGTGAAATTATCGATGAGACCCTCCGGCATAAGGCTGAGGCCGGCGGCCTTGATCCCGGAGATCCCGGAGCGAGGGATCGTACTATCGTTGCCGTCGAAGCCGCGGAGCACGATGACATGGTTGTCCTGATCCGCGAGGAAGCCGCCGAGGACCCTGCCGTCCTTGGTGCTGACGAGGTGGTTGCCGTAGCCTTCGCGGATCTCGGCATTCGGGTCGATGATGCTCACGAGCATGGTGTCGAGGTCTTCGCGTTGGTAGCTGGTGAGATTCGGACCGATCTTGCCGCCCTTGTGGAAGAGCTGGTGGCAGGCGGCGCAGCGTTCCATGAAGATGCTTTCCCCGGTGTAGGGATCGCCCGGGGAGCCGGAGAGGATCTTCTTCACTGCCTCGATCCGGGGTCGGAAGGATTCGCGCGCGGCTGTTGCCTTGGCGGGGAAGCGGGCCGCGAGGTGATTTCTAATGTCTTCTTCCTGATGCAGGCGGAGGCGGGCGAGAAGATCCGGGGAGATGGCGGCTTGAGGAATGATCCCGGTTTCAATGGCGCGGAGCAGATCAAGGGTCCATCCGGGACGGGCGGCGAGGAGTGCGAGGGCGGCATCCTGATTGGCGCGGGGAAGTCTGGGGAATGCCTCGACGACCTTCGTGGAGATCTCCGGATTCTCATAGAGCGAGAGCGAGGAAAGCGCCGTGGTAGAGAGCTCTCCGGAGGATGGATTCAGAGCCACCGCCAGGAGGATGGGAACGGCGGGAGGATGGGGGATTTCTCCGAAAATCCTGGCGAATTGAAGTCGATCGCTCGCGGGGGCTTCCGATGAGGAAAGCAGGGTGAGGGCTTCTTCAAGGGCCGCGGGATCGGCACGCCGGACACGGAGGATCAGGGCCCCTTTACCGAGCTTCCCCATGGCATCGGCGAGTTCCGGTGGAAGCGCGGGTATGGGGCGGCCGGAGAAGGCTTGTCCGAAGCCACCCATCAGGAGATCGCGCGCGGCGGGGGATGGCGCGAGCTGAATGAGCCGGGCGCTGTGGAGGAGGTCGTTCCGGCTGCCGGCCTCGGCGAAGCGCCGCATCAAGCGGGAGGCGATGTGGGTGCGGACGATGCTGCGATCCCAAAGGGACGGATCGTTTTTCAACAGGTCGATCACGGAGTCCGGAGATGAGCCGCAGTGGGATTCGAGAATGAACCACGCCATGAGCGGGATGAAAGGATCCTGCGTGTCCACGTCCCGGGTAAGGATGGCTGCGGTGAGCGGGAGTGCCTGATCGCGGGGCAGGCGGCGGCAGGTGGAGAGGATCTGGCAGCGGACCTCGGCATCGGGCTCGCTGGTGGCGAGAGCGAGGACTGCTTGGTGGATGCCCGGGCTGAGTTGTTTGCGATCGCCCGACACGCGGATGGCCCACGCGCGGAGCATCGGCTCAGGATGTTTGAGCGCTACGAGAGTCAGCGCTTCATCAAGCGCTCCAGTCTGGTGAAGCACCCAGAGGAGACCGAGGGCCTGGTGGCGGGAGGCGGTGGAGAGCGCGGAAGCGGCATCGGGAATTGCAGCCTTTCGCTCGGCGAGGAGGCGGACCGCCGTTTGGCGATGCCAGAGGTTCGGGTGGGAGAGCAACCCGATCAGTTCGGCGTCGGATTTCCCCGAGAGATTCACATCGCTCACGAGCGCTTCGGACTTTCCGCGCAGGCGATAGACGCGGCCGGTGGCGGGGTCGATCTGCCCCTGGTAGTTCTGGCCATGGGCGATGTATTCCTCGCGGAAATCGGCGATCGTGATGCTGCCATCGGGCGAGGGGGTGAGATAGACGGGCCGGAAGGTGACGTCATCGCTGGTCAGTGCGGGATCGGTGTCGGTAGTGGTGAAGCTGCTGCCGGCAGGAATGCGCTTGGACGCGGTGAGTCTGCGGTGGAGCGGATCGGCGCCCAACAGAAGGCCGCGCCAGCGTTCAGGGAAGGCGCTTCCTTCCAGCATGACGATGTTATGGGTGAAGCGGGGAATCGGGTGGCTCGATGCCATCTGGGAGAGTTCGCCGAAGGAGTAGGGATTGGTGGGCGGCCCGAATTTGTCCGGAGAGGTGCCTTGCTTGAGATAGATGCCTTCCTGGATGTGATGCCAGCCGCGGGTGTCGCCGCCATTGTGGCCGCTGAAGAGCCGGCCTTCTCCATCGAAATGGAGACCGAAGACATTGCCGCCGCCATCGGCAAAGATCTCGAATTCCTTCGTCGCGGGGTGGTAGCGCCAGACGGCACAGCCTTCCAGATAGAGTGGCGTGGCATCGGGAGCATCGATACCGGGACGGCTGATGTGGCTGGAGACGGTGCTGCCTTGGGCTCCGTAGAGCCAACCGTCAGGCCCCCAGGTCAGGCCATTGACCGTGCTATGGGTGTCCTCAAGGCCGAAGCCAGCGAGGCGGACCTCGGGTGCCTTGTCCGGGATGTCGTCCCCATCGGCATCCGGGTAGAAGAGAAGATAAGGCGCGTGCGTAACCCAGATGCCGCCATGCCCGTGGAGCACGGAGTTCGCCATGTTCAAGCCGGTCAGGACCTTCTTGTGGGTATCGTAAACCCCGTCGCCGTTGCTGTCTTCGTGAACGCTGACGATATCCGCACCCGGATCGTGAAGAGGTGGAGCGGGAGGCACCTTGTCGTATTTGCCGCGGTAGTAGGCATCGCGGGAGATCATCTTCAGCCCCGCCGGGTAGGGGTATTGCCGGTATTGGGCGATCCACATGCGGCCGCGGGCGTCGAAGCTGATGTGGGTCGGCTGGGCGACTTCCGGTTCATGGAGGAGGGACTCGATGCGCAAGTCATCCGCGGCTTTCAGGTGAGTCAGTGCTTCCGCGGGAGCGACTTGCTTGCCGCGGACGGGTTCAACCGGGGCTTGGAGGACGGTGCTGGCAGGGCGCCAGTCCTGCGGGTTGTAGGCGGCGGTGGCGGGCTCGGAGGAAAGGGGGAGCAGGTCTGCGGGAGGAACCTCCCCGGAACGGACGAGCCAATCGCGGGCCAACCGGACTTCGTCGAGGTAGCCGCCGAAGACGGGTGGATGCACGAGCCCCTTCGCCGCGGCCTTTCCCTCAAGGCGGATCGCGAGCGTATTGAAGACTTCGTTTTTGAGGATGTCCTTGGGGATCTTGAAGCGTTGCGGAGCGGCGGAATCGGCATTCGCCGATTCGATGATCACGATGCCGTTGAGTGTGACTTTGAAACGACCGGGGATGTCCTGGAGGGCGAGGGTCATCGACTCACGCCAGAGGTCTTTCGTGTCGTCGATGGGATCGACGAGGCTGGCAGGAACGCGGAGGTGAGCGCGATACCAGAGCGGTTCGCCGGGGTTCTCCTGCGCGTCCTTCGCCGGAATGGAGCGCGGTTCCCAAGCCGCATCATCCGCATGCGAAAGGACCGGGACAAAGGCAAGCAAGCCGGTGACCCCGGCTGCCAGGAACGAACGGCTCCGGTGATGAGCGGTCATGGCTTGGTCTGGTCGAGAGGAAGAAGTTCGTAGCGGCGGACCACCATCTCCGCGGCTTCGGTCTGGATGCCGATGGGGCCTTCCCCGGGATGGACGTCGAAGGCTTCGTTGACCTTCTTGCCATTGAAGAGATAGACGAGAGTGCTGCCTCTGGCGATCACCTCGAGCTTGTTCCATTCGCCGATAGGAGCCTCAAGGTCGTCCGCGAAACGGATGCCTACTTTGTCGTCCCAATCCTCGTGGCGCTTTTCCCAGTTGATGCGTCCGTTGAGGATCTCTTGCCGGGGCGCACCGGGCTTCCAGCGTTTCTCGCCATCGCGATCGGTTTCGACTTCGACGCTTGCCTTGGTCTGCTGGATGCCCGCATCGGGGAGTCCGGAGTTGAGGACGAGCATGTCGCCCATGCCGCCTTCGATGATCTGGGCTTCGATGCTGGCGACCCAGGTGCCACCGAGGGCTCCCTCGGGACCGTGGCAATGGAGAAGGATACCGTTGTCGCGGGCTCTGTCGGCGCGATCCCCCCAGGTGCGGCCGGTCCATTTGAATTCGACGACCAAGCGGTAGTCCTTGAAGGAATCGGCGGTGTAGAGACAGCCGTAGCCGCGGCCGGTGATGGTGAGTTCTTTGTCCTTGAGGAGGAAAACGTCCTCGGGCTTGTCGTGGAGCTCCGCCTTCGGATTGAGGTGGTAGTAGATCTCGCCGTTGCGGATCAGGTCGAAGACATTGATCTTCTCCGTTACGGCGCGGGCAGGTTTCCCGGAGCGCCCGGAAGCAGCGGGTTTTTGTTCCGCGAGCAGGGATAGGGGAAGGAGCACCAACAGGGATGCAGTGCGGAGAGCGGTCGGGAAAATGCGGGTCATGGATTTGCAGTTGAAGTCAGGGTTTGGTCGCTGTTTCTCCACGGAGGAAGGCGAGCAGATCGGCCATTTGTTGGATGGAAATGCCGGCTTCGAGGCCGACGGGCATGAGGCTGGCGTCGAGGGATCCCATGCGGGTGATGTCCGCGCGGGCGATGGTTTCGGTGAGGCCTCCGGGCATCTTGAGGACGACGGAAGCGGCGCTTTCCGCCGCGACGATGCCAACGAGGGTTCGACCGTCGCGGGTCTCGATCCGGTAGGCGCTCCAGCGCGCCTCGATCATGCGGTTGGGGTCGAGAATGTCGTTGAGCAGGGCGGCCTTGTCCTTCGCCCTGACATCGGAGATGTCCGGCCCCACGGCGATCCCCCGCCCTTGGTAGCTGTGGCAAACGGTGCAGAGCTGGGAGAATACTTCCCCGCCTTTGCCCGGGTCGCCTTTTGCGGTGGTGGCGGGCTGGTAAGATTCGATGACGGCGACGCGGTCGGAAGCGGGGCGCTCGAAAAGTTTGGAAGCGAGCGCTTTGATCTTCTCGTCGGGGGATTGGAGGAAGCGCCAGCGGGCTTCGGCATCGACGAGGGACTTCGGAACTTCACCGCGGTCCATGCGTTCGAGCAGGTCGGGGAGAGTGCCTGGATCATTGCCGAGGATCGTGATGATCTCCTTGCGCAGCGACGGGCTGGAGCCGGGCAAGATCTCGTAAAGCAGAGGCGCGGTGGTCGGGGCGCCATAGCGCCGCAGGATGGTGAAGGCCGCTTCGGAGACCGGAGCCGCCTGAGTGCCGGACAGGAGGATTTTGAGAACGGGGCCGGCAGTCGCGTAGGCTTGCTGGGATAGCAGGGGAATGCAGGCGAGCCGGACCTCGATCGGCGCGGCGGGGTCGGAAATGATGTGTCCCGCCTGCGCCAGGAGCGCGGGGATCTCGGAGCGGATGTCGCCCTCGGGAGGCGGCGGATCCGCCGCGAAGGCGGATAGTAATCCAAGCCCGGACTGGGGAAGCCCCAAGGCGAGGCCTTCGAGGAGCGCGGGCTTCCACCAGAGGAGTTCGCCAGGCTGGTGGCGCAGGGATTCGAGGAGCAGATGCAGATCGCGCCGGTCCTTCGTGGCAGCCGCCGCGAGTTCGCGCAGGAAGGAGGTTTTGAAGGAAGAGGGAGAAGATGCGTAGGGGCCTTTGAGCAATTCCGAAACCAAGCGCCCGCTGTGACCTTGGAGATGAATCAGGACGGCATTCTGGAACCAAGGGTCCTCCAAGGCTTCAGCGGAGTTCGTGATCGAAGTTATGGCGGCTTCGATCCCATCCGGAGCGGCGCGGGTGCCTGCCAAGGCAAGCATGCGCGCGCGGAAACCTCCGGCGGCGGCCGTGACGGTAACGATCTCATGCGTTCTGTCCCCGAAGTAGCCGGGATAGCGGTGTGCGATGAGGACGATGTTCTCGGCAAGCTCCGGGGAGGCGCCCTCGGTCAAGGCAAGGAGTGGCGCGGCTTTCTCACCGGGGAGTCGGCTTGCGAGCGTGGCGTGGAGCCAGAGGGTATGGAGTTTTCCTAGCGCGTTAGCGGGCTTGCTGGCGGCGAGCGCGGCGACGATGGCGCGGGCGGACCCTGGGTCGCTTGCCTTTTCCCGGAGCACCCGCTGGGCGGTTTCGCGCTGCCAGGCATTCTCGTGGGTGAGCCAGGTGATGAGACCGGGAATGTCCTCCGACGCGGCCGTGATGGCTCGTGGGTTCGCCCCTTTGGGGACGATCTTCCAGATCCGGCCGTGGTGCTCGCCGGAGCGCATGTCGTGCTTCTTCACGAAGTCATCCGGGAAGAAACGGGCGTGATCGATGTACTGACGGTAGATGTCGCAAACATAGAGCGCACCGTCCGGGCCGGTGGTGAGATTGACGGGGCGGCACCACTCGTCCCGGCTGCGGAAGAACTCGGTCAGCTCGCCGACCCGGCCGGACTTGAGGCTGGAGCCCGCAGGCTCCGGTTTGCGGAAACGGGTGATGAGTTGGCCGGTCGGATCGCAGACGAAGATCCCGCCGCGGAGTTCCGGCATCAGGTCACCCCGGTACACCGTGAGGCCACACGCGGAGGTATTCGTGCCGGAATGGGCGTCCGAAGTGGTATGCGTGATCTGCAGGGGGAAGAGGCGGGAATCGGGACCATGCGGCACGATGTCTTCCCAAGGCTGGCGCGGCTCGCGGGGGCCTCCGGCGGTCGTGGTCTCGTAGGGGACCACGGCGAACATGACCGGACTGCGGTTCGAGGAGAAGTAATGTCGGCCCCAGTCATCGAAGCCCCCGCCATACTGGCCGAAGCCGGATGCCGGGTGGACCGCGCCGGTTTGCGGGTCCCAGCGGAGGTTGTGGCGTGCGACGTCGATCTTCCTCGCTTCGCCGGCCCCTTCCTTCACCGGGTGGACCTGGGTGGTATCGAGGCCGTTGTTGAAATACACATCACCATCGGGGCCCCAGCGCGGTGATGAAACCTGAAGCTGGGAGAAGGAAGGATTGAAGCCCGCGATGAGGCGCTGGCGTATCTCCGCGGTGCCATCGCCATCCTTGTCCTCCAGGAAGAGGACCTGGGTGCGCGTGGTGACGATCAGTCCGCCGCGGTGAGGAAGCAGGCCCTGGGGATGATCGAGGTCGCTGGCAAAGGTTTCGGCCCGGTCGAACACGCCGTCGCCATTCGCGTCGATGAGTTTCTGGATGCGCGAGAGATGCTTGCCCCCCGGGCCACCCAAGGGGTAATCGATCATGTCGGCGACATAGGCGCTACCCGTCGCATCCCAAGCGATCTCGACGGGGTCGAAAACGAGCGGCTCGGCGGCGACGGGACGGGCCTCGTAGGGTCCATCGAGTTCGATCGAAGCGAGGGTTCGATCCGGTTCCCAAGCGCCCGCGCGTTCTTCCGCAGAGGCAGCCGGGATGAGGGCTGCGGCGATCAGGATGGAGCTCCGGCGGAGCTTTGGCATGCCGGAACTGCTGCTCATTCGAGTTCGGGACCGAGGTTGCCGTAGGACCAAGGGGCACGGAAGGGCGGGGGCTCGGGGAATCGAGGCTCGGGGTCCGGAGTGTGTTCCTTGCTCAGCTTGATGCCGGTGTCGGTCATCTGGGTGCCGGCGGTGATCTCGAGGTTGCTGTAAGAGGTCAGGCGCGTTTCGTAGCCGCCCCCTGAGGGAAGAAAGGCTTCCTCCGTGGGGACATAGCCGGTGCATCCATTCGCGAGTTCCACGGGCCAGGTGAAGGGGAAGGGGCTCTCCTCTTTGATGCGAAGTCCGTTCTCGACGAAGAACTCGGCGGGATTGCTCACCAAGACAGCGGGGCCGATCTGGATGGTTTGGACTTCGACCTCGGCCTCGGGCTCTTTCCGGATGAGGGCATCGAGAAGCACGGTCTCCTTGGAGAAGGCCCACGTGGTGGGGTCCGCTGCCTCTTTCTTCTGTTCGACGATCTCCCTCGCGGCTTTAACTTTATCGGGGTTGGGGACACGGCGCTTGATCGACCAGACCCGGGATTTCGCATCGACGGTAGCCCCGGTGGTGGTGGGCAGTCCGAGAACGACCTTAATGGCTTCGGCACCGATACGGCCACCGACGAAACGCGACATCGCTTCGCCGCCGGGGCGGGTGAATTTCGCGAGGTTATCCACCTGGGTGATGTCGCCGCAGGCGCCTTGCAGAAAGACGACGGGAGCCCGGGTCTGGAGGCCGCCCTGGATGACTTGTTCAAGATACTGCACCCAGTTGGCGGAGATGCCGCCGGGGTTGGTGGTGCAGTGGCAGGCGTAGTTGACCGTGATGCCGATGAGGTTGTCCTTGAGATCCCAAGCGGCGATGACGCCGACTTCCGGGTCGATCGGGCCGGCATAGTCGATGATCTCTGGGTTGCCGACACCGGAGTGGCTCCAGGACTGGCCGTTCTTCAGCTTCTGGCGGCGGTTGAAGGCGACCTGACGTTCCTCCCCGCGTCCGAATCCGAGTTTGGCGGGAACCTTGTTTTGGTCGGCCCAGACCACCGCATCGACGATGGCTTTCTCGACGGTGAGAAGGTAACCGGGATCGGCGGTCGTGGAGTGATTGTAAGCGAGGTCTTTGACGAGCTCGTCGGCATGGTCGTACTCACCCGGTTGGATCATGCCGAGGGGGCCTGAGGAGTGGGAATGCGAGGCGCTGACCAGGATGTTTCCCGCCGGAATGCCGGTCTTCGCTTCGATACCGGCGCGGACCTTCGTCACAAGATGGCGGGGAACCGCGAGGGCATCCACGCCGACGATGGCGACGCGCTTGATGCCGTCATCGAAAACGCCGGCGCGGACCTTGCAAGGGTCATGGAAGCTGCGGTGGTAGTCCTTGCCGTAGTTGCCCGGCTGCTCCATGCCGAGAGCGGGGGTGATGTCTCGTTCGGCGAAGCCGGCTTGGACGGGAGCGCGTCCCGGAGGCGGTTCCGCGGGTGCGCCGAGGATGGCCGGGCAGAGCAGGGCCACGACCGACAGCGGGCCACAGAGGACGAAGAGTCTGGCGCGTGCGACACCGGTTTTCATGGTAGATGCTTACGGGGTGGATCGGGGCGGCGTTAGCCGTTTTTCCTTCAATACCCGACGCTTTAACGTCACGCGCCGGGTGGAGAAGGAGACTCGTGTTTCAATGCATTTCGACGGCACAGGTGCCGAGGCCGCCGCGGTAGTAGTGGAAGCGCACGTCCGGGTGATCGGCGAGGAGCGACATGGGCACCGCGGTATCGATGTAGCGCTTCGAGATCATCAGGGCGGTGAGGCGCTGGCCAAAGGGGTTGTCATGGACTCCGGCCTGCCAGATGGAGACGCGCTCCGCTTTCCAGGTTTCCCGCGGGCCGACGGTGACGGCGCGGGTGGGGACGAGGGAGACGTTTCCGCCACCGGAGGTGCGGGCGTTCTGGGCGATGGTGACAGGGTGGAGGTCGAGGATGCGGGTTTTCAGCGCGCGGTATTCCCCGGGTGAAGGAGGGGCATCGGCATAGGGGCCGCTTCTGGGGAAAGGGTCGTTGAAGGCCCAGTGTTTGACGTCTCCCTGGCCGCCCTGCATGACCACACAGCGGATGCCCGCGTCCCAGGTTTTCTCGAAGGGCTCGTGATCCTCCGAAGGGAAATGAAGCTGGCTGTCCGGCATGACGAGCTCCGGCCGGATGCGGTTGAAGCAGAGCTCGCGGTCGCAACGCTCGAAGGAGAGGGGGTGGTCGATGGAAGGGACCTTCCCGTCGATGATCCACTCGTCCATGCCCCAGAAGTGGGCGTCGTGGAGCTTGAGATCGAGTTCGTTGGCGATGCGGGCGACCAGCGGAAGCTGCTCGGTGGGGCCGATGGGACCGCAGATGCCGGCGGGATTGTCGGACGTGGCCTGACGCCAGGCCCCGATGTATTCGAGGGCCTGGGCGCAGTAGAAGTCTTCCAGGGTATCGTGGAAGAAGACGGTGAAGCCCGGGCGGGAGAGTTTGAAGAGAGCGTCGGGCGTGAGGGCTGCCGCCTCGGCGATGATGTCGTCATCGAGGGTGGTGTAGTCCCACCAGGCGGGGGCGAGGGCGCTGAGTTTCCGGGGCATGTGTCGTCGGGGCGGTTGAAAAGTTAGAGATCGACGGGGCGGCGCGTGCGGGCGGATTCGTCCGCGGCGAAGATGACGCGGTGGGTGTGAAGCGCGGTTTTCAGATCGGTGAGAGGCATGTCCCTCCCCGCATCGAGCGCATCGAAGAAGGCCTGGAACTGGAGCTGATAAGGGTGGTCCGAGACGTCGCCGGAATCGAGCGACTTGAAGGAGAGCCGGCTCCATGCGGATTTATCGGCCGCGAGCTTCTGGGAGTGGAACTTGTCGTCGAGCATGCTGCCCTCGCTCCCGCAGAACTGGGTATGGAAGTAGTAAGGCTGGATGCAATCCACCACAGCGGCGCACTTGCCGACCTTGCCATCGGCGAAGTGAAGGATGGTGACGCTGGTGGTGTCGTATTCGTAGGGAGCGAAGATCGGGCTCTTCGATCTGGTGGAGTAGCTGGAGACGGAGCGCACGTCATCGCCTAGGCAGAGCAGGAGAGCATCGAGTGCGTGGCAGCCGGCAGTGAGCAGCGCACTGCCGCCGCCATCACGCTTCGCGTTCCACTCGAATTGCCCGTACCAAGGGCCGATGCCGTGGTAGTAGTCGACCTCGCCGTAGTGAAGTTCCCCCAGCAGCCCTTGGTCGATCACGGCGCGGGTGGCGAGAAGCTGGCTGGAATAGCGGCACTCGAAGCAGACGCAAACTTTGACCCCGGCCTCTTCGACAGCGGCGGCGACGCGCTGGCAATCCTCCCAGGATAGGGCGAGGGGTTTTTCGATGATGAGGTGTTTCCCCGCCTGCGCCGCTTTGATGGCGTGCCCGGCGTGGAGGTTGGAGTAGCTGCAGATGGAGACGGCGTGGATCTCCGGATCGGCCAGCATCGCGTCGAGATCCGTGTAAGCCTTGATGGAGCCGCCATGCTTTGCGGAGAGGACGGCGTCATCCTGCGGGCGGGAGGAGCAAATGGCGGTGACCCGCGCTTGGCGCGAGGCGTTGATGGCGGGGATGTGGGCGGTGGCGACCCAGCCATAGCCGATGACGCCGACGTTGTAGGTTTTCATGCGTTCTTCGCGGGAGAATTGCTCCGCTCTATGAAACGCGTCGAAACCAGGCACGCATCACCGTTTTTCCATCATAGTGGTTCACTTTTCGATCAAGCGCCGGAGGCCTCTGCTCCGGGCGGCGAAAAGCGGTCGCTACCGCAGCCGCTGAGGTACGATGAATGCCGTAGTGGCAGTGTGCCCGATGGAGCCTCAGCAATGGTGGAGAGCCCGCTTGCGGTAAACCTTCGGGGTGCATCCGTGGATACGGACGAATTGCTTCTGGAAATTCGCAATCGAATCAAACCCGCAGTTCCACGCGATCCCGCTCACCGTGTCCTCTGTCTCGGCGAGGAGCCGGCAGACGCGGGCAATGCGGAACTCGTTGATGTAGTTGGGGAAGGTCTTGCCGGTGCGGGACCGGAAGTACCGGCTGAAGGTGACATCGGTCATTCCGGCATGACGGGCGACGTCGGAAAGGTAGAGCGGGCGGTCCAGATTCTTCCGGATGTAGCGCGAGATGGCTTCCATGCGCTCGCTGTCGGAGGGGTGGATCTCCGGAGCGAAACCGGGAGAAGAGATGGTGGCGAGTTCGCGTGAATTTGCGAGCAGTTCGAGGATCTCCAACAGCAGGATGAGGCGGCGCACGCCGTCGGCGGGCAGCATCCTGAGCATCAGCCGGGCGACGGTCCCGCGTGTCTTGCCGGTAATCTGGAGCCCGGTGAGCGAGCGCTGGAAGAGGCGCTGGATCGGGGCCATCCCGGCGTTTCCGAGCCAGTTTTCTCCCAGGAAACGGGGGTGGAACTGGACGGTCACGGCGGTGACCTTCGTGACCGGGCGACCCGCCACCGGGTCATTGCGGAAGTCATGGGGAAGGTTCGGCCCGAGGAAGGTGAGATCGCCCTTTTCCAAGGGGGAGATCTTGTCGCCGATCCAGCGGAAGCTGCCGCCGGAAAGGACGAGCGTGAGTTCGAGTTCGGGATGGAAATGCCAGAGGCAGCCGAAGTCGTCGCCGGAGATGCGCTCGCAAGCTACGATCTCCGCAGCGGCGGCGGGCGCGAGTTGTTCCCGGACGGGTTTCACGGCGCGGCGGGGTTTTCGAGAGACTCTTCGAAGGAAACATTCACCAGATAGCGGTCGCCCAGAACTTCGGCAAGCGGGTCGGCATCCACGGTGGAAAACCCGAGATGAAGGTGGCGCGTCCATCCTTCGGCGAGGCGGAATTTCCCGGAGGCCTGTCCCGCTTCTTCCGCGTGTGCGTCCATGGTGGCGAGGTAGCTGTTAGTCCCTTGGGAGGCATCGAGCCAGCCGGCCTGGCTACGGTGGGCGGCGAGGGCCCGGCGGGCGATTCCGTGGACGCTGGCGGTATCGACCCATGCGCCCGGCGCGACCCTCCGGCGCAACCGCGTGCGCCCGCCATGGGGCATGCAGTGATAGACGGCGAGATTGTCCGGGTAGGCCGGCTCAGGCGGATCGGTCTGGAAATTCGGGATGCCATGGGCGAAGGCCGCGGTGGTCGCGAGCCGTGCGGTGATCGTGTGATCTTCCATGTAGTCCTCGAAGGGATGGGTGAGGACGATCGAGGCGCGGACCCGCCGGATGACCGCGGCGACTTTCCGGAGAAGGTCGGGGTGATAGGTGATCTCGAGGTCGCGGGCGATGGGCGGGTGCCAGGTGGCTCCGAGAATGGCGGCGGCATCGCGGGCCTCCCGGGAGCGGATGACTTCCGTCTCTTCCCCATTGTGCTCCAGACTCCCTCCGTTGCCGGAGGAGAGGTTGAAATAGTGGATGTCCCAGCCCGCGGATTTCAACAGCAGCAGGGTCCCCGCCATCTTCAGCTCGATGTCGTCGGGATGGGCGGCAATGGCGAGGGCGGTCGGTCTGGACATGAGTGAGAAGCGTTCCGCCTTACAACGGCCGGGTTGCGCTGGATAATACTCAAAATGTCTTTTGATTTGCGGGGGCGCGCCAAACTTCCGGATCGGACGACGGAAGATCTTCGGAAGGCGATGTTGCCGGCCAACCGTGGCCGAGCGCTCCGTTCAAGTCCGCCGGACCCGCTCCGATGACGTGAAGGGTGAACTTCCTTCCGGATTCTCACGGGTTTCTCATGCTCGTTTTGCTAATCGTCCCGGCGGAACAGCAGAACGTCGTGCGCTCATCCGGCGCGAAAGCGCCGCACGGGTGCAAGCGCCAGGCATCCCCTCCCAGGGGTGGGTAGGGGGTGCCCCCTGCTGGTCCGGGAGCAGAAGTCGGCGGACGGGCCGGGCGAACTACCTACCCTTCGCGAGTGCGAGGGCAACTCGTCCGCCGATTTTTGCGCCCGGCCAGCGTCGATCTGAAGCAATCAAAGCCCGGCAGATTGGGCTGTGGGCCTAGGGGGTGTAGCTAGAGAGATGGCATCCGTTTAATTGGCGAAAGTTATTCCCTGGGCCCGTAGCCCTGAAGTTAGGCACGGGTCGCAATCCCTTTGGTTTGTGGTCCAAAGCCCTCAGGCACCGCCTTTCCTCGTCACCTCGGAGTCGGGGAAGCTATGGAGTTTGAATGGGTGGGCTGGGAGGAGACCGGTGTCCAAAAAGAACTAGGATGGCTCGGGGCCTCGTCTTCATCCAATTCCATGTCGGGGTGAAGGGATCCCAAGGACGACGGGCGTTGATAGACGCAATGATCGTCAGCGCAAAAAGGCCGAGCGCCTCCAATAGGAAAAGCAGGGGTTGGAAAGGCAAGGCGGAGACACGGGTCCTTTCATAAGCCTTGTCAAATTGGTCGATATAGACGATTTCGTCACGCTTGTCTTGGGCTGGCGAGACGATGGCCGGTGCCGTGTTGGCTGCCCCGATTTTTTCCTGCGTTTTCTCGTCGGGCAGATTCTTCCAGCTTTTGGGATCGCTGGCACCTGAATTGCCTGTAACTGTAGAGGGCAGAGAAATCCTCACCGGGATTTCGCTGCTTTCTACGCGCTCGGCGTTGACCCACCAATAATGCTTATCCCAAGATTTGTTGTCCGGTGTGCGAAGTGGAAATCCCAGAAGCTGCGAACGCTTAAGGAAGTGTTTATCTACCATGACTTGAACGTTGCCGGAGGGTATGATTCTAAAATGATGAAAGGCTCTTCCAGTTAGGAAGAGATGAAGCAAGGTAGTGCCCCACACCAACACGATAAACAGGCCGACCCGGGCGGCTTCCAATGCCGCCGGAATAGTATGGTCCCCGATCGCACCCGGAAGCTTTGGCCCTTTAATCCCTTTTTTTTCCCAAGCGACCTTCTGAAAGCCGGCGAGGGCGATGTGCATCAGTAATAGAGGAATCCAGGCAGTGCTCAGCAAGAAAATGATGCTCTCCATTTGAGTGCAAACGCCAAACAGCGGTAACTCGATCTCCCTGAAGCGCACAGCGCTGATCAGCACTTGGAATTCCCAGTAGAGACAAATTCCTCCGAGGATCCAGAACGCCGATTCAAAAAATTTTCCCCGCTCATTCATGCGTGAAGAGAAAAGAATCCTGGAATCCCATACGATTCCAAAATGGAAGTTTGTTGTAGTGGCTGGAACGGAATGAAAGGCACACATTGCAGTCGCTACGAAGCCCCTCCGAAGGGCTGGTCGATCAATACCCCTACTATCGTGAACCGCCGAAAAATTTTCGGAATCTTTCCCCTCGTCTTCGTTGCCGGTCGGGATCTGATCGACCTCAGTCGTAACAGGACTTTAAAACCGGGTTATTTCCCGGACTGTCCCTCAACTTCTTGGCGTCTGCCGGAACTGGACTCATGGATCTACGTGCCGTTTACAATTTCGCCGAAGGCTATTGAAGCGGTTGTGAACCGGGAGGTACCGGATGCGCTTTCCATCAGCGAACGGCAGAAAATCAAGCTTCGGTTTCTCCCTGATCCGACGATCCACATCAAGGGAGTGATCAAGCGCAAACGGATTCTCGTCGAGTGCCGGAACGGCAAGGTGGCAATCACGGTTGCAATCAATGGAAGCGGAAGCTCTCCAGTGCGGTGGAAAGTTGCGGGCAAGGCCATTGCTACAAGCGGTCTGAAAATTGCGAAAGACTGGCGCGTTTCTTTTCCGAAACTGAGCGTTGGGAGTTCTTTCTCTGAAGCAAAGTTGGTTTTGAGGCTGCTGCCAGACATCTCGCTTCGCGAAAAAATGACTCGGTGTGCCGACGCCGAGGGAGCCCGCCAAGCCGCGAAAATCCCCGCAAAGCTCAACGGAAAGCGGCTTATTGAAAAATATGCACAGAAACTGTGGACCGCCTTGCATCTCGATCAGACCTTGGATTCGGGAGGATTAGTATCTTTCCAAAACATTCCTGAAGCGATGATTCTCAAGCCGGTTTCGTTTGATGAGAAGCAAGGCATCCTCGGCGGGATCGGCATTCGCGGCAAACTCGGTGTCGCTTTTGGGGAGGACATCGGGTCCGCGGGAAAGCCGAAGAAACTTCCCTCCGCCGAACTGCTATCTTCTCCGGAGAGATTGAGCAGGGTTCGTATTCCGGCAAGAGTCGATCTCCATACCCTTGCGGCTGAACTCACGAGTCGGTTCACGGGACGGTCTTTGGTTGTTGGGGATGCGGAACTTGAGATCGGACTGGTCGAGTTGGCGACTGAAGGAAACTCCCTCTGGATTCGACTAAAGGCGAGCGGTCGCGAGAAGAAGACTGGAATTCACTTCAAGGATCAAACCTTGGTCCTGAAGAGTATTCCTTCGTTGGATGCCCAAACTCGGACCCTGTCGTTCTCCAATCTTGCTTACGGTCTGGAGACCTCTAGTCAATTGGTCAACGGGCTGGCTTGGATGGCACAACCTGTCGTCATTAAACTCCTACGCGAGAAAACAGAATATTGTTACGCCCCGCAACTGGAAGAGGTGAAGAGGCTTGCCGATGGTCTGGCAGCGGACCTTTACAAGAGATCTGCTAGCTTGGTTTCGGTGGAGTTCCAAGAAATCGCCGTTGATAGCCTTTCTCTGGCACCCGGTGCCTTGGTTCTTGTTGCCTCTGTCACCGGCTCTTGTGACGTTACGATCGGGCCATTGGATCAGCCTGCTGGGATCCAATTGAAAAACGAACCTGTTTAATCCGGTCGTCTCATGTTCTGCGGTTCCTCCTAACAGCTTCAGGCGGGCGGGCGCGAAAAGGCGAAGCTGCATTCGACAGGTCGCGCGACCCCTGCTATGGGTCCGGTCAATGTTCGTCCTTTCCTGCGAACCCGCGACCTGTGCCATTCCGGAGTGGCATAAGGAGCTGTTCCGGGGCCAAGAGGAGACCGTGACCTCGGAAGAGGGCTGGTCGCCCGGCTCGCTCAATCTGGCCCAAGCTTTCGCCACGAAGTTGCGGACCCTGCTGGCTCATGGCGATATCACCCGGCTGCTGGTGGATTTCTCCCGGCGGGTGGAGGATCCGGAGCGTTTCAGCCGCTTCAGCAAGACGCTCACCGATGAGCAGCGGCGCAAGCTCGACGAACGGCACCTGCTCGGCCACCAGAACGTGCTGCGTGGACGGATCGAGGAGGAACTGCGCAAGGGCGGCAACGCGATCCACCTCTCCGTCCGCACCGGTCCCGGCCCGAATGCGCCGGTGATCGAACTCGTCCAGGATCCCTCGCGGGATGTCGAGACGGACTTCGTCAGGAAGTGGGCGGATGCCTTGCGCAGCAGCGCGCCGGAATTGCAAGTGGCGGTGGCATCGGACCCGAATTACGGGCTGTCTGCCGTGCTGCGGGAGATGTTTCCGGAGCGATTCGGGAGTGTTTCGGTGGTGGTCGCCCAGACGAGCTTCCTGGAGGGCAAGCCGCTGCGCTGGGACAAGCTGAAGAAGCTGCTGCTGGAGACCATGCCGCAGGGTTGAGGATGCCGTTTCCACTTTCCTGAACCGGGCGCTGGGGAGCCTCTGTGACAATCCCGCACAAAAAATCCGTGCCTGACCCCGGCGATTCGCTTCAATAGCTGCAAGCGCAGTCATTTTCTTCAGGCCATTCCCGCGACCCAATGTCCAGTCCCGTCCAAGCCATTCACGCCGAACGTATTCCATCCAGCGGTTGTCTGGTCATCCCATCCCGGGTCACTCTCAACGAGTTGCCCCATTTGGAGAAACTCTTCGCCGGGCGCAAGATCACGTGGCTGATCGAGGAGCATTCCAAGCTCGATCCGGCGGTGCAGGCGCACTTGGAGAAGTCGGGTTCCGGAGCACTGTTTTCGGACACGGACGGGACCCCGGCGGCGACCGGCGAGGAATTGAAGTCGTTACTGGCCAATGGCGGGGTGCTGATTTTCGTCCACGGCAAGGCGCTGGCACGGGCGGCGGTGGCCTGCCATATCCCGGGCAAGACCTTGCGCACCCTGTGTTCCTTCGGCCTGCCGGTGCTGCCGGTGATGATCGATTTCCCGCGCGAGGGCTGCCTCTCGGTTGAGCGGCCGAGCTCGATGCCGCACGCGATGATCGGGATCGGCAAGGAAATCCCCGCCGCCGAGGCCGGGCCCGCGCTCTACCGCGAGCGCCTGCACGAGATGGTGGAGGAGTCGTTCTCCCGGCGTCCGCTGCTCAAAACCTCGCTCGCGAACGCCCTGCTGCTCGGCCTCAAGAAGCACAGCCGCAACAAGGTCCACGACGGGTCCGACGACTCGACGATCGGCTTCGACCGGGTGCTAGGGGCAGCGCTGGTGTTCTCCAAATACATCCGCGAGTCCACCGACAACGCGCGCATCGGCATCATCCTGCCACCCGGCAAGGCGGGCCTGATCGCGAACCTGGCGGCGGTTTTCGCGGGCAAGACGCCGGTGAATTTCAACTTCACGTCCGGCCACGAATCGATCCGCTCGGCGATGCGGCAGTCCGGCCTGGACCGTTACATCACGGCCGATCCCTTCGTCCGCAAGATCGCGTCCTTCCCCTGGCCACCGAACCGCGACCTGATCTTCATCGAGCGGGTGCTGCCGTCCTTGAAGAAGAAGATCATCACCTGGACGATTCTCGGCAAGTTGCTGCCGGCCTCGGTGATCGCGCCGCTGTTCCGCATCGGCAAGAAGCGCGATGGCGATGAGGCGGCGCTGCTGTTCACTTCCGGTTCCTCGGGCGAGCCGAAGGGCGTGCCGCTGAGCCATCGCAACGTGCTGGGCAATGTCTGCCAATTCGGCACGCGCCTGAATCTGGCACCGGGTGCCGCGATCCTGGGCTGCCTGCCGCTGTTCCACTCCTTCGGGGCCACGGTCACGCTGTGGTACCCGATCATCGAGGGGATCGACTTGGTCACTTATCCGAACCCGATGGAAACCAAGCGCCTGGCCGAACTCATCGCGCAGCGCGGGGTGAATATCCTGCTGGCCACGCCGACCTTCCTGCGCGGCTACATGAAGCGCGTGGAGCCCGAGCAATTGCGCTCGCTGCAATTGGTCGTGACGGGCGCGGAGAAGCTGCCGGACAATCTGGCGGAGGCCTTCCAGGACCGCTTCGGAATCTCGCCGCAGGAGGGCTACGGTCTGACCGAGACCTCGCCGGCGACCAATGTGAACCTGCCGGATCTAACAGCACCGGCCGACACCATCGTGATCCCTTCGCACCGCCGCGGTTCGGTGGGCCATCTCCTGCCCGGCATCGCCTTCCGGATGACCGATCCGGCGACCGAAAAGCCCGTGTCCGGCGACAAGCAGGGCGTGATCTGGCTGAAGGGCGCGAACATCTTCCCCGGCTACCTGAACAACGCCAAGAAGTCCGCCGAGGTGCTGACCGCCGACGGTTGGTTCCGCACCGGCGATGTCGGGCGGATCGATGACGATGGTTTCCTTTACATCGAGGGCCGGATCTCGCGCTTCTCGAAGATCGCGGGGGAGATGGTGCCTCACGAAACCGTGGAGGCAGCGGTCAACAAGGCCCTCGGCCTCGACGCGGAGGCGGAGCGCAAGATCGCCATCGTCGGGATTCCGGATTCCCAGAAGGGCGAGGCGATCATCCTGCTTTCGACCATCGCCGGTCCGGCGCTGGAGCAGGAGTGCATCGACCTGCGCTACAAGCTGATGGATGCCGGTTTTCCCTCGTTGTGGTGCCCGAAGGCGATCGTGCCGGTCGCGGAGATTCCGGTCCTGGCATCCGGGAAGCTCGATCTGAAAGGCTGCGAGGAATTGGCGATGAGGTAAGCCCTGCAATAAGACCGCTCCGGGCACCGTTACTCACTTTCAAGTATGAAACCATTCGTTCGCTTCACTACAATCGTCGCGCTACTGATTTCCAGTGCCTTATGCGAGGACGAGAAATGGACCTCCATTTTCAATGGCAAGGACCTCGACGGCTGGACGCCGAAGATCATGGGCAAGGCTCTGGGGGAGGATCCGCAGAAGACCTTCATCGTCGAGGACGGGGCGATCAAGGTGAGCTATGCGAACTACACCGACTGGGGCAGCGCCTTCGGCCACCTGTTCTACAAGGCCAAGTTTTCGAACTACAAGATCCGCCTGGAGTACCGCTTCACCGGCGATCAAGTGAAGGGCGGGCCGGGCTGGGCGATCCAGAACTCCGGGATCATGCTGCACTCGCAGGATCCGAAGACGATGGGCAAGGATCAGGACTTCCCCTGCTCGCTGGAGTTCCAATTGCTCGGGTCCGGGAATGGTGTGAAATCGACCGGGAATCTCTGCACGCCAGGCACCTACATCACGATGGATGGGAAGGTGAACAAAACCCATTGCATCTCCTGCAAGGAGCCGACCCGCCCGCTCGGCGAGTGGGTAAAGGCCGAGGCGGAAGTGCGCGGCGGCAAGCTGGTGAAGCACCTCATCGGCGGCAAGGTGGTGATGGAATACTCCGATCTGAAACTCGATGGCGGTGACGCCAACGCCAAGCCGCTGATCGAAGCCCTCGGCGGTGAGGACCTGAAGGAAGGCTACATCAGCCTTCAGTCCGAGAGCCATCCGGTCGAGTTCAAGAACATCGAGGTGCTGGAGCTGAAGCCGTAAGTTTTGCGTCCATGCTTGAGCGAATTCTGTCCAAACGCATCGTCCCCGTCGTCGTCCTCGATCACGCGGAGTCCGCTGAACCGCTGGCCGAGGCTCTCTTGGCCGGGGGGCTGGATATCATGGAGATCACCTTCCGCACGGCGGCGGCGGAGGAATCGATCCGGCGGATCGCGGCGCGTTTCCCGGAGATCCTGCTGGGTGCCGGGACCCTGCTAGAGGATGAGCAGGTGGTGCGCGCCAAGAATGCGGGGGCGGTTTTCGGGCTGGCCCCGGGGCTGAATCCGCGGACGGTGGCGAAAGCCGCGGAGTTGGGCCTGCAATTTTCGCCGGGCGTGATGACCCCCGGCGAGGTCGAGCAGGCGCTGGCGCTGGGCTGCAAGCTGCTGAAGTTTTTCCCCGCGGAAGCGGCAGGCGGCACGGCGATGCTGAAGTCGCTGGCCGGTCCCTACAGCCATACCGGGGTGAAATTCATACCCACCGGCGGTGTCACCAGCGGCAACCTGACGGATTACCTGAAGCTGCCGGTCGTCGCGGCCATCGGTGGCTCGTGGATGGTGGACAAGCAACTGGTCAACGAGGGGAAATGGGATGAAATCACGCGCCTGACTCGCGAGGCACTGGCGGTGGCGGCGGCAGCCCGTTAAGACGGTCCGCATGATCGCGGGAATCGAACTGGGCGGCACCAAGACGGTGGTCGCCACCGGCACGGCGGGCGGGCTCGTGCACGAGGAATGGCGCTTCCCCACAACCACGCCCGCGCAAACGCTGGCGCAGGCGCTCGGATGGCTGGCCGAGCGGGGCGTACCGGAGGCCATCGGCGTGGCGGCCTTCGGGCCGGTGGGCATCGTCAAGGGCCGGCCGGCTTACGGGAAGGTTCTCGCTACGCCGAAGCCGGGCTGGGCGGATTTTTCGATCGTCGATCCGCTTCTGGAGGCATTTCCCGGCGTGCGGGTGACCCTGGATACGGATGTGAATGCCGCGGTGCTGGCGGAGGCCAAGCTTGGAGCGGGGCAGGGCGTGGAAGACCTCGCTTACATCACGATCGGCACCGGGATCGGCGCGGGCATCCTGTCCGGCGGACATTTGATCCACGGCGCGCTGCATCCGGAATTCGGGCACTTCAAGGTGCCGCGGATGCCGGGCGACGGGTTTGCCGGCGTCTGTTCTTTCCATGGCGATTGCCTTGAAGGGCTAGCCAGCGGTCCTTCGATCGCGGCCCGCTGGGGGACGGCGGCGGCGGACTTGGCGGTCGATCATCCGGCTTGGGATACCGAGGCTTGGTATCTGGCTCACGGGGCGCTGGCCTTGCTGGGAATCGTCTCGCCGGCGCGGGTCATCATCGGAGGAGGGGTCTCGCAGGCGGAGGGCTTCCACGCGAAGACGGAGCGGATCCTGAACGAGATCGCGGGAGGGTATTTCTTGCCGCTGGGGGAGACGCCCTACGTGGTGCCGCCCTTGTTAGGACAACAGGCGGGGATCGTGGGGGCGCTGTTGTTGACGGGGGTGTGAGGTGGATGAGCCACCGGCCCGCAGAGTGGTCCAAGCGGCTCCGAATGCGGGGAAGGCATTCAGAAAGGCGACGGCGGTATCCGCGCGCATCGCGTGAAGTAGCAGACATCAAGGGAGGCTTCTGCGGGCCGGGTGGCTTGTATGTTGCACCGCCGTCCAAAACAACGGCCAGCCGCGGGTGCTTTCCGAGAATGGGCCCGTAGGAAGCTCGTCGGAGGAAAGCACCCGCGGCGGGTTGCCTGATGGCGGCACGCATGGTGGGTTATTACCCACACCGGGACGCGTGCGGGGTGGCAGCCCCGCACGCGGCGGAACCGGAGAGACCGCCGCCTGTGGCAAGGGACCTCGATCCCGTCGCGGAGCATGGGTCCCCGGTTCCGTTCCCGGTCAAACCTCGAACCGCTGATTGAGTCACCATGAACTCGCATTGCAAGAAAGAGATGACCGACCCCTCCGTCACCTTCGTCGGCCTGGATGTTTCCAAGGCCCGCCTCGATTCCTTCGTCCCCGGCGGCAAGCCGCGGGCCGACGACAACACCCCCAAGGGCCACGCCGCTTTCATCAAACGCCTCCAGGGCCTGCAGAACCCGCGCGTGATCTGCGAGGCCAGCGGCGGCTACGAGCGCCCCGCCGTGGCCGCGCTGCTGGCAGCCGGCACCGGCGTCTGCGTCGTGCCACCCGGCAGGGTCCGCCACTTCGCCCTCGCCGAAGGCCTGCTCGCCAAGACCGACAGCATCGACGCGCAACTCCTCGCCCGCTACGGCGACAAGATCCGCCCGCCCCTCGAACTGCCGGCCGATCCCGCCGCCGTGCGCCTGCGCGAGATGCTCGACTACCGCCGCCTCATCAGCGACCGGCGCGTCGCCACCTCCTCGCAACTCGATGTCGCGCAGGGCTACCTGCGCGAGGGCCTCCAGGCCCAGCTCGCCGCGTTGAAGGCCGCGCTGCGCCAGGTCAACAAGGACATCGCCGCGCACCTCAAGGCCGAGCCCGCCCTGGGTGCCAAGGCCAAGCGCCTGCGCCAGCTGTGCGGGGTCGGCCCGGTGCTGGCCGCCACCCTGCTGGCCTACTTGCCCGAACTCGGCCTGCTCGGCGACAAGACCCTCGCCTCGCTGGTGGGCGTCGCACCGCATCCCTGCGACAGCGGCAAACACCGCGGCAAGCGCCGGATCCGCGGCGGGCGCGCCGTCGTGCGCGACGTGCTCTACATGGCGGCGGTCACCGCATCCACCCACAATACCATCCTCCCGGCGCTCTACCAACGCCTGACCGCCAGGGGGAAATTGCCCAAGGTCGCCATGGTGGCGGTCATGCGCAAAATGCTCTCGGTTCTCAACCGGATGATCGCCGATCCACAATTTTCACTTGCCTGATGACACCGCTGCTCCGCGCTCCCAGCGTCAGAGCCGCCCGTGATGCAACTCACTCCGTGACGATCCGCAATTGCAGGTCGATCAGGTCGTTTACCAAGTGCCCGCCGAGCCGGCGGAAGAATTTGCCGGAGCCGTAGATGACGCCCCAGCGGGTGCGGTCGATGGCGAAGGATGCCTGTGCGGCGAGCTTGCCTTCATCGGTGACTCCGCTGCTGGCGGTGAATTCGACCAGGTGGGTGGCGTCTTTCAGGGTCAGTAGGCCGGTGATCTTCAGATTGGGCGAACCGGGACCCGCGCCTGCAATCGGCTCGGCGGAGCTGATCTCGAAGACGGCCTCGGGATAATTGGCCGCATCGAAGAAGTCATCGCTCAGGAGATGGGCAATCAGAACCCCGTGCAGGGAATCGCCCTTCAGGTCGGCACAGGCAATGTCATGCATGTCCAGGACGAAGCGGCCGCCTGTTAGAGTGCCTCCCGCCGTTTCAAGGGTGCCGGATTTCAGGGCGATCGTGCCTTCGTGCTTGTTGAGCAGATTGCGGCCGGTCCAGTTGACGGTGCTTTCCTGTAGATTGATGGCGTGCGTGCCGTCGCGGACCGGGTTGTTTGGCTCGGCGGAGCTTGCGGGCGCTTGACCTGATGCTGTCCACGCTTCCCAGCCGTCGCGGAATTCCCGGACATTTCGCCACCCGGCCTTGCGAAGCTTCTCGGCTGCGGTCCGGCTTTCCATGCTGTCGGCACAGGTGCCGTAAACGCAGAGGGGTGCGTCCCGATCGGGAGCGAGCTGTTCCATGCGTTCGAGGAAAGCGACTTCGTAGACGCAATTGCTCGCGGCGCCCGGCAGATGGCCGGCGGCATGATCGTCCTCCAGCCGGACATCGACGAGGAGCGGGCAGCCCGCGGATCCGAGTTGCTGTTGCAGGTCGTCAATCCCGACGAGAACCGGTGTGGAGGCCATGGCTGGAAAGCAAAGCGCAAGTGACTGCTCCCGCAACGGGAATCGGCGCGTGACAGGAATGTGACAATCCGGCGACCCGCGGGACGTAGTGCTGACGGGAAACCCTCTCCATGAACCGCCGCACTTCGCTCAAGTCCCTCGCCGCGGGCACCCTCGCCGGTGTCCTGAATCCGCCTGTCTTTGGCCAGGTCGCCGCCGCCGAGCCGTTTGCCGAGAAAATTCCGGTGGTGCCTTTCGATGCGCCGCAGGGGAGCTGGTCGCTGGCAGTTTTCCCGGACAGCCAGAGCCTTACCCGCTTGCACCCGGAGGTTTTCATCCGCCAGGCGGAATGGGTGGCGGCGCACAAGGAGAGCCATGACATCCGCTTCGTCGCCCACCTTGGCGACATCACCGACAACAACCTGCCCGGGCAATGGCAGAACGCCAAGACGGCGATGGACGTGCTGAAGAAGGCGGGCGTGCCCTATTCGCTGCTGCCGGGGAATCATGATCTCGGCAAGAACGGCGGCAGCGCCGACCGCAGCACCCTGCTCAACGATTTCTTCAAGCCCGAGGACTACTCTAACAGCCGCAGCGTGGAATACTTCGAGGCCGGGCGGCTGGAGAATTCGGCCCACGGTTTCAGCTCCCCGCATGGTGAATTCCTGATCCTCGCGCTCGAGTTCGCGCCGCGCAATCCGGTGGTGGCTTGGGCCAACCAGCAAGCCGCCGCGCACCCGCATCACACGGTGATCGTGACCACGCACGCCTACATGTTCTCGGACGATACCCGGTATGACTTCGCGAAATACGGCACGAAGCAGACATGGAATCCGAAGACCTACCCGCTCGCCAAGCTCGATGAAGTGAACGACGGCGAGGACCTCTGGCAGAAGCTGGTCTCCCAGCATGAGAACATCCGCTTCACCCTCAACGGCCACGTTCTCAACGACGGTGCCGGGCGGACCGTGAACCCGGGCAAGGGTGGCCGGAACGTTCACCAGATCCTCTCCAATTACCAACATGGCGTGAAGCCCGACCGGCCCTACCATGGCGGCGGCTATTTCCGGCTGATGCAGTTCCTTGCGGACCGCAAGACGGTACGGGTGAAGACCTACTCGCCCTGGCTCGACAAATGGTTCGACGGGCCGGAGCAGCAGTTCGAGGTGATGATTTGAAAAGGGGAGCTTCGTCGGGTGCCGCCGGCCCCCCTTATCCTGTCGTGTGCAAAATGGTGGCAGCCCATCTGGGACCGCGGGGCACTGCCCGGCCGGGTGGTCCCTAACCGCCGTTCCTTCTTTCGACCCACACCGTCAAGGCGGCGTTATCCATTCGACCTCCGCGAGGCTGTCGGCCACAGGGACCATTCTGCGGGCCGGGTGGCTCCGCGCTCCCAGGGGAAGAGCCGTCTGTTATCTCACTCCGCTACTGGAACCACGGAATCCCAAGTCAGGCCGACGCGGATCTCGTCGAAGGTGGAGGGGAACTTCCCGCCTTGGCAGCCGGATCGCACGACGATGCGATCGACATTCGGGACCGCTTGGTAACGGAAGCGCTGGACTGCGGATGCTTCGGGCTGTCCGGGCACTGGATCGACGAAGACGTCGGTGACCAGGCGGTTGCGGTCGATCCGGACCACGAACAAGTGCGGCTGCGAGTCCATCGGGATCCCGAAGGCGTCTTGATCCGATTGCTTCAGGCGCGAGCCAAAGGAATTGCCGGTGCTCAGCTTTCCAACGAAAAGCTCCTCCCGGTCACCTTGATAAAGCAGCAGCCCGGCAAAGGGACTGGAAGCGCGTAGCGTAGGATTCTGCATCAGGAAGCTCACGTAGGTCACGCCGACCGGAGGAAGTTCGCGCGAGCTTGGAAAAAGGATGGCTCCCACGCCGGTTTCGCCGGTGGTGCTGATCGCGCCTCCGGTTGTTTTCAGGGACTTGCCGGCGGCAGCATAGGACAAGCCTGTGGCCTCGAAGCTGCCGGCACCGCCCCATGGAGCCCCGGGCTTGGCTCCTGCCGCGGAGACGGGCATGTCCAGGAAGGGCCCCGGTGCGTAGGTGGCGAAGGATTCCTCGATGCGCAGGGCCTGGGGCTTGTCGGAAGCCGCGTCCGGGCGGGTGCTGTAGAAGCTTTCAACCACATCGGGAAAGCCGTCGCTATCCTGGTCTTGCAGCACGGGATCGAGCGGGACGACCAAGCGCTGGGCCAGGAATTCGGTCGGCTCCATCTTGCCGCTCTTCAGGATGGCCGCGTGGAGGCCCTTCAAGTTCTGGGGTGCCGGATCCTCTGCCGTGACATGGGCTTCCACCAGACCTTCGAGCACGTGGATTTCGGTTCCCGAAGCGGTGCCTGCGGCGGTGACGAAACGGGTGCCGAGGTCGACGACGCTGCCATCCGCGGTATCGACCGTGAAGCCGTGCGCATAGGTCGGCGCGTAGGTGCTGATGCGCCCCTTGGCCAAGCGGATCTTGTCCACGGCATCGATCTGGAGTTCCGCCGGGCCGCGGACCTTCAAGCGCGCGCCGCCACGCATCGCGATTCCGATTTCCGATCCTTCCGGAATGGCAAGCGGGCCTTTCTCCAGCGGTTGGCCGATACGGAGGCCGGCCGCCTCGGCGATGCCGTCCGCGTCCGTGATGGTGGCGAGATAGGAGGGTGCAGAAGCTGCCGGGATCGATCCGGAGCGGCTGCCGACGAAGTAGGAAGCCGTCGCCAACAAGACGATCCCCGCGGCGATGGCGGCGGCCCGCGGCCAGCGGCGGACCGGCATGGCGATCACTTCCGCCTCCGGCTTCGCGAACGGTTGCGGAAGATCCCCCGCCTCGAGCGCGACCTCGGCGAGCAGGGCGTCGAGGTAGGCATCCCGGTGGGCCGGATCACTCTCCACGGCTTCCTGGAACTCGCGCAGCTCGGCCTCCGTGAGGTCGTTTGACTTCAGGCGGTCGATCCAATTCTGCCAATCGTGGTCCATGGTCGGTAGTTCCTAAAAGCTTACTCCGGAATCGGGCTCAGGTTACTCATTCAGCCGGATTCTTCATTGCCGGCTTCGGAGCGGCGTTTCGTGATACAGGTCTTCAATTGGGTCCGGGCCCGGAAGAGCTTTTGTTTGAGAGCCCCCTCGGTGGTTTTCCAGAGGCTGGCGATTTCCTCCAGCGGGGTTCTTGCTTGATAGCGCAGATCAAGGAGACGGGCACTTTCCTCCGGCAGGAGCTTGCGGCATTCGGCGAGAGCTTCCAGCCAGGAATCGATACCGTCGGCCCGAGCTTCGGCCCCTTCCGCGAGATGCTCGAAGAGGCCGGTGTCGAGCGCCGAACGTTTCACTTCATAACGCCGGAGATAGGCCAGGCACTCGAAGCGCGCGATTGCGAAGGCCCAGGACTTGAAGTCGGTTCCCGGGGTGAATCGGTCGCGCTTGCGGATGATGATCGCATTGACGTCCTGAAGGACATCCCGTGCATCCTCCGGATTGAAGACCATCGAGCGGATGAAGAAATAGATACGCTGCTGGTGCGACACCAGCAGCGACTCGAAACCGTGAATGCCCGCATCGTCCGGCAGGGGATGGATGGGACCGGATCCGCTCATGGAGAGGCGCAAGCCATGCGGGAAAACGTGATGAAGTTCAATAGCGACTTGGCCGGAAAGCAATTCAGCGGGGGATTCGCAGATTGCTCCGTAACCTGGGAAATGGCGCGACGTAAGCCCGCTGCACGCCGCTTGGAGGGACGTTCCGACCCGGGCTCGCTCCACCTGCGGCAGTCAAACCCAAATACCCATGAACCCTCGTTATCTTTGCCTAAGCACCTGTCTTTTTGCCGTCTCGCCGCAGGCCGACGCCGCGATCTTCGCCCGTGAGGATTTTAACTACAGCAATGGTAATCTGGCCGGAAGCAACGGCGGGCTGGGCTGGACCTCGGCATGGACGAATGCCGGCGGCACACCGGTGGTGACCGGCAGCAAAGGGAAGGTGGACTCCGTGGCCAATCAGCAAGGCGCACGTCTGATCTCGACCCTGCAGGAGCCGCCGGTCGGCGGAACGAAGGTTGTCTGGATATCCTTCGAAGGGAAGCAAACCACCAATGTGGCCGGGACGACTTCGACGGCCAGCTTCGGAGGTCTGGGCCTCTACCGTGGTAATACGGAGCAACTGCTGATTGGAAAATCGTGGCCGGGGGACTATCAGTGGAAGGCGGGTGCCGGTCAGGGCTTGATCGGCCCGGTTACACCGGTTTCGACCCTTTCCCTCACCAATGTCGTGGCCCGCATCACGATGGCGGACCCCGGTGTGGATACGCTCGATGTCTGGCTCAATCCCGCTGACACCAGCACGGTCGCGGCGCTCGGAACTCCTCATATCACCCGCACCGATCCGGATCTCTCCTTCAATACCCTGCGGATCCGCAGCGGTGAAGGGGATGCCGGAGTAACCGCCGAGAGCTGGGAATTCGATGCCGTGGCAGCGGGTGACGACCTCGCGGATGTGGTCGCTTCCGATAGCGATGGCGACCAGATGCTCGATGCCTGGGAAACCGCAAACGGCCTGATCGTGGGAATCGACGACTCGGCAGGCGATGAAGGAGACCATGACGATTCCCCGAATCTGGAGGAATTCCAGCGCAGCACGAATCCGAACGATCCCGATACCGATCACGACGGCTTGTGGGATAAGGTGGAGAGCGATACCGGCACCTTCGTCAGCGCCACCAATACCGGCACCGATCCGGTGATAGCGGATACCGACGGTGACACCTTGCTCGACGGCGAGGAAGACAACTCGGGCGTCTTCACCGATGCATTTGATCCTGGCACCAACCCGAATCTGGCGGACAGCGACAGCGATACGCATCGCGACGACTACGAGATCCTGCGCGGCAGCAATCCGAACTCGGCCGCCTCGGTCCCGCAGACGGGCGATCTGGCGATCGTGGGTAGCGATGACTTCTCGACCTATGCCGACGGGCCGGTGGCCGGGCTCGACGGGGGCAATGGCTTCGACTATGACAATAGTACCGCGAACAATTCCTTCGTCGGTCACGTGGGTCTTGGCAGCTCCGATTGGGATTTTTCCGTTGGGGTCAGCGAAGTCGTGGGAGGCAAGCTTCGGACAATGGACAGCGGGGCGAAGCGCGAATTCAGCGGTCCGGGGGAAGGTAACGCGGTTGGCAGTGACGAACACAGCGGGGCCGTGAACGATACGGTGAACTCGGTCGGGAGGACGGTCTATTTCCGCGCCGACCTAAAGCGAGGCACGGCCTCCACCTGGAGCGGGATCTCCGCCTTCGACTTCGGCACCGAGCGCGCCTTTGTGGGGGTGGTCGATGCCGTGAATCCGGCCTCGGGAAACCGTGAATTCGCGATCGGTGCTCCTTCGGCGACGCCGGTGTATAGCGGTGTCCAGCCTCTTACGGGAAGGGATTACACCCTGGTGGTGAAGCTCGACTTCGAGAGCGACCTGATCAGCCTGTGGGTGAACCCGGACCTCGCTGCAGCCGAGGCCGCGCCCTTGATCAGCGCTCCTTTTCTGCTGACCAACTGGATCACCGCCGCCCGCTTGGGATCGGGCGGCACGGATGCGACCGAGTGGGACCAGTTCGTGGTGGCGCGGGAGTGGTCCGCCCTTTCGGTTTTCCCGGGAGTCATTCCGCCGACCGACGACTATCTGGCTTGGATCTCCGGGTTCGAGGTTGGCGGGGAAACCGGCTTTGATGACGACTCCGACGGGGATGGGTTGGCCAACGGCGTGGAGCATGTGCTCGGCACCAGTCCTGCCGTCACGAATGCGGGGCTGCGCGAAGTTGCCGGGGCTTCTGCCACTTCGTTCCGCTTCCATCATTCGCGGACCAATGCCTTGGCGACCGATGTGGCGGCTTCGTACGAGTGGTCGACGGACCTGGTGAACTGGCATGCGTCCGGAGAGACGAATGCGGGTGGAACAACGGCGACGATCGCGTCGAGTGCTGTGGTCGATGCCGAAGCACCGGGATTGGATGAGATTGAAGTGGAGGTGAGCGTGACCGCTGGAGCTAGCGGCGGGATGTTCGCGCGGCTCAAAAGCACACAGCCTTGATTGAAGATGCCGGAGTGGCCGGAGCAAGTTGCTCCGGCCTGTCGGGGGCCGGTTCGATTCCAAGAGGCTGCCTCAGAACGCCGCGCCGATGGCGAAGTGCCAGGTGCCGCTGGGCTCACCGAGGTCCTGGGTCATGTTGTGGCCATACTCGAGGCGGATCGGGCCGATTGGCAGATCGATCCGGATCCCCAGGCCGGCCGCGATCTCAGGTGAAGAGAAATCGAAGGCATTGCCGATGCCGGAGAGGTGGCCGGCATCGATGAAGCCGACGCCCTTCATGGGCCCGAAGAGGGCGTGGACGTATTCGACATTTGCCACCCAGTAGGTCTCGCCACCCAGCGGATCGCCGCTGTGGGTGCGGGGACCCATGTCGTTGTAGCGGTAGGAGCGCACCGTGTCCGCACCGCCGGTGAAGAGGCGCAGGTCGATGGGAAACTCCGCTGCGCCGGTAGAGGGGAAGAGCATCCCGGTGCGGGCACCGAGATTGATCTGGCTCTTCTTGGTGACCGGGATGTAGCCGGCAGCGAGGGTGTCGAAGCGGACGTAGTTGGAATTGGTGTCGCCTGCGACGAGGCCTGCTTCCAACAGCGCATTGAGGTGGTAACCCCTGGTGGGAGAGAGCGGGTCGTCGCGGCGGTCGTAACCGAGATCGCCACGGATGAAGCTGTGGTTGTAGACCGTCTCGCCGAGTTCGTTGCGCTGGATGCCATCGCTGCTGATGTTCACGATCGAGCTGCCGAGGATGATGCTGGCATCGATGTGCTCGCCCAGGTCATCGCGCGAGAATTCGGCGGAGAGGCCGGTCTCGAATTTGTCGTAGCCCTCGAGGGTGCGGGTCACCGAGAAGAGCCGCAGGCCGAGATAGGTGTCGGTATCGAAGAACCAAGGATCGGAAAGGCGGATATCGCCCAAGAGGCCGCGCGAGCTGACCTCGACACCGGTGCTGAAGTTCCAGAGATTCCCGAAGAGATTGCGGTCATGGTATTTGAGGCCCAGCAGCGCGCCCTCGTAGCTGCCGAAGCCGCCGTAGGCCGAGGCACCGCGGGCCTTGCCCTCGATGACTTGCAGAGTGGCATCGAGTTCGCCGGTCTCGTCGGTCTTGTTTTCGACCCGCACGGAAGCAAAGGCACCCGTGGCCAGCACTTTCTTCAGGCGCTTGTCGAAGGTCTCGGCATCGAACCACTCGCCGCGGAGGTCTTCGAAGCGCTTGGTGATGCGCTCGACATTGGTCTTCACCGCGCCCTTCACGAACACCTCGTTGAGGCGCTGGCGTTTACCGAAGACGATGATGAAGCGCGGGGTGAGGGTGGAGTCCTCCAGGATGCGGTTCATCTTGAAGGTTTCGAGCGGATAGCCGGTCGCGCGGAAGATGCTTTCGATCTCGCCGCGCAGGGTGGTCAGCAGATCGGTGTCCGCGACCTTGCCGACGTGCGGCGCAGCCTTGGCTGTCAGGCTCGGGATCAGGTCCGCAGGTGCTCCGTCGAAGAGCGGCGCGCCGAGGTAGTGCAGTGCGCCGGGATTGACGCGGATCACGAAGGTCATTTCGGCGGTGCCGGGCAGGATCGCCTGCTTCTCGACCTTGGCCTCCGCCCGCCAGTAGCCGCGCGAGCGGAAATCCGCCATCAGCAGGGACAGGCCCTCCGCCACGTCCGCCTCGCGGAAGGGCGGCTCCTGGCCGGGACTCAGCACGCGCTCCTGGCCGGGTAGCTTGAAGAGCCGGGACAAGCGAACCTGCTCTTCTTCTTCGAAGCCCGGGACATACACCGAGCCGGTGTGCAGCCGCGGGCCCTCGTTCACCATTAGGCGGATCGTGTTACCGGAAATCACCGGCTTCACATCCGGAGCTTGGAAGCCCTGGCGCTTCATCAAGTTCTCTAACAGGAAAGCCGCGTCGCTCGCACGCGCCGGGGATGGGGGCTTCGACTTCACGTGCTCCAGGCGGTCTCCGAGCAGATCGAGCGCCTCGCCTTCCTTCATGGATTGCAGGCCCTCGATGCGGATGTCGGCGGCGAAAGACACCAGACTTGAAGATGCCAGACACAAGACATGAACCCAAGACCGGGAGATTCCGGTCTTGCCTCTTGCGTCTTGGAGTCTTGCGTCTTGGCTCATTTGAAGCGGATCACGAAGGCTCCCAGCACGCGGGTATTGCTCTGCTTGTCCACGGAGCCGCTGACGAACCAGCGGTCGTGGAGTTCGATGGTGGCCGAATTGAGGCGCTTGCCGGTGAGGGGATCATCCTCGCCGATGCGGACGTCCACGCGGTTGACGACTTCCATGACCTTGGCGACCTGCGCGGCGAAGGGCAGGCGTCCCTTCCGCCATTCCTCCACCAGCAACTGTGCGGCCTTCAAGGTGGCGGCCTGCCCTCCTTCGAGGCCGTCGGAGGTGGTACCGGTCGCGAGCAGGGTCATGATCTCGCTTTCCGCAAGCGGGGGATCGGAGGTGAGGGCGGTCTTCGGCGCATTCACCGGGCCGTAGAAATAGACGTTCACTTCGTAGCGGCCGATGGTCGAAGTGCCGCGGATGTTAAGTTCAGGATTCAGGCCGCCGGCGGGGGTGAAGACGACCGCGCCGTTGTCCACCTTCAGCGTGCTGAAGGGCAGGCGGGCGGTGACCTCGCCGATGGTGGCATTTCCCTGCGGCTGGATGGTGCCGAGCGTCCCGCCGAAGCGAACATTCGCCACGACCACACCGCGGGCGAGATTGCCGCGGATCAAAAGCGGATCGCGGGTCCGGACCTGCACATTCAGCGCCCAATTGCGGAATGGCTCGGGGAAATCGGCGGCCTTTTCCTCGGGGTCGATGGTCGGCAGCGTGGGCCGCGAGGGCGCGGTGAAGGGGACGCGCACCGGCAGGATTTCGAAATCCTTGTAGAAGAGGCTGTCCACGATATCGACCGTGCCGGAGATGGTGGACATCTGGAGGTCGCCGCGGATCGCCAGGTCGGCATCGGCGCGGACGATCATCGATTCATCGCGCTTGAGCGGAAGGGAAGTGCCCTTCAGCGAGATGTCGAAGGTCGGCTTCGCGGCGTCGGCCAGGCCGACCTTGCCACTGCCCTTGACGGCGCCGGAGGCGAGTTCGACGGACAGCGACTCTAACAGGACATCCTTCCCTTGTAGTCGGACCAGTGCGTTCCCGCCGGTGATTGGCGGCACTTCCGAATCCTTCAGGGTGAGCGCCCCTCCGCTTAGACGGACCTCGCCGGAGAGATCGGGTTTGCCCAAGGTGCCGCCGCCGCCGATGAAGCCCTCGACCGAGCCGGCAAGCTGGGTGGCATTCGGCAGCATCTTCTGGAAGGTGGCCAGCTGCAGGCGCGGGATGTTCGCGCGGGCCTCGAATTTCTCCTCCAGCACCATGCCGGGATTCTCCGCCCACTCGCCGGGCTTGAAGGGCATCTTGCCGGAGAGGGTGACCGGCGGGTAGCCCGCAGGGCGGATCTCGCCTTTAAGGGCGAGCGAGCCGTCCGCGCCGTCTAACGAGAGGGTGGCGTCGGTCACGGGGACATCGGGCTGGTCCGGCACGCGCAGGCCTTTCAACTGGGTCTCGAAGTCGAGCTTCGGCGCGGCGGGTGTGCCGGTGATTACCAGGTGGATGCGGCCGCTGCCCTCGGACAGCGGCGACTTCTTCTCCGGCAGCCAGGCGGCGAGGCGGGCATTGTCGATCCACTCCGATTCGAGGAAGACATTGATCGGCTCGGTCTGCTTGAGGAAGGCTTTCACATCACCGGGTTTCTCCGGCACGGGGATCTCCGCCTGGCCGCCGACCAGCCGGGTTTCGCCGTCCTTCCACTCGATCTTCGGGATTATCAGGACGCGGTTGGCGAGGCTGGCCTGGGCATTGATGGTCTGGCCCTCGGCGACGGCGGTGAGGCTGGCGAGGTTCACTTCCCGCGGCCAGTTGTAGTCGCCCTTGGTGCGCAGGATCAGGGGCGGAGTGGCATCCTTGCGGACCCATTCGAAGGACGGGATGTCGAAAGTCCCGCGGTGCGGTTCCGCGCCGAAGACGCCGCTGCCTTGCCACGTGCCGGTGGCATTCATCCCGGTGGGCAGTTCGACCGCGGCGGCCATCGACCATGGCGAGAGCCGCTCCGGGCGGAAGCCTTCGAAGGTCGCGCCGGCCTCGTAGGTCTTGGCGGTCAGGTCGAGCGCGTAAGTGGCGCGCAGGCCGTCGGTGCCAAGCGTCCCGCCGAGCTTGCCATCGGGCGTCCACTTCGTTTCGCCGGCGAGCGAGGGCGCGTCCTTTTCAGGCGAGAGCAGCCAGGTGGCGCTGGCGGAGCGGATGGCCTCCGGGCCCATGTCGGCCTTCGCGTCCAGGGTCAGCGCGGAAGCGGGCAGGGGAGCGGCCTCGGGCGGGACGAAGGCGAACTTCTTGTTCAGCGCGGCGAAGAGCGGGGAAAGCTGCGGGATCTTGAGCTTCGTGCTGGCTTCGAAATCGGTCCAGGTGCCCTTGGCCAGATCGCGCCAGCGCAGGTCCGCCTCGCCGGTTAGGTTGGAATCGAGGGCGGCGAGCGACCACGCCACTTTGCCGGTGCTGCCGGCCTTGGTGGCCTGATAGCTGAAGGTGTTGATCTGCCAATCCTCGTAGCGGATGTCGGAAAGCTCGGCCTTGGCGGTGGCCTGCCATTCGGTCGGGGCTTTGTGGAAGTCCCGGAATTCCGCTTCCAGGCTGCGCAGGGTCGCCTGCACCGGCAGGCCGAAGGCGAAGTTTTTCGCCGCCTCGTGGAGGGGCAGGGGCTGGCCTTCGAGCCGGAGCTTCCCGTAGGTGGTCGTGCCTTCCAGCACCAGGCGGGAATCCTCGATCCGCACGACCCCGGCGGCGGAGATTCCGCCGGACAAGGGCATGCCGATGTGAAGATCGCTGACCCCGACCCGCGGCGAGAACTCGAAATGGTTGAGATCGAGGGTCTCCTTCTTCCACTGGATCACGGAATCCTGTGCGGCGAGGGCGTAGCCGGGTCCTGCGGCGATGGTGCCGAGCTTGAGCCGGAATTCATCGCTGCCCGGCTCGTGGCCGAAATCGCTGCTCTCCAGCGTGATCAGGCTCTCTTCGCCACGTACCAACTGGAGATTGAGGTCTGCCGCGCCGAGATCGAGGGGCAGCAGGAATTTGCGGGCCTTGCGCAGGGCCTCCGCGAGAATATCCGGGTCGAAGGGCTTTTCCGGCTCGTTCGGATCCTTGGGCGGGGCGGCGTCCAGATCGATCACGGCGTTGATCTTGCTGACCTTGACCCCCTCCAAAACGGCATTCCAGTCGCCCTTCACCACCCGGCTGATCTTGTAGAGCGGTTCGACGGCATCGATCTCCAGCTTGCGGATCGCTCCACCGCTGAGGCTGAGTTTCTCGACCCGGGCCCCGCCGATCAGGGTGCCGGCGAGCGTGAAGTCGGCCTTCATGTTCGACTTCGCGAGGGCCTTCTCGATGCCGATCTTGCCGAGCCAGCGCCAGCCTGGGCCGTTCAGCCAGACCAGCAGGCCGGCGAAAAGGAAGAGTAGCACCAGCAGCCATTTGGGCCAGCGGCGCTTTCTCTTCCTCTTCTTCTTTTCCGGTGCTTCTTCCTCGCGACTCATAGGCAAACGACGCGGGTGAGTCCTCGCGCCTCAAAGGCGGGCGGTCAACGATTGCTGTTCAGACGTGCCATTTTATCTTCGATGCTCCAACTTCGCGGCATGCCCGAACAGGAAGAACCGCTCTCGCCGCGCCGCGAACACTGGCGGGAGATCGTTTTCGAAGCGGAGACGCCCGCGGGCCGGCGCTTCAACATCGTCTTGCTGTGGCTGATCGGCCTGAGCGTGGTGGCCGTGATGCTCGAAAGCGTCCCGGAGATCGCCGCGAAATACGCCGCGCCGTTGCGGATCGCCGAGTGGGTCTTCACCGGCATTTTCACCGCCGAGTATTTCCTCCGTCTTTATCTGATCCGCCACCCCCTGCGCTACGCGCGGAGTTTTTACGGGATCGTGGACCTGCTGTCGGTGCTGCCCGCCTACGTGGCGCTGCTGCTGCCCGGCGCTCACGCCCTGCTGGTGATCCGGATCCTGCGGATGCTGCGGATGTTCCGGGTTTTCAAGATGGTCCGCCACGTCAACGGCGCGGAGCTGCTGGTCCGCGCGCTTTATTCCGGGCGGGCCAAGATCACGGTCTTCTTCAGCTTCATGCTGGCGATCACGGTTATCGCCGGGACCCTGATGTACTTGATCGAGGGGCCGGAAGGCGGCTTCACCAGCATCCCGACGGCGATTTACTGGGCGATCGTCACGATCACCACGCTCGGCTTCGGCGATATCACCCCCGGCACGCCGCTCGGGCGGATGCTGACTTCGGTGCTGGTGCTCACCGGTTACGCCATCATCGCGGTGCCTACGGGGATCGTCAGCGCGGAGATCTCCCGCCTGGACGGCAGCGATACCACCGACGCCTGCCCCTCCTGCGGGGTCTGCGGACATTTGGCGGACGCCAAATTCTGCCGCCGCTGCGGGGCTCCGATGGCCTGAAAAATTGGCCCAGGGGTCAGCCATCGGCGGCGCGGAAACGTATATTCTCATCGAACGGTTCGGTTCCCGGAGTACGATAGCTTTTTCAGCGCTAGCCAGGCTGCCGCGAGCGCAAGAATCCCACCGCCGATGCTGGGCCAGAGCCATTTGGAAGCATCCGGGGTGTTGTTCATGCCCGCGCCAGCCGGAGCGGGCTCCTGCCGCTGTTCGGGGACGCCATTCCCGTCAGCGGAAGGCTCGCGGCGGGTCTCCGTCCGCGCGTCCCGCAATCTCTTCTCCCGAACCTTCCGCGCCTTCCCGAGTTCCTTCTCGATAGAGGCGGCGAATTCGTGATTGATGAGGTCTCTGTATCGCTCTCTGAATTGATCGTGCAAGCGGCTGGCGACGGCAGGTGCGGCGGGACTGATCGACTCGTTCAAAGCCACTAGGGCCGTGAGGAAGATGACTTCCGGAGGCCCCGGGCGAGGAGCCTCCTCGTCCGAGCCCGGTCCTCTCGCAGCCCTTTGATCAATCTTTTCAAATTGGGCTTCTGCCATCCGCGTGAGAATCGCGACGCTTTCCGGGTCCGTGGAGGTCGCAAGCACCTTCGCGGCGGAATTAACCAAGGACATCGTCCCGAAGCCTTCGGGGTTTCGGAAGGCTTCGAGCTTCTGTTTGTCCGATCCGAACTCTTCGAGCAGGTAAATGCAAAGGCGAGGTTCGTCCAGCGACTCCCCGGAACCGCTCCGGGCGGCGAAATCCAAGGTATCCCCCACCAACGCGTCGAGGAAATCCTTGCGTTCACTTTCCGGCATCCCTCGGATGGTACCCATTAATTTAGCTAAACTAGGCTCGATGCCAGAGCCGTGGCTAGGCTCGTGGCTAGGCTGGAACCCCTGCCGGACAATCCATTCAAAGCCCTTGCCATCGTCTAGCGCGGAGGCAGGCGTGGCCGCCGTCAACAACGCTGCGATCAGAGGTAGATACTTCATTTCGCCAATGGGTGAGATCTCATCTTGGCTTCTTGTGCCTCGGAGAACCGTTTGGTACTGCCTACTGAGGAATTATTCCGCCTGATGTTCACATCGGTTGATGGAACTGTCCAAATAGTGAATTCGTCCGCGTATTCGGTGGCAAAGTCTATGGGAACATCATGCGCCGCATCTCCGAGGACGTGGAATGCCTCGTGGGAACAGGTGAAATCTTTTGCATCGTCATGCGCCAGTAAAACCTTGTAGCGAAATTCCTTGTCGGCTGCATCGGTGAAAACGTCCGGACATCCAATTCCGGCGAAATAATTAGTGCCGGGAGCATCGATATATCTAATTAGGTATATCATTAATGTGTTATTGAAATCATTCGACGGGCCACTGTAAACCATGTCTCTGAATTCTTCTGGATAAACCATTCTCCGCGAAGCGTTGAGGTAGGGGTATTCTCCGGAGGTGAAGCTGCCGTAAGCTCCGATATGCGGCCCTGGGACCACATCGAAAATGAAATCGATGCCGATCTGGGCAAACCGTTCTTTTAAATGGATCTTCTCCTGATCAATCTTTCCGTTGTCCCAGCAATCCGAACTAAACGCATACTTACAATTCACGAACTGCACTTTCACCGTCTTCTTTACTTTCACCGGTAGCTTGTAATCCATCTCTTCCCAGCCTTCCGCCGAAGGTATGGCATTAATGGGCGGGCGGATGGAGTGGATTTTGAAATAGCCCTTGAGCTGAATCTTGTGGGTGCGGTCGTCAAGCTGGTTGTCGGCCTTGCCGCCTATCACAAACTCCTCGTGATTGTCATCCACGTCGTCCGAGACCAGTAGCATGGATTTGGTGATGGCGTGGCCATCCTCGGAAACGAGGGTGTATTCGGTCGGATCATCGTCGTAGCCGGCATCCGGATTGTCCGTGGTTTCGAATTTCATCTTGATCGTGCCCAGCGAGCCGCCGTCTTTCACCCGCACGAAGAAGCGATCCGCATCCGCGTCCAGATTTACGGAGGGATGGTCTACGGGGACCATGCCTGAAACGACCCCTGGATACATTTTACCCACCTTCAATTCGGTGAGGAGGGGGTTCTTGTCCTTATCGACGATCTCGATGGGATGCAGGATGGCCTCGCGTTCCGCGGTGACGTTGCCCGCCCCCTGCACGCTATTCTCATGGATATGGTTGGTGAGGAGTCCCGAGCGATTGTCCACCAGCCAATTACCGGAGCCGACGGTGAAAAATTCCGCGACGCCAGGCAGGCGCGCGGAGGTGTAGTTTTCAAAGGTGAATTCCGCGGGTTTGCCATCGGCCTGTGCCCCCCAACAGTACCATGGCGCACCGGCAACATTCTTGCTGCCGGTGTGCGAAAGCGTGATCTTGTATTTTACGCCCTTGTGGAGTTTCACCACTTTCAAGCCCGGAACGCCGACCTCGGGAGTGGTCACCTTGACCGCTTGCTGGCCGGACGCACCTAGCGGCTCGATCAGCATTTCCCAAGAGGCGTAATCGCCATAAACCGCAAAGCCAACGGGCACGATCTTCTCCGGGGGCACGGTTCCGTCATCGTCGGGGTTGTTGGGATTGGCACCCGAGTCCACCTCGTCACCGTCGGGCACACCGTCACCGTCGCTGTCCGGGTTGTTGGGATCGGTGGAATTGAGATACTCATCCAGATTGAGCAGCCCGTCCTGATCCGGATCGGCATCCCCGGAAGGCAGCAGCGGACCGGTGTCATGGAGCACTTCCCATCCATCCGGGATACGGTCGCCATCCGTATCGCGCAAATGGGGGTCCGTCCGGTGGAGGTTGAACTCCTGTGCATTTGTCAAATTGTCATGATCCAAATCAGCGTTCCAAGGGAAACCCGCTGCCGGATTGGGTGAGAAAGGATCATATCCTTGGGCCATGAATACATATTCGAGGTTGTTTGCGAGACTGTCGGAATCGGCGTCCAACTGGCCGTCGGCGTCGTCGAGCGGATCGAACCCTACGTCCAGTTCCCAACCGTCCGGCATCCGGTCTCCATCGGTGTCGGGCAAAGTCGGATCGGTTCCGTGGGTTAGGATTTCATCACCATCGGAAAGAGAGTCCTCATCCGTGTCCCTCAGTCCTGGATCGGTTCCATGGAGCGTGATCTCATCACCGTCTTTCAGATCGTCCCAATCGGTGTCATCGTTGACCGGACTGGTCTTGTGGGTCAAGACCTCGGCACCATCGGAAAGACCGTCGCCATCCGTGTCAGAGAGGTGAGGGTCCGCAGAATAGAGGCATTCGAGCCGGTTCACAAGACCATCGCTGTCACGATCACCGTTCGGGCCTCCGTCGAAATCGATTGAACCATCATCGCGTGGATCGAGATTGTTCCAAATTTCCCAAGCGTCGCTCATGCCATCGTCGTCGGTGTCCCATTTCAGGGGATGAGTGTCATGCAGGGTGACCTCTCCGGCATTGCTCAAGCCGTCGCCATCGTAGTCGCTGCCCTCGGGGGACGAGGTCGAGACGAAGGCGTGTTCGAGGCGCACGAAAAATTTATCCGTCGACGAAAAGCACCCGTAGCTTTTCAAACCCGGCCCGTGTTCGACGACCGGCAGGAAATGCCAGTCTTCCAGATCAAGCGACCACTGGACGAAATCGGTCCTGTCTTCTTTCCCCTCCCATTCAATGTTCCAAGTTCCCGCGGTGCCGCGGGTGAACGAAATCTCGCTGTCCTGTGCTGCCGCGAGATGGCATGCCGCGATGATCCCCGGCACGGCAATCCTGAAGATGCTCCAAGCCCTCATCGGACGCTTCCTCCTTCCTGCGTGTTGAGTGGCTTTTCCCGCTTCCAGACCTGGATCTTCACATCTTCCGGCTCGGGTGGGTTCGCCAGCAGGAAGGCCTTGCGTTCTTCATGAGCCTGCGTCCGGGCAAGGAAGGCATCCGCTAGGCGTCGGCCTTCCTTGCGGTATAGATCGTGGATATGGGCGAGCGCGTTCATCGTCTCCGCGGTCCTATCCCCTTCCACGACGACGAATGCGGGGCCATCGGCGGTCAAATCAGGTAAAGGGGGAATATCAGGGGCCTTGTAAGCTTTGCCCTGGCGGGCCAAGACCGCGCGCATCCGCCCGGTATCGATGTTACCGATCCCCATCGGGAGCCACCGGCAATCCCTCGTCGAACCATCTCCCTCCTTGATCCGATATCCGGCGAAGCCGCTGAAATGATTGAAGTCGATATTCGACCACGCGGTGAGTCTGCTTTCTGGTTTCCCGTTGAGAGAGATCCGCAGCAGCGAGCGTGCATGGTCATGGACGGTTGCCGAGAGGATGACCGGATTCCAACCGGGACGGCTCCTGCGCAACTCCTCCTTCCGCGCGACGACCGCGGGATCATCCGGAGGAAGAGGGAGGGGCGGCGGTGCAGGATCGGACAGGCCGGGGTCCCGGACCCTCTGGACCGTGACGTTGACAATGCCTTGGATCGAAGGAAGTTCCGGGAATTCCGCGGTCTTGGCTACCGCGGCACGCGTGGTGCGCGATTTAACGACGGCGAATTCAGGCAACACCGGCGTCGATGCCTCTGGCGAGGGGGCGCCGGTTGTGATCGGGCCCAGTATTTCAAGGTCCTGATGGGGTGGATCGGGCTCTTGGGAAAACACAGGGACCAAGCCGACCAACAGGCCGATAGAGGTAGGGAGGAGTTTCATCGCTGCTGGGTATGAATCCGAATGGCGAAGCTGTCGCCACCAATGTTTTCAAGAGGCGACGAAGGGGGAGACTGCTCCTCAGCCCGGGTTTTACGTGCCTGAAAGTTCGCATCGTGAATACCGCGTGGGTACCCGCCGCGGGATTCGTCGGCGATGTTCGGTCGGCAGGTTGACAAAGGGGGAGACGCTTGACCAATGTGCCAGAGCCGGGACGCGCACAACGCCGTCACGACCTTTCAACTGTTTTTCCCAAAGGCCCGCAAACCCGTGTTCTCAAACGAAGACTATTTGGCCGACCTGCTCGTGGAGGCAGGTGTGGTGGCACCCGATTCTGTCGATCAGGCCCGCCGTCATGGTGGCTCCCTGATTGAGAGATTGATCAACGATACCGATCTCTCCGAGAGCACGGTGGCAGCCGTTCTCGCGCAGAATGCGGGCTTGGACGCGGTTGATATCGGGGACATGGCGATCCCGCCTGCCGTTGCCGAGGCCATTCCCGACGATATCGCGCGGCGCTACCGGGCGGTGCCGGTGGCCGATGACGGGGTTTACCTGACGGTGGCGGTGGCCGACCCCTTCAATTTCGAGACCATGGACAGCCTGCCCCACGTGCTGGGGCGGGAGATCAACTTCACCGTCGCGCCGGCCAAGCAGATCCACGCCATCCTGAAGGCGATCTACGGTGCCAACGAATCCGGCGGCATGGACGTCAGCGGCGGACTCGACGTCGAGTCGTCCGACAGCGACGCCCCGATCATCCGGCTGGTGCAAAACACCCTGACGGACGCGATGAAGAACCGCTGCTCGGACATCCACATCGAGCCGCTGGAGACCTCCGTCCGCATTCGCTACCGCATCGACGGCAAGCTGATCGAGGTGGACAATCACCCCAAGAAGCTGCTGCCGGCGATCATCGCCCGTCTCAAGGTGATGAGCGGATCGATGTCGATCGCGGAAAAGCGCCTCCCGCAGGACGGCCGCATCCAGGTCAAGATGGCGGACAAGGAGATCGACCTTCGTGTCTCTTCCGTGCCCTCGAACCACGGTGAGTCGATCGTCATGCGTATTCTCGACAAGTCCGGCCTGGTGCTGGGCTTGCCGGAGCTGGGTTTCTTCTCGGATGACCAGGCGGTCTTCGAGAAGCTGATCGGCCTGCCGGACGGCATCATCCTGGTCACCGGACCGACCGGCTCGGGCAAGACGACGACCCTCTACGCCTGCTTGAACGTCATCAACAAGCCGGACAAGAAGATCATCACGGTGGAAGACCCGGTCGAATACGAGATGCCGGGCATCAACCAGGTGATGGTCAAGACCGACATCGGCATGACCTTCGCCGCCGCGCTGCGCGCGATGCTCCGCCAAGCGCCGAACATCATCATGATCGGGGAAATTCGAGACGCGGAGACGGCGAACATCGCCATCAATGCCTCGCTCACCGGTCACTTGGTGCTCTCCACCCTGCACACCAACGATGCGCCCGCGGCCGTCGCCCGTCTCGCGGACATCGGCATCAAGCGCTTCCTGATCGCCTCCGCGGTCCGCGCCGTGCTGGCCCAGCGCCTGGTCCGCAAGCTCTGCCCGGTCTGCCGGGCTCCGCACACGCTGACCGACAAGGAGGCCCGCGCGCTGCGCTTCGACAACCGCAATAACGATAGCTCGGCGGTCATGGGGCCGGTCGGCTGCGAAAAATGCCGCGGCAACGGCTACCGCGGTCGCGCCGGGATCTTCGAGCTCTTCCAGATCGACGACGAGGTCCGCCACATGATCAACGAGAACCTGACTTCCAGCCAGCTCCGCAAGCGCGCCCGCGAACTCGGCATGCGCACCTTGCGCGACGACGGGATCCGCAAGGTCCTCTCCGGCATGACCTCGGCTGACGAGGTGATCCACGTCACGATGTCCGACCTGGATTAAGTTCGAAGTGCCAAGGACCAAGTTCCAATCACCCCTTTTCAATCTTAGATTTTCAAAACCCGGATCATGGATAGCAACCAGATCGTCGAACTTTTCATCAGCCGCGGGCTGATCGACCGCTCGCTCGCCCAGGACATTCTCCACGAGGTGGAGAACAGCGGCAAGGAGGCCGCAGAAATCCTGGCCGACTTCCAGGTCATCAACCATCGTGACGACGTGTGGCCGGTGGTGGCTTCCGAACTCGGAGCGCAGTTGGTCGAACTCCGCAACTGGGCTCCTTCGGAGCAATTGCTGGCGCTCGTGCCGGCAGGGATGGCCCGCCTCCATGGCGCGCTGCCGGTGCATTTCGATGCCGAGGGCCTGCACATCGCGCTGGTCGATCCGATGAACCCGCAGACCCTTGAGGACCTGCGTTTCGCGCTCGGCCGCGAAGTGGTGCTGGCGATCGCCCCGGACTACGTGGTCGAGCAGAAGATCAACGAGTGCTACGGCGGCGAGGGCAAGGCGATGGATGACATCCTCCAGCAGCTCCAGACCGGCGTGGATGCGAACCTGAACGCCGCCGACCTCGAGGCGGAGGCGAACTCGGCCCCGATCATCCGCTACGTGGACCTGGTGCTCTTCCAAGCCATCAAGGAGCGCGCCTCGGACATCCACTTCGAGCCCTTCGAGAAGGACTTCAAGATCCGCTACCGGGTGGACGGCAGCCTCTACGAAATGGCCCCGCCGCCGGTCCACCTTTCGATCGCGATCCTTTCGCGCATCAAGGTGATGTCGAACATGAACATCGCCGAGCGCCGCCTCCCGCAGGACGGCCGCATCGTCAAGCAGGTCGGCGACCGCCAGGTGGACATGCGCGTCTCGACCCTGCCGACCCAGTATGGGGAATCGGTGGTGCTCCGCGTTCTTGACCGCTCCTCGGTCAATCTTTCGCTCGAGGCCCTGTCGCTGCCGCCGGCGATCTACGAATACATCTGCGAGACGATCGAGAAGCCGAACGGGATCTTCATCGTCACCGGCCCGACCGGTGCCGGCAAGACGACGACGCTCTACGCGGCGCTGTCCCGGATCAACACCATCGACGCGAAGCTGCTGACCGCGGAAGACCCGGTGGAATACGACATCGACGGGATCATCCAGATCCCGGTGAACGAGGCCATCGGCCTGACCTTCCCGCGGATCCTGCGCGCCTTCCTCCGCCAGGACCCCGACCGGATCATGGTCGGGGAGATGCGCGACATGGACACCGCCCAGATCGCCATCCAAGCCTCGCTGACGGGTCACTTGGTGCTTTCCACCCTCCACACCAACGACGCGCCCGGCGCGGTCACCCGTCTGGTAGACATGGGTTGCGAGCCTTTCCTGGTGGCGGCTTCCCTCGAGGGCGTGCTGGCCCAGCGCTTGGTCCGCACGATTTGCAAGGCCTGCAAGGCTTCCTACGAGCCCAGCGAGACGATCCTCACCCAGTTGGGCGTGGCCGTCCACGAATTGGGCGACAAGGACTTCTTCACCGGCCGCGGCTGCGAAGTTTGCGGAAACTCCGGTTACAAGGGTCGGAAGGGCCTCTACGAGCTACTCGATATCACCGATCCGATCCGGGAACTGATCACCGATCGCGCGCCGACCGTGGTGATCAAGCAGAAGGCGATGGAGCTGGGCATGCAGACGCTCCGCGAGGACGGCCTCCGGAATATTTACGTCGGCCACACCACCATCGAGGAAGTGCTCAAATACACCTGAAAAGTCGCCTCCAAATGCGAATTTTGAGTCGCCAGCCTGCATTTGCGGGCTCAAAGTCCAATCACTCGATTTAAAAACAACCCCATGCCTCAATTCCAATTCACCGCCGCCGATGCGAAGGGCGAGCAGATGTCCGGCACGATCGAATCGACGAGCGAAGCCGACGCCATCCAGCAACTCCGCTCGCAGGGCTACTATCCGCTGCAGGTTGTCGAGGCCGGCAAGGGCAAGCTCGCGAAGAAAGCCGCTGGCAAGAAGGCCAAGCCGACTGCCGGTCAGAAGGCCGCCAAGGGCACGACCGGCGGTCGCATCAAGCCGAAGCTGCTGATGATCTTCACCCGCCAGCTCGCGACCCTGATCGACTCGGGCCTGCCGTTGCTGCGCGGCCTGACCGTGCTGGCGAAGCAGGAGCCGAATCCAGTGCTCAAGGGCACCATCGGCGCCTTGGCGGACTCCGTGCAATCCGGCTCGACCTTCTCGGAAGCGCTGGCCCAGCACCCGAAGATCTTCAACAAGCTCTACGTGAACATGGTGAAGGCCGGCGAGCTCGGCGGTGTGCTCGAAGTCGTCCTGGTCCGCCTCGCGGAATACCAGGAAAAGGCCCACAAGCTGAAGAACAAGATCGTCTCGGCGATGGTCTATCCGGTGATCGTGATGTTCATCGCGGTGGCGATCCTCGTCTTCCTGATGCTCTTCATCGTTCCGAAGTTCGAATCGATGTTCGCGGAACTGGGCAAGGATGCCGAGCTGCCGATGATCTCGCAGATCGTCTTCGGCACCTCGAAGTTCTTCCTGAACGCCAACATCAAGCCGATCCCGAACGTCGTTTGGGTGTTTGTCCTGATCGGTATCATTGCCTTCTTCTTCAACATGTGGGGCAAGACCAAGGGCGGTCGCCGGACGATCGATTCCTTGAAGCTGAAACTGCCGATCTTCGGTGACATCCAGCGCAAGTCCGCCATCGCCCGTTTCTCCCGGACCCTCGGCACCTTGGTCACTTCCGGTGTGCCGATCCTCCAGGCCCTCAACATTACCCGCGACACCGCCGGTAACGTGGTCGTCTCCGACGCCATTGAGAAGGTCCACGAGGCGGTCAAGGAAGGGGAATCCATCGTGACCCCGCTGCAGGCATCCAGCGTCTTCCCTTCAATGGTGATCTCGATGGTGGACGTGGGTGAGGAAACCGGCCAGCTCCCCGAAATGCTTCTGAAAGTCGCGGACGTTTACGACGATGAAGTGGACAACGCCGTGACCGCGCTTACCTCTATCCTTGAGCCGATCATGATCGTCATGCTCGCCTTGGTCGTCGGTGCGGTGGTGTTTGCGCTCTTCCTTCCGCTGATCAAGATCATCTCCGAAATGGGCAACATGTAACCGCAGGCCGCCGGACGGGGCCATACCGCGCCGGCACCCTAGCCAACCCTAGCACCCGTGAAAAAACCCGATCATTCCCGCCGCGCCGGAGGCTTCAGCTTGATGGAGCTCGTCGTTGTCGTGGCCATCATCGTCGTTCTCGCCGCCCTCACGCTGGGCGCGCTGAACATGATCCGGGCCAAGCAGGCCCGCGATACCGCCGAGGTCCAGGTCAAGCTGCTTGAGAACGCCCTCCAGAACTACCACATGGACAACCGTTCCTATCCGACGAGCACCGACGCGGAAGGAAAGAAGGGGGACGAGGTCCTCTTCAAGGCGCTCTACGCCGACGGTTACGAGGCCAAGAAGAGTGACACCGTCGGCGGTGCCACGATCTACCTCGCGGAGCTGGATCCGGAGCAGCATACCAAGGGCGGCCAAGCCTGGATCCAAGGGGTCATCCCGAACGCCCAGATTGTCGATCCTTGGATGGAACCCTACCGCTATCGCTCCGGCGATGCGCCGAATGCCGTGAACCCCGAATTTGACCTCTGGTCGTGCGGGCCGGACGGCCGGACCAATGCGGATCCGAGACACGCGGATTGCTTGGACGACATCAAGAACTGGTAAGATGAACCCGGCGGCCTTCTGGCCGCCGGTTCTGTTTTCACGCGGCCGCAATTCCGCCGCGCCGATTCCACGTCTCCAATCGCTTTACGCTCGACGCACGGGCATCGCGTTGCCTTGTTGCCCGCAGCAATGAGCGACGAGATCGAAGACACGCCCGCAGAGTCCGAAGCGCCCGCAGCCAAAGTGGCCAAGAAGCGCCCCGCGGTCCGCAAATCGTCCAAGCCCGCCCCCAAGGCCGCAGCGGAAGCTCCTTCTGCCGCGCCGGAGGAACCCGCCTTCCGCGGGTCACCGCCACCCGCCGCGGAGCCGGTTTCCGCCCCCGCCTCCGTCGAAGCGGCCGAGCGCCGTTCCGAAGCCGCTGAGGATCGCTCTGACGATTCCCAAGATGGCGGTCGCATCGCCTTCCTTGTAGAGAATCCGGCCGGTGAAGCGGGCGGCAATTCGAAGAAGCGCCGCCGCCGCAAGAAAAAGCACGGCCAGCAAGCGCCACAGGGCCAAGGCCAGCATCCGCACGCGGTCTCCGCGCCGCATTACGACGGCCCGCCGCCGCCTTCCGCGGTGACCTACTCTGCCGTTCCGGCGGAAGCTTCTTCGCACGCATCGGCGCCGGCCATGCACGCTGCCCCGCGCCCCAAGCTCGATCCCGACATGTTGGCCAAGAAGGCATGGAAAATCTTCCAGTCCGAAGTCGGCGAAGAGGGCCTTGCCTTGATCGACGATCACGACGCCCGTGAAATCTCGCGCCGCTGCTTCCGCCTCGCCGAGATCTTCATGGAAGAAGCCGCTCGCCGCGGCCTGCGGTAAGTGGTCCGAAAGGGCAAACGTCGATAGCCCGGGATAATTCCAACCGTGTCGTCCCGGGATTTGCCTTCCGCGGCTCCGCTGCCGTGGACTGCGCGCAGCCTGCTGCCGCTGTCGGCAGGCAGCCTGCTGCCGTGAAGCACGCGCGATCTCCATATTCCGCTCCGTCCCCGGCTCGCCCCACCCGGAGCTTCGCCTTTGCAGCGCCCCTTGCAGCAGGCTGCATCGGGACAGCGGCAGCAGGCTGCGCGCAGTCCACGGTCGCTGCGCGACTTTTTTGCCGGACACTTGCCGGTCCATCGCACTGCCATCCTCAACCCTCCAGCTTGCCCCGCAACTCCTTCGCCAGTTCGTCTTTCCCTGTCGCCTCCGCCAAGGTGATTCGCATCTTCATCACCTCCGGCTGCGCCCGCTCTTCGCCGCTCATGCCGTCGAGAATCGTCAGTGCCTCCCCATGGTCGCCGATCGCCAGCGCGCCTTCCAGTAAATCGGCGGAAGCCACGGTGCCGGTTTCCTGCGGCTTCTGGGCATAGACCGCCCAGCGGGCTTGGTCGGGGAGCGTCGCCGGGCTGTCCTGTACTTGCTCGAGATAGACCAATTCGTCGCCGTCGCGCATCTGCCGCCACTGATTGAGGGTCAGCACGATCACGAAGCCGATGATGCAAAGGCTGGCCTCCAGGATGAAAGGGGTGGTCATGATCCCCAAGATCCGGGCGAAAAACTCGCCTGCCACCCCCGGTAAATGGGCAGCAAACGCGGCACCCACGAATGCCGCCGCCACCAGGGCCAGAATCCCCAACGCCACCGCTACTTGCCGCCGTCGTTCGTCGCTTGCCATCTCGCGGGAACGATGTACCCGCCCGGGGCTGTAGGCGAACCTGAATATTTTTTAAATAAACTTGATTATTTCTAAAAACTTAGGTTTTCTTTACGGACTCTCATGTCTCTGGAGCGGATGAAACTGATCGGCGTCGCCGTGCTGTGTATCGTGCTCACCCTTGCGGTGCGCCGGTCGCTCGCGGAATCGTCGCGCGGCACGGTGGACCAGTCGGTCCGGCCGGTGTCCTCGATGCAGGAGGGCGGCACGGTCTGGACGATTCCCGTGGAGATCGTGGAGACCGGCGAGGCCCCGCGCCTGCACCAGGTGCCGCTGCGGAATTGAGTCGAGCCGGCGCGGCTGACTTCACCGAAGCGAGTATCGCGGTTGAATTCGTTCCGGTCACGCGTTAGACCCGGCGGCGATGCGGCTATACGACACGCTGGACCGCGAGCTCAAGGAGCTCCGCCCCCTCGACGGCACGACCTACCGGTTCTACTGCTGCGGGCCCACCGTGTATGGCCCCGCGCACATCGGGAACTTCCGCACCTTCGTCCTGCAGGACGTTTTCCGGCGCACCCTGGAGACCGGCGGGATGCGGACCTTCCATGTCCGGAACATCACCGACGTGGACGACAAGACGATCCGTGACAGCCAGGCGGCAGGGCAATCGCTGACCGATTTCACCGCACGGTGGACGGCGAAGTTCCACGCCGATTGCGAGGCGCTGGGGACCCTGCCGCCGCACGTCGAGCCAAGCGCCGTCGAGCACATCCCGCAGCAGGTCGCGATGATCGCCACGCTGGTGGAGAAGGGGAATGCCTATGCCTCGGAGGATGGCTCGGTCTATTTCAACATCGCCTCATATCCGGCCTACGGCAGGCTCTCGCGGCTGGACACGCGCGAACTCGAGCTGGGCAAGACCCAGAACGAACGCGCGAACTCCGACGAATACGAGAAGGATAGCCTTTCGGATTTCGTGCTCTGGAAGGGCCGCAGGCCGGAGGACGGCGACAACTACTGGCCTTCTCCCTGGGGGGAGGGCCGGCCCGGCTGGCACCTCGAGTGCTCGGCCATGATCGAGGAGTATCTCGGCGCGGACTTCGATCTTCACTCGGGCGGCGAGGACCTGATGTTCCCGCACCATGAGAACGAGATCGCGCAGAGCAAATGCGCCTGCGGCGGCCACTTCGCGGCCCACTGGTTCCACACCACGCACTTGCTGGTGGAGGGCAAGAAAATGGCCAAGCGGGAGGGGAATTTCTACACCCTCGACGATCTCGCCGCGAAGGGCTTCACGGCGATGGAAGTGCGCTACGTCCTGATCGGCGCGCACTACCACAAGCAGCTCAATTTCACGCTCGATTCCCTCCACGCCGCCCGCGAAGCCATGGCCAAGCTGGCGAAGGGCCAGCGAGCCCTAGCCGCCAAGGTCGGCGGAGAAGTGCAGCTTTCCTCGGTGGACTTCGGGCCCTTCCAAGCGGCTTGGGACTCGCTGACGGACAACCTCAACACGCCGGGCTGCCTCGGCGGGCTCTTCACCGGCCTGCGCGAGACCGCGGCGCTGGAAGGCGAAGCGGCGGCGAAGGCGCTGGCCGGCTTCAACCGGATCCTCCGCGCCCTCGGCCTGACATTGCCGGAAGAAGAAGCCGCCGCCGAAGCCCCCGCCGAGATTCGCGCCATCGCCGAGGAACGCTGGGCCGCCCGCACCGCCAAGGACTGGGCGAAGGCCGATGAAATGCGGAAGCAGCTCACCGATCTCGGCTGGAACATGAAGGACGGGAAGGAGAGCTACCAGCTGACGCCGGTCACCTGAGAGCCCGCTCTTGAACAGTCGTAGGCCGCAGGCTAGAATCTCATCATGTCCACTAAGGAATTGGCGATCGATACCATTCGCGATTTGCCCGAGAACGCTTCTTGGCAAGATGTTGAGGAACGTATCCGGTTCGTGGCGGCTATCGAGAAGGCCCGCGGGGACGTCCGGGACGGACGCGTGGTGCCGCATGAAGAAGTTCGAGCCCTTTTGGACGAATGGATTTCCGAGTGATTTGGACTGAAACGGCTCTCGCCGATCTCCGCGACCTTGTCCGCTATATCGCGCGTGATGATCGGAAGGTGGCGAAAAAATCTGGCATGGAGCTCGTGATCGTCTTGATCCCTCTGATCTGAAGCCCGGCACTTGAATCGCGATACTTCATGAACCTGCCCATCCGTCCCCGCCGCAACCGCCGCACCCCGGCGATCCGTTCGCTGGTCCGTGAAAACGTCCTGAGCGCCGCGGACTTCATCCTGCCGATGTTCCTGCACGAGGACGCGGTGAACACGCCGATCGCCTCGATGCCCGGCGTCACGCGCTGGTCGCTGGATGGCCTCGTGAAGGAAGCGGGGGAGGCGCATGCCTTGGGAGTTCCGGCGGTCGTGCTGTTCCCAAAAATCGGGGAGCATCTCAAGACCCCGCTCGCGGAGGAATGCGCCAATGACTACGGCCTCGTACCCCGCGCGATCCGCGCCCTGAAAGCCGCGTATCCCACGCTCTGCGTGATCACCGACGTGGCGCTCGATCCCTACAATTCGGACGGCCACGACGGCGTGGTCCGCCGCGATGACAAGGGCGAGCTTCACATCCTGAACGACGAGACCGTCGAAATTCTCTGCCAACAGGCCCTCTGCCACGCCCGCGCCGGGGCCGATATTGTCTCGCCGAGCGACATGATGGATGGCCGCATCGCCGCGCTGCGCTCCGCCTTGGACGCCGCGGGCTTCCAGCAGGTCTCCATTCTCAGCTATTCCGCGAAGTATGCCTCGGCCTTCTACGGCCCCTTCCGCGGAGCCCTGGACTCCGCCCCGAAGGAGGGCGACAAGAAGACCTACCAGATGGACCCCGGCAATGCCCGCGAGGCGATCCGCGAGGTCCTGCTGGATGAAGCCGAAGGCGCGGACATGGTGATGGTCAAGCCCGCCGGTCCTTACCTCGATATCATCTGCCGCGTCCGTGAAAGTACGACCCTTCCCGTAGCCGCCTACCAGGTCAGCGGGGAGTATCTCATGATCGAGAGCGCCGCCGCCGCAGGCTGGGTGGATGCCAAGGCGATCGCCCTCGAAAGCCTGATGGGCATCAAGCGGGCAGGAGCGGATATGATCCTGACCTACTACGCGAAGCGGGCGGCGGAGTGGTTGAAGTAGGGAAGGACTCCAGTCCCGCCGATGGGATGGAATGGTGTGCGTTTGGGAGAAGGGTGGATTTGTTCTGTGATCCGCCGCCACCGTTCGCGGCTCTGGAGAGCGCGCTACTTTGCACGCCGGAGGCACGCGCCAGATCACAACCGATGCCCCATCCGCTCCCGCTTCGTCTCCAGATAGCGCGCGTTGTGCGGATTCGAGGGCAGGCTGATCGGAAGCTGCTCGACGATCTCCAAGCCATAGCCCTCCAGACCCACGACCTTCTTGGGGTTATTCGTCATCAAACGGATTTGCCGCACGCCGAGATCGTAGAGGATCTGCGCGCCCATCCCGTAATCCCGGAGATCTGAGGCAAAGCCGAGCTTCTCATTCGCCTCGACGGTATCCAGACCCTCTTCCTGCAGCTTGTAAGCGTGGATCTTGGCCGCCAGGCCGATGCCGCGGCCTTCCTGGCGCAGATAGAGCAGCACGCCGCCTTCCTTCGAGATCCGCTCCATCGCCGCATCGAGCTGGCCACCGCAGTCGCAGCGCTGGGAGAGGAAGACATCCCCGGTCAAGCACTCGGAATGGACCCGTACCAGCACCGGTTTTTCGGGGTCGATCTCGCCGCGGACCAGGGCTAGGTGATGCGAGCCATCCGTCTCCACCCGGTAGAGGTGGCAGGTAAATTCGCCGTGATCGGTCGGCAGGCCGATGGTTTCCTCGCGGACGACGAGCTTCTCCGACCGCCGCCGCCACTCGATGAGCTGGGCGATGGTGCAGGCCTTGAGGCCGTGCGTGGCTTGGAAATCGCCGAGATCGCCGACACGACCCATGGTGCCGTCGTCCTTCACGATCTCACAGATCACGCCGGCCGGTTCCTGCCCGGCCAGGCGCGCCAGATCGATCGAGGCCTCGGTATGGCCCGCCCGCCGCAGGACCCCGCCATCGCGGCCTTGAATCGGGAAAATGTGCCCGGGATGGACGAAATCCTCCGGGCCCGCCGCGGGATCGGCCAACAGCTTCACGCACAGCGCGCGGTCGGCGGAGGAAATCCCGGTGCTAATCCCTTTGGCGGCATCCACGGAGATCGTGAAAGCGGTGCGCTGGATCTCGCGGTTGCGGCGGGTCATCTGCGGGAGATCGAGCTTTTCGGCGCGTTCCTGGGTGATCGGGGCGCAGATCAGGCCGCGGCCGTGAACGGCCATGAAGGAGACGATTTCCGGCGTGCAGAGAGCGGCGGCAGCAATCAGATCCGCCTCGTTCTCGCGATCCGGGTCGTCGGCCACGATGACGATGCGGCCGGCGGCCACTTCTGCGATGATTTCCTCAATGGGGCTGAAAGCAAGCGGGGTGGCCATGGGCAGGCCCGAGACTCGGTCCTGCCGGGCCACAGGTCAAGGGGAGGGGATGGGCGGTGCGCACGGAACTTTAGAACTCCGGATTCCGGACTCTTCCCTCTCAACTCTTGGCTCTTCGCTCAGCATGTCGCACATTTCACCCTCCGGCGGGATTTTCCCGTTCCCCCGGTGAAAGGGCTTCGCCAATCTCCACGCACCATCCACCCCACGATCATGTCCAGACCCGTCACACTCTTCACCGGCCAATGGGCCGACCTCTCCGCCGCCGAACTTCTCCCGAAGGTCAAGGCCATGGGCTTCGATGGCGTGGAGCTTGCCTGTTGGGGCGACCACTTCGACGTCCAGAAGGCCCTCAACGAGCCCGGCTACGTCGAAGGCCGCTGGGAACTGCTCAAGAAGCACGGCCTCGCCTGCTACGCGATTTCCGCCCACCTCGTCGGCCAGGCAATCTGCGATCCCATCGACGACCGCCACAAGTCGATCCTGCCCGACCACGTCTGGGGCGATGGCGATCCCGAAGGCGTCCGCCAGCGTGCCGCACAGGAGATGATCGATACCGCCAAGGCCGCCCGCAAGTTCTTCGATGCCGGGAAGGAATACATGGCCACCAAACCCGCCGGCTCCGGCAAGACCGTCGTCAACGGCTTCACCGGCTCCTCGATCTGGGGCGCGCTTTACGCCTTCCCGCCGACCAGCCAAGCCTATCTGCAAAAGGGCTTTGATGACTTCGGCACCCGCTTCAAGCCGATCCTCGACGCCTTCGAGAAGGAGGACGTCTATTTCGCCCTCGAAGTCCACCCGACCGAGATCGCCTTCGACACCGCCTCCGCCCAGCGTGCGATCGAAGCCGTCGGCGGCCACAAGCGCTTCGGCTTCAACTACGACCCGAGCCACCTCGGCTATCAGGGCGTGGACTACGTGAAGTTCATCTACCTGCTCGGGAGCCGCATCCACAATGCCCACATGAAGGACGTCTGGTGGGACCACGGCACGGGCGAGGTGGGCGTCTTCGGCGGTCACACGGACTTCTGCGACCCGCGCCGCTTCTGGGATTTCCGCAGCGTCGGCCGCGGCGATATCAACTTCGAGGAAATCATCGTCGCCCTCAATGACATCGGCTACGCCGGTCCGCTTTCCATCGAGTGGGAAGACGGCCGCATGGACCGCTTCCACGGTGCGACCGAGAGCTGCGCCTTCGTCAAGAACCTTGACTTCCCGCGCAACCAGATCGCCTTCGACGCGGCCTTCGACAAATCGAACCAGTAATCCCTTCCTCTTACAATCATGTCCACCAAAGTAGGTATCATCGGAGCCGGCGGGATGCTGCGCTATCACGCGGACGGATTCCGCAAGGCCGGAGCCACCGTCACCGCCGTCGCCGATCCCGCTCCGGGCGCTGCCGCCAAGGCTGCCGCGACCTGGGACATTCCCGCTTCATTCGAAAGCGTGGACGCGATGCTCGCCGATGCCGACATCGATGCGGTCTCGATCATCGTGCCGAACAAGTTCCACATGCCGCTGGCAATCCAGTGCCTGAAGGCCGGCAAGCACGTCTTCAGCGAGAAGCCCCCGGCGCTGAATGCTGCGGAGGTGGAGGAAATGATCACCGCCGCGAATGCCGCGGGGAAGAAGCTGATGTTCAACTTCAACAATCGCGCCCGGCCCGAGTCCATCGCGATGAAGCAATACATCGCGGACGGCACCGTGGGTAAGATCAACTCCGCGCAGGCCAAGTGGATCCGCCGCACCGGCATCCCGGGCTTCGGCGGCTGGTTCACCACCAAGGCGCTCTCCGGCGGTGGTCCGGTGATCGACCTGCTGCACATGATCGACCTCGCCCTCTACTTCATGGGCTACCCGGATCCGGCCCACGTGCTCGCGCAGACCTTCGACGACCACATCACCGACAAGGGTTTCAAGGGCCCCTGGGGCATCCCTGACCGCGCCGATGGCGTCAACGACGTGGAAGCCGCGGCCCATGGCTTCGTCACTTTCAAGACCGGCCAGGTCCTCACGCTCCAGGTCTCCTGGGCGGAGATGATCAAGCGCGAGGAGGTCTCCGTCGTCTTCCAAGGCAGCAAGGCCGGCGGCAAGGTCGAGCGCCTCTTCGGCCGCGACGGCATCGACGAAACCGCCATCGACACCTGCGAGCTCTACGTCCAGGAGGGCGGTCGCTCGGTCAACCGCAGCATCGTCACCGAAGCCTGCGAGGACATGGGCCGCAGCGCCTCCGCCGCGAACTTCATCCACGCCATCGAAGGCACCGCCGAGGCCTTCAACACCCCGGACCAAGCCCTCAAGTTGATGAAGATCATCGACGCCATCTACAAGTCCGCCGCGACCAAGGCACCGGTGGCGGTGTGAGAGGAATAGCCGGGCAACTGACATGGGAATCGAATACAAGATCGTTTGCGATGCGCGGACGGTTGCGTCGTTTGACGACTTTCTCCGCAGTCAGGCCTATTTCGATTCTTACAACGCCGAGCTCCACAGCTACTACCTGACGGAGCCCGGCGTTGCCGTAGAGGACAACTGGCCTGTCGTTTATGCCTCCATCAAGGCGGACGGCCTCTACTTTTGCGACAACCTTGTATCGGAAGAATGGTCAGCCCGGATCCTGCGGAGCCTGATCGATCATGCCTTTCGACATTCCGATCAGGTCGTCCTACTCGAGCTGTAAATAGCACACTCAACACACTCCTGAAATGAACCGTAAACTTCGCATGGGCATGGTCGGTGGCGGCCGCGGCGCCTTCATCGGCGGCGTCCACCGCATGGCTGCCAATCTCGATGGCAAGATCGAACTCGTCGCCGGCTGCTTCTCCTCCGATCCGGAGAAGAGCAAGGCATCGGGCGAGGACCTCTTCCTCGATCCTTCCCGCGTCTACACCTCCTACGAGGAAATGGCGAAGGCCGAAGCAGCATTGCCCGCGGACAAGCGCATCGACTTCGTCTCGATCGTCGTCCGCAACAACCTCCACGTGCCCGTCGCCAAGACCTTCCTCGCCGCCGGGATCAACGTCATCTGCGACAAGCCGATGGCGCTCTCGCTGGCCGAGGCGAAGGAGTTCGCGGAAGTGGTGAAGAAGTCCGGCAAGGTCTTCGCGCTCACCCACAACTACACCGGCTACCCGATGGTGAAGGAAGCCCGCGCCATGGTGAAGGCCGGCAAGCTCGGCCGCCTGCTCAAGATCGTGGCCGAGTATCCGCAGGGCTATGCCTCCAGCGCCTTCAAGGAATCCGCCCCCAGCAAGATCGCCAACTGGCGCATGGACCCGACCATCTCCGGCGTCTCGAATTGCATGGGCGATATCGGCTCGCACGCGGAGAACCTCGCCCGCTACATCACCGGCCTGGAGATCGAGGAACTCGCCGCCGAGCTGACCACCTTCATCCCCGGCCGGAATCTCGATGACGACGGCAACGTCCTCGTCCGCTACCAGAACGGCGTGAAGGGCCTCATCTACGCCTCCCAGGTTTCCACCGGCGACGAGAACAACCTGAACATCCGCGTCTACGGCACGGAAGGCTCGATCGAGTGGCACCAAGAGCATCCGAACGAGCTGGTCGTGAAGTTCCTCGATAAGCCGCGCGAAATCTGGCGGCGCGGGAATTCCTACAACGGCCCCGAAGCGACCGCCTTCACCCGCCTGCCTTTCGGCCACCCGGAGGCCTTCATCGAGGCCTTCGCCAACGTCTACCTCGCCGCCTCCGAAGCCATCCGCGACGAACTCGCCGGCAAGTTCCCGCGTCCCGAAGGCTACGACTTCCCGGACGTCCACGACGGCATCGCGGGGATGGCTTTCATCGAGGCCACCGTCGAATCCTCGAAGAACAACGCCGCCTGGACCAAGCCGGGACATTGAATTCCGACCACGGAATACACGGAACACACGGAAATCGGAAAAGAAGAGAGGCGGGCCTCCCGTAGTGGGTCCACGGTCTTCTTCCGTGTATTCCGTGGTTCCCTATCCGACCCAGTCATGAAACCCACCCTCTACCTTCCTCTCGCCGCGGCCACCGCCGCCTTCTTCCTCGTCTCCGCCGCCGGCGACCGCAAGCCCCCGCCGGACGGTGCTGCGGAGAAAATCGCCGCCGCCTTGCCAACCGAGGCCTATGCCAAGCCCGCCAAGCCGCGCAAGATCCTGGTCTTCTCGAAGACCGGCGGCTTCTACCACGACTCGATCGCCACCGGGAAACTGGCCCTGACGGAACTCGGCAAGAAGACCGGTGCCTTCGAGACCGTCCTCAGCGATGACATCGTGAACTTCGAGCCGAAGACCATCGACCAGTTCGATGCCATCGTCTTCCTCAGCACCACCGGCGATCCCTTCGCCGGTGCCCCGAATGCCGATGAGCTCAAGAAGAGCCTCATGAGCTTCGTGAAGGGCGGCAAGGGCTTCATCGGCATCCACGCCGCCACCGATACCTTCTACAACTGGGCCGACTATGGCGAGATGATCGGCGGTTACTTCGACGGCCACCCTTGGGGTGCCGGCACGCAGGTTTCGATCAAGGTCGAGCCGGGCAAGGAAAAGCATCCCCTGGTCGCGATGTTCGACGGCAAGAACGTCGATTTCAAGGAGGAGATCTATCAGCTCAAGGATCCCTACAACTCGAAGAAGGTCGACCTCCTGCTCCGCCTTGACCCCGAGAAGTCGGACATGAATGTCCAAGGCCTCAAGCGCGAGGACAAGGACTGGGGTGTCGCCTGGGCCCGCTCATGGGGCAAGGGCCGCGTCTTCTACTGCTCCCTCGGCCACAACCACGAGATGTATTGGCATCCGACGGTCCTGAAGCACTACCTCGCCGGCATACAATGGGCCATCGGCGACTACAAGGTGAAGGTCAGCAAGTAAGCTAGCTCGCTCAGAAAGGTGGTCTGCAAAAAAAGGTGGTCCCTTTCAAAATGCTCCTCCCGAGGCCCTCGGGTGGAGTCCGCTGTTAGAACTGCTTCCACCGCACAGAGGACTGTGCGGACCACCTTCACGGTTTCACCGTCGCCTTCAATCTAACAAACCCCCGCTTAAGCCCCGCCGCCGGCACGACCGAAACCCTCCCGTCCGCTGCGGTCGAAATCCGCGCCGCCGGTACCGCCGTCCACGTCACCAGATCCGCCGAGTCCTGCGGCACCAGATCCCCGAAACGCAGCCCCGTTCCAATCGGCAACCAGCTCAAGCTCCCTCCCGGCGCATAGCTTCCGCTGAAAGGGTGACTGTAGCTACCCGGCGCGGTCCCTAACAGATACTCCATCAGATTCGGAAGCTGGTCGCCGTCCGGGTCCGCTTCCATTCCCGAGCCCGCCAGACCTGCCGCCGCGATCCAATCCAGATACGGCCGGTCCGGATTCAGCCCGAGCAAATTGCGGAGGATCTCACGGTCGCTGAATTTCGGGATCGTCGTTCCCATCGCGGTGTTCAGGGCCCCGATGATCTCGTTCGCGATGTAGGCCTGCGCCACCGTGGAAGCGTGGAAGCCGTCCTTGCAGAAGACCTGCGTCGGCGGATTCTCCTGGCTTCCCGCCAGCGTGAAGACCGTCCCGTTGATCTGGAACGGCACCTGATCGAAGACCCGGTCCGTCAGCAAATCGAGCCGCGCCACCGTCGCCGGCGGGTTCTCCGAGGCAGCCCACGCGATGATCGACTGATTGAAGGCCGCGATCTTCGCCCGCGTCGTCGCCTGCTTCGCGGGCACGTTGTAGATCCCGGAGATCTGCGGCGTGGCCCCCACGTCAGGCACCGTGCACACGATCACCTTCGGCGGTTGCGCCCCGCGATTCACCCGCACCCAATCGTGGATCGCCCGCAGCCGGTTGCGGATCTGGTTGAAGAAGGTCGCCTCTTCCGTGTCGTTGAAAATTTTGTCGTAGTCCTGCTTCAGATCGTTCGCCCCCAGCATGATCACCACCACCGGGGTATTGAAGATCTGCTCCTGCAACTCGTCCTTCGTGATCGCATAGCCGAATCCCAGGGCCTCTCCCTCCGGCGCATCCGCCAGCAGCCGAAACCAATTCAGCGAAGTCATCCCCGGAATCCCGAAGTTCCACTCGTGGCCCGCATTCCGCAGATCCACATAGGATCCGCCGGTCGACTCGAATGGCCCCAGGCTCACCTCGTTCGCCCGGAAGATCCGGAAGAGTTCCGGCCAACTCCGGACATTGGCGTTCGTGCTGTTTGAATCGGGCGCGGAGAACGTCAGCTCGTAGGCATACTCCTCCGTCATGCTATCGCCGATCGCCAGCACCTTCAAGGGGTCCGCGGCCTGCGCGGTACAAGCGATGGCGGCGAACAGGGAAAGGATTTGGAGCAGCCTTGGCATGGTTCACGGCAAACCCGCCGCGAAGGAACCTAGCCTCCCTCCGTCACTTGCCAAGGGGACCACCGGCCCTTCCGTATTTTCGCCAAGTTCAGAAGTGAAAAAAAGGGCGACCCGTTTCCGGACCGCCCCCCGATGATTCTTAAACTCCGGATCGATGGCTTATTCCACCACCAGGCGCACGAAGAGCTTGCCCGGCGTTCCCGGCGTCCACGTGTAGGAGATCGAATCGTCGTCTTCCGCGGACGCATCGGCGTCGATCCAACTGCCGGCAGCCATGGTGGCCGAGGTCTGGAGCTGATAGCTCACATCGCCGTTGGCCACCGCATCGGCACCCTTCGGGAAGCTGATCGTGTTGCCGGTGATCGTGCCCGCGGCGCCGTTGCCAGCCAGCGGGTCGAAACCGAAGGCATACTCCAGCAGGTTGATCAGGCCGTCGTTGTCGGAGTCCACGCTGGACGCGATGCCGTCGATGCCGTTGGCGACCGCCCAGCTATCATAGCTGCCGACTTCGATCGGTTCGGTCGAAACTATCACCTCGCCAAGGCCGATCAATCTGGCCGAGCCGAGACCTTCACCGCGGGTCGAGGACCAGGAAATGGTGAAGCTGGAACCATTCGGAATCGTCAGGCCCGTGATGGTGGTCACCTTGGTCTGATTGGTGCCGGCTTCCGTCGAATAGGCGAGATCCTCGATCGGATCTCCACCGTTGAGTTTGACTTCCCAAATCGGGAAACGATTGACGTCTTCTTCTCCCACGCGTCCCGCACGGCCCAGATAGGCGATGTTCAGTTCGTCAAGCACGCTACCGGTGTTGTTCACCAGTGTTAGCGTCGCGGTGAAGGTCCCGCTGGTCGAGGTGTGCTGGTAGCCTAGCACACCGGGGTTGGAGACGCCGCCGCGGGTGGATGCCGAACTGCTGGCCGCGACATCCCAAATGCCGCCATAGGTGGTCGAGCCTCCGGATACCATCGACCATCCTGCGGGCAAGGTGCCTACGAAGTTATCGAAAGGCTGGCTGTAGAGGCCGGTGAAGGAGGGCGGGGTGGGAAGCGTACTGAAGACCAGCACCGGGGTATAAGCCGTACCCACGGTGTTGGTGGCGTAGGCCCGCACCGTGTAGGAGCTGTCGGCAGTCAAGCCGCTGATTGGCGAGAGGAACGTGGACACTCCCGCAGGCGTGAAGGGAAGGTCGGTCACTCCCGTACCCCCGATTTCCGGAGCGGGGTTCGCCGAGGTCAACGAATAGACGAAGCCCATTGCCGTGACTGCGGCACCGCCATCGGAAGTCACTTCCGCATTTGCTTCCGCGGAAACCGAAGTGAGAGAGCCGGGAGTAAGCGATGGGCCGCTGATCGTGGGTGCGGAACTCAATGTGCCTACCGAGACCGTCACGTCGTCGATGCCCACCTGCTTCGAGGCACCGCCGCCCAACAAGTCCCGGTCGGAAGTCCAGCTGATTACAATCGCTGCGCCTGGGGCAATGCTCAGACCGGTGACGCCCGCAAGCTTCACGGAGCTATCTCCTTCCAAGCGGCCATAGGCAAGCGCCGGGATCGGAGTTGCCTCCGAGCCGCCGACGCGGACAGTGAAGGTGGGGTAACGCTCGATCGGCGGAGTGGCACCGCCGATGATGCGCTTGCCGGTGTAGCCGATCACCAGATCGGTAATCGTGCTGCCGGTGCCGTTGACCAGGCTCAGGGTTTCCACCAGGACGCCGGTGCTGCTGGTGTGCTGATAGCCCAGGACGCCGGCGGTCGCGCCGCCGCGGAAGCCACCGGTGGTGCCGGTGCCCCAGTCGCCATCATAGGTCAGGTCAGGTCCCGAGACCGTCCAACCCTCGGGAAAGGTGGCCAGCGAAACGAAGCCCGCGAAGTCCTGCGTATAGGGAGTGATCGCTGTCAGAACAGGCAGGGCCTTGGTCGTGAAGCTCCACGAATAGAGCAGCGTATCGTTGCCGAGGATGTCCTCAAAGGCACCTGCGGGAATCTCGACCGTGTAGGTCGTATTCGGCAGCAGGACGCCGCTCGGGATCGTGAGGAAGACCTGGTCGTTGCTCGTCAGCACTTCGCCGGAATCCGTCACTTCCAAGCTCGTCACGGTGGTGGCACCTTGCTTGATCAGGATCGCACCGCCCGTCACCGGGACCACGATCTCGTCGTAGGTGATCTCGGGAGACACATCCAGTGCCACGCCGGTTGCGTCGTTGACGGGGGTTACCGTCTCGACCGCCGGGCCTGCTACATCCGGACCCGTGGAGGTGAAGGACCAGGTGCCGCTGCCGGTGTAGCCGGCGAAGTTGTTGCCAACCAGATCCTCAATCGCCACGCCGTCGATTTCAACATGGTAGAGGGTGGACGGAGCCAGATCCGCGGTGGGATTGATCGTCACCACTTTGCCGGAGATTCCCACTGCCGCGCTGGGCAGGGTGAAGCTTTCGACCGTAGCGGCTCCTGCCTTCAGGGTGATCACGCCACCGGCAATCCCGGTGATGTTTTCATCGAAGGTCACGACCAGATTTGAGTTCAGCGCCACGCCGGTCGCACCGTTGGCAGGAGCGAGCGGGGGAGCAATTACGGGAGCGGTTGTATCCACTCCGGCCGTTGTCACCGTTCCGCCAATCTCGAAGCCATAGGTTCCTGCGGCGGCGGAGTTGAAGCCCCAACCACCCGTTGGGGTCTGGCCACTTGCGTAATAGCGCAAGGTGATGGTCGTGCCTGCCGTGACATTCTGGAGAGCCGTCACTCCCGAGAGATCAATCTGCGGCATCGTGACCGGTTGGAGCGTGGTCACGGTCGGCGTGCCGATCAGGGTGAAGTTGGTGCCGTCCAAACTATACGCAAACTGGTTGCTCACCCCCGGTGCTGCGGCGTAAGCGAGCGTCCCGTTGAATTTCGCGTCGAGGGTCGAAAGGGAAACCTTGAACCCAGGAGACGCGGCTACTTCCGTTTGGAAGTAATCAGTGTTAGCCGTCGAGATTCCGTTGTTTTGGAAGCCGACGGTGCGGAAAGAGTTAGCCCCCGCGCTAGATGCGGCGGTACTACCACGGCTCAGGGTTCCGGAAGTGCCCACAAGATTGGCGTCCTTCACATCCGCAACCGAAGTGGCTTGCACGGACTCACCGAAAAAATCCCACTGTAGCACCGGAGCCGCAATCAGCGGGGACGGCAGTAGCGCTGCCGCAAGCACGCAGAGACTGCCAAATTTCCAACCCTTTCCGAAAACGGGGGAGGGGGAATGACGGACGACGTCGGGAATGGGGCTCATCCCTCCGGGCGTCGGGCCGACGGGAGATCTAAGGGATACGTTCATTCGTGTTGGTTTGTGGGGTTCCGGCCGGGGGGAGGAAAAGCGAAAGCAAATAACGCGCCCAAATTGCCTGCGCACCTGAACAAATGTGTCCTTTATGCCACAGGTTGGAAGCGATCTGCCTTTTGCCCTGTTTTTCCTTGCGGTTCTCGAACTTTCAGTAAACAGTGAAAATAAGATGAACGGCGAGGCCGAACGATTGAAAGTAGCCCGGGACGAATTCGTGGCCCAATGGGGCGCGATGGGTTCGCAGTGGGGCATCAATCGCACCATGGCCCAGATCCATGCCCTGCTCATGACCGCTCCCGAACCCGTCGGCACCGACGAGGTGATGGAGGATCTCGAGATCAGCCGCGGGAATGCCCACACCAACCTGAAGGAACTCGTTGCCTGGGGCCTGGTCCGGATCGTGGTGAAGAAGGGCGAGCGCCGCGAGTTTTTCGAGGCGGAGAAGGATGTCTGGCACATTTTCACGATCGTCACCCGCGAGCGCAAGAAGCGCGAAATCGAGCCCACCCTCGGCGTCCTCAATCACTGCGCGGAAAGCACCCGCGACCTCAGTTCGGCGGAGGGCCGGGCTTTCCACGCGCAGATCCGCCAATTGGAAGAATTCGTCGGCTTCGCCTCGAAGGTCGCCGACCGCGTCGGGTCGATGAAGCACGGCTTCGCCATCCAACTCGCCGCCAAATTGCTGGGCTGAACCGCCCTTCTTTGCCGTAGTTGTTTTCAAAAAATCCTGAAACTAGAGGAACTTAACCACTCTCGAAGGAAAGGAAAAATGAGATGAATCCGCAGATCGTGATCTTCGCCGCGAACGGCTTCCTGGGCCGCTATCTGGCCCGCCACTACCAGCGCCTCGGGCGCGAGGTCGTTTGCGTCGCCCGCCATCGCGATGGCTGGAGCGGCGATGGCATGTTCCTCGAATGGGACGGCGTCAACCCCGGACCCTGGACCTTGGCCCTGGAGGGCGCGGAGCGGGTTATCAATCTCGCCGGCCGCAGCGTGAACTGCCGCTACGATGAAAAGAACCGCCGCGAGATCATCGAATCGCGCGTCGCCTCGACCCGCGTGATCGGTCAGGCCATCGCCGCCTGCAAGGTCCCGCCCAAACTCTGGATCAATTCGAGCACTGCCACCTTCTACCGCCACGCCGAGGACAAGCCTCAGGACGAGTGGGAAGGGGAGCCCGGCAGCGGTTTCTCGGTCGAGGTCGCCCGCGCCTGGGAGGAAGCCTTCTTCGCCGCGAAAGTCCCCGGCGCCACCCGCAAGGTCGCCCTCCGCGCCGGCATGGTCCTCGCCAATGAATTCGGCACCGTCTTCGAAGTCCTCCGCCATCTCACCCGCCGCGGTCTCGGTGGCCGGATGGGGAAGGGCACCCAGCGCGTGAGCTGGATCCACATCGAGGACTTCATCGCCGCGCTCGACTTCATCGCCACCGATCCCTTGCTCGATGGCGTCTTCAATCTCACCGCCCCGGAGTTCCCGACCAACCGCCAGCTGATGCAGGCCTTCCGCGAGCAGCAGGGTGCCCCCTTCGGCCTGCCCGCCGCGCGCTGGATGCTCGAGATCGGCGCGCGCCTGATGCACACCGAAACCGAGCTGATCCTGAAAAGCCGCTGGGCCGATCCCCGCCGCCTGCGGGAGGAAGGCTTCCGCTGGCGCTGGCCGCACCTCGACGCCGCCTTGGCGGATTTGGAGATAAGGCCAGGCCTTGGCGGGTTTTTCCGTCAGCCGGAGCGCCGCTCCGCCGGAGTCCGCGTCTGGACTCCCGGCAAGAAGCTCGCCGCCGGTGCCGCCACCCGCTGAATCGGAACTTTTTGCCTTAGAAATTGAAACCGCGAATGGACGCGAATGGACGCGAATAAAAACCGTGGACGAGGGCTTGCGGTCGGAGTGCCGACTCTTCCGGGGCCTTTTCAAAATTCGCGTCCATTCGCGTCCATTCGCGGTTGAAAAATCCACTACAGTGGCCCTGCCCTTTGAATAACCCTCGCTCTCCCAACGTCCACCCTCCTGCCATGATCCGCATCCTGCCTGCAGCCCTTGCACTCCTCGGAGTCGGCATGTTCGCGCTCAGCCTCTGGCTTCAGGATCGGGGCCGCCTGCCATCCGCGACGCAGGAACTCGTTTTACGCCGTCCTCCCTCCCTGGTGGAGTCCCCGGCAGCCTCCGAACCCGCGCGCCGGGACGAAGCGACTCCCGTATCCATCGATTTGCCCCGCTGAATCCACGGGTTTCCGTCCTTTCAGCGGATGGTGATGGCATGCAGGTGCTTTTTGCACAGGAATGCTTTGTGATTTGCTAACGGATCGGCTAATCTTGCTCACTCTCCGCATGGCTGATCCCGGACTTTCCCCCAAGAAGCCGCGCGCCACCCAGATGGTGCTGCTGCTCGCGGCCCTCGTGGTGGTGATCGCGGGCTTGAAGGCGGCCCAGACCTTTTTCGTCCCGGTCCTTCTGGCCTTCTTCATCGCCACGGTGAGCTATCCGGTCACCGCCTGGCTCATGCGCCGCCGCATGCCGCCGCCCGTCGCGGTCTTCCTGACCGTGCTGGTGGACTTCGCCTTCCTCGCCGGGGTCATCGTCCTCGGTGTCACCATCATCGGGGACCTCCAGGAGAAGTGGGATTCCGAATACTACAATCTCACCCGCGCCAAGATCCAGGACGCCAGCACCGCCGTCGCCGGCAAGCTGGAGGAATGGGGTGTCGAGGACGGCGCGGAGAAGGTGAAGGAATTCACCGCCAAGAATCTCGCCGAGCTCCGCGCCATCAAGTTCGATACCATCCTCAGCCTCGGCACCGGCGTGGTCGGGCGCGTCCTCTCTTTCTTCGCCACCTTCGGCGTGGTGATCGTCCTCACCATCTTCATGCTTTCGGAAGTGCGGGGCTTCAGCAACCGCTTCGGCGCGATCCGGGAGGCCCGCGGGCCGAATTTCAGCCGCATGTCCGGAGCCATGCTCGATACCCAGCGCTATCTGGGCATCAAGACCATCATCAGCCTCGCCACCGGCATCCTCGCCGGCGTGCTGTGCTGGGTCGCCGGCCTCGATTTCTTCCTGCTCTGGGGCATCCTCGCCTTCGTGATGAATTTCATCCCGGTGGTCGGCTCCGCCATCGCCTCGATCCCGCCGATCCTGCTCGCCCTGATCTCGAAGGATGGCGGCATGGCGGACATGGTCGTCGTCGCCGGCGGCTACGCCCTGATCAACATGTTCCTGGATAACTTCGTGCAGCCGATGCTCCTCGGCCGCCGCTTCGGCCTCTCGATCCTCGTCGTGGTCCTCTGCGTCCTCTTCTGGGGCTGGCTCTGGGGCCTCGTCGGCATCATCCTCGCCGTCCCGTTGACCATGATCCTCAAGGTCGTTCTCGATAACAGCGAGGAATTCCGCTGGGTCGCCGTCGCCATCGGTCAGGAAGGCCGCCCCCGCGAGGACGAAGCCGCCCTCCCGGCTCCCGAAGGCACCACCGCTGCCGCCGCCGACGCCACCACCACCCGCGGTTAGCCGCAGGCAGGGGAACGGTCCACCAAGGCCCGCCACCAAGGGTACGTAGTCCCGCCTTCAGGCGGACTGAACGGACCTTGGAAGCCCGATCCCATAGGAAGGTTTCCGGGAACGACGTTCCCCCACCTTCCAATTGCATCCCGGCCCTCTGTCCCGGATGCTCCCGCCGCGCATGACCCTCTTCCAGAAGTTCGCCACCGCGGCACTTGTCTCCGTCATCGTCCTGATCTGCGTCGGTGCCATCGTCCGGGTCAGTGGTGCCGGCATGGGCTGTCCCGATTGGCCGAAGTGCTGGGGCCGCTACATCCCGCCCTCGAAGGCAGAAGACATCAACCCGGATAGCCTAGACATTCCCAAGTTCCAGCGCGCCGCCAAGCGCTACGGCCGCGACCCGTCCACAGTCACAAAAGAGCACATTCTGGAGAGCTTCAATCCCGTCCACGCCTGGACCGAATACATCAACCGCCTCAGCTCGACCCCGGTCGGCTTCTTCACCATGGGCACCTTCGCGCTGGCTCTCCTGCGCCAGCGCCGCCGCCCTCTCGTCGTCGCCGCTGCCACCCTTTCCGTCATCCTCGTCGGAGTGAATGCCTGGATGGGCAAGGAAGTCGTTTCCAGCGACCTCAAGCCCGGCGTGCTCACCATCCACATGGCCCTCGCCATGATCCTGGTGCTGCCCCTCAGCTACGCCGCATGGCGCGGCACCGATCATCCCTGGCGCATCCCCGGTGATCCCGCCTTCCTCCGCCGCATGCGCCTCACCACCGGCGTCCTGCTCCTGCTCATCTTCGTCGAAGGCGTCTTGGGAACCCAGATCCGCGAGATGAACAGCCACCTCCTCCAGACCGACCCCGGCACCGGCCGCGCCGGGTGGATCGGGATCTTGGAAGGCTCTTGGATCTACCTCGTGCACCGCAGCTTCTCCTGGGTCATCCTCGCCGCCTCCATCGTGGCCTGGCTGTGGACCCGCCGCGCCGGTCCTCCCGGCAAGGTCTCGACCGGAGCCCTCGCCGTCGTCATCGCCCAGATGGTCCTCGGCCTCATCATGGCCCGCCTGGAGATCCACCCCGTCGTCCAAGTCCTCCATCTCGGCCTCTCCGCCCTCCTCCTCGCGCTCGTCACCCTGTGGTTCTGCGGCAGCTCAAGCCGCAACAACGGTCCCTAACAGCCCGCAATCGTCAAGACCAGCGGCCTTTAAAAGAAGCGGTCCGCCATCATCCTGGCGAGTGAGAACAGAACCATGGATACCGGGATCCATTCCAGAATCAGCAGGATCCACAAGACGATCCGGAAACCGGTCCATCGCTCTCGCCGGCGGCCTGCCAGATAATTCGCGAAGCAACCGGCCGCCGGTGATGCGAGAGCCAACAGCGCGAGAGCGTCCACGAGATTTCCATCTCGGGTCAACAACATCAGCAGCAGCAGGGCCGCCGGGCTCAGGAGGCATCCCAAGGCGGTCAGGGTCAACCAAGGATCACGCCTCGGGAACTCGACGTCCATCCAATCCCGGGAGCGAATTCTTACCCTTCCCTCCATGGGACCCACCCATTCCCAGACCCATGTTTCCAAGCGCTGGCTCAAAGCTGCAGGGGACGGCAGGCTCCTGCGCACCCGACGATAGTACCTGCCGCTGAGAGTGCCGGCCGATAGCCCGTGATACTCATCGAGAGCTTCAAGTTGCGCCGGGCTCACCTGATAGACCTCGCCGGGCGTCCACCACCCGGAATCGTGGTCGAAGATCAGCGCGGGCCGCGAAGCGATATTGAAGAGGCTACCCTGCGCTGAAGTCGCTCCAACCCACTCCGTTTCCGCCATCCGATAGGCGTCGGAAGCCCCACGCCGCAGTGCGCCGTAAACAAATACGAACTCCGTGCCGTCATTCCCCGGGAGCATCAAATCCCCGCCATCCTTGCAGACCCGGCAAGAACGTCGATGCCCAAGCTCTGGTCTCTGGTCTCTTAAACTCCCAGCAGCTCCGCCGCCTCGGTCACCGCCATCCCGTGCGCCTCTCCCACCGGGACACAGGTCAGCTTACCGCCCGAGCAATTCACCGCTCCCAGAATCTCCTTCCGGATCCTGCAAGCCCCTGCCACCCCGTTGTCCGCCAGCAAGGTGATCCAGCGCTGCGTCACATTGTTCAAAGCCTGGGTCGCCGTCCGCGAGTAAGCTCCCGGCATGTTCGCCACACAGTAGTGGATCACATCCTCCTCCACATAAGTTGGGGAATGATGCGTTGTAGGCCGCGTCGTCTCCGCGCAACCGCCCTGGTCCACCGCGATGTCCACGAACACGCTGCCCGGCTGCATCAGCCTGAGCATCTCGCGCGTGATCAGCTTCGGCGCCTTCGCCCCCGGAACCAGCACCGCCCCGATCACCAGGTCCACCCGCGGCAGCAATTCCGCGAGATTCGCCTCGCTCGAATACACCGTGTGAGTCCCCGTCATCGTGATGTCCAGAAAGCGCATCCGTTCGAAATCCACCTCCAAAATCGTCACGTCCGCGCCGATCCCCGTCGCCACCCGAGCCGCATTCACGCCCGCGGTGCCGCCGCCGATCACCACGACCCGCCCCGGTGCCACCCCGGGCACCCCGCCGAGCAAGGTGCCACGGCCGCCATTGTGCTTGGCCAGATGATACGAGCCGACGATCGATGCCATCCGCCCCGCGATCTCGCTCATCGGTTCGAGCAAGGGCAGCCGGTGATTCACCTCCAGCGTCTCGTAGGCCAGCGCCGTGCAACCGCTGGCCACCAGCGCTTCCGTCAGAGCCTTGCCCGCCGCCAGGTGCAGGTAAGTGAAAAGAATGTGGTGCGGCTGCAAGCGCGCGATCTCCTCCGGCTGCGGCTCCTTCACCTTCACGATCATCTCCGCGGCGCTGAACACCGCGTCCGCATCCGGCAGGATCTCCGCACCCGCCGCCAGGTAAGTCTCATCGGGATAGCTGGCACCGGCCCCGGCACCCGCTTGCACGAAGACCCGGTGCCCGCGCTTCACCAGATCCCCCGCCGAAGAGGGGATCATCGAGACGCGACTTTCCTGGGCCTTGATTTCCTTCGGGATGCCGATGTTCATAAAAGTGACCCGCACCCTAACCCGCCCGCCCCCGTCTGTCTTTGCGGAAACAAGCAGTGCAACAGCAGGTTCAGGCCAATTCAAAGGTAGGGATAATCTCTTCTCTCCGTGATCCCTCTGCGACCTCTGCGACCTCTGCGACCTCTGCGACCTCCGCGCCTCGATCTCTCGCCTTCCATCTGATCGAGCTAAAGCCAAAAAAATCCGGGGGCCGCCCAAACGACCCCCGGAAACCCATTTGTTTAACCCGGAGAAGCAATCAGTTGTTCAGCGTGATCCGGTAGAACGCCTTCGTCCCCGCCGGTGGCGAAGGATCCGTGAACGAAGCCGTCCCCGCCGTCCCCGGCACCGTCGCGATATTACTCCAACTGCCCACGCTGAGGTCGACGCTGCGGCTGACCGTGAAATTCACGCCGGTGACGCTCGGCCACTGGATCAACCCGCTCGCCCCCCGTGTGGCGACAAACAGCGAGCTGCCCTTGTTAGGAATCAACCCAAGCCGGTATTCCGTCAGGTTGTCCGTACCATCGTGGTCGAAGTCCCCGCCGTCGGTTTCGCCGAGGCCGCCGAAGTACAACATCTCCCACGCGTCATCGAGCGCATCGCCATCGCCGCCGCCAACGAACAGGAACTGGTTGGCGTTTCGCGCCACCGAGCTGATCCGGACCTCGTCGACCACGCCGAGGAAGGCATCGGTGATGCCACCGGGATCGCGCCCTTCATTGCCGATGCTGAAGTCGATGGCCGCGCCGGCTAGCAGGTCGTTGGTCATCTGCAGGGATGCCAACTGGCTGGCTTGGGCGTTCGCGGGATCCAGCTTGGTCCAGTAGAGCTTCAGGTTGTCGGCCGTGGCCTCGTTGCCGTTGTAGGCCACGGCCACGTGATACCAATTCCCTTGCGCGATCGCATTCACTCCTGCGATCGGCAGCGCGGTCGAGAGCGGCTGTGCGGCGCCTCCATTCACGTTGACGAACTCGAGCAGCGGCGCGGTGCCCGCGGCATTGCCGGCACCGCCGGCTGGGAGCAGGCGGAATTGCCACACCCGGGTCGGATCAACATCGTTCTCTCCGGTAACGATCTGCATAGGAGCCGCCAAAGGCTGGGCGGTCGCGGGATTAAACTCGATGCGGACAATCGCCTCGAAGGTGAAGGCACCGTCGGCACCGGCATAGGCCATGGTGACATCATCGCTGGTGTCGTTCCTGTGCGGCAGGGCGGAAAGCACGCCGGAAGCGGTCGTGCCGCGGCCTGCCGATGGATTCAGCCCGGTGCCGAAACCTGCCAGCGATGGGGTCCACATCAGCGCTCCATTCGAGAGACTGGTGAGCGGAGTTCCGCCCCCCACCGCATCGGCGGCAGGGGCCTTCACCTCATCGAGATGCCAGAGATGCAGCGTGTTGGAATCCACCGTGTAAGGCTGGAAGGCCTCGCCGGTATCGGCGATGGAATCACCGTCGGCATCCGTGATGGTCGAACTCGCGAGCGTCGGGTTCGAGCCGGCGTTTTGCTCCTGAAGGTTGGTTCCGGAGTCGAGGTCCGGATCGCCGGAGGCCACCTCGTCCAGATCGGAGAAGTAGAATTGCTCCCAAGAATCCACCAGCGTGTCGCCATCGCTATCGATCGGCGTTAAGGCCCCATTCTCGGGATTGGTGTTGGCCGTCTGCTCGGCCTCGTTGGAGAAGCCGTCGAGGTCCGGGTCATCGGTGCCGCTGAACTTGACGGTGATGTCGAAGAGCTCTTCCTCCGGAGCATCGCGGAACCACAACACTTCCCACCCATCGGGCAGGCCGTCGCCGTCTCCATCGAACGAAGACAGGATATCGTTCGGGTCGGTGCCGTTGTTAAACTCCGAGGTGTTGTCGTAGAGGTCGCCATCCGGATCGTCGTCGCCGTCGTACTTCACCAGGATCGTCGCCACGGACTCGCCGGGCGAAGCGCGGAAATTCTCCACTTCCCATTCGTCCAGCAGGCCGTCGCCATCGGCATCGGTGACGGTGAGGACGTTCGGTCCGGCATCGTGGTAGAACTCGCGTTCGTCGAAGCTTAGCGCACCGTCCCAGATCCGCACCTCGTTGTAGCGGGCGTTTGCCGTGCTGTCGGTGGCGAACTGCGAGCGCCCGAGGATGGCCAGGGAATCATTCAGGAATGCGGTCTGGTTGGCCGTGCTGAAGGAGCCCTGCGGGGAACCGAGATCCGAGGTCCCCACCGGGACCGAATACCAGGTGACCAGCGTGGTGCTATTGGTGCCGGCCCCCGGCTCGATCGTCATCACGATGTGGAACTCGCTGCCAAGCGTGTAGGGCTGATTGGTATTCTGGCTGGTGTTGATCGCCAGATCGGTCCAGTCCACGTTATCGGTGGCCAGCGTTGCCGCCTGCGTCCACGACATCATCAGATACTCGGAAGGGCTGCTGCCGAAGTCGAAGATGCGCCCCCAATTCTGGACCGCCACCTGGGTGGCCCAGAGTTCGATCGTCACCGGCGTCTTCTTGCCCTGCAGCAGGTTCGTGCCGAGCTGCGCATAGGCGGAAGTGGCGCGCGTCCCGCCGCCTAACAGCAGGTCGGTGGCTGACAAGGTGGAACCGCCACCGGTGAGATCGTCGTTATCCGGATCGATAATCTGGACGGTGCTGCTGCCGATGGAGTCGGTCAGGCTGCCATTGAAGCTCCAGCGGTGGCTGAGCTTGGCCTTCACCGGCGTCCAGTTGATGTCGGTGGGATTCGAGTTGCCGAAGAACTCGTCGGTATTCGTGAAGGTGTCACCGTCTGCGTCGGCGAGGGGAAGCGCCGCGAGGTTGCCGAAGTAGGTGATCTCCCAGGCATCGCTCATCCCGTCACCGCTGCCGCCTTCCGTATCGGGGAAGGAAGTCCGGTCGGTGGGCAGGGTGGATGCGGCGAATTCCTGGGCGTTGGTGGCGTAGTCGCCATCGGCATCCATACTGCCGGATTGGCTGGTGGTATTGCCGAAGTGCGTGTTCTCCCAACTATCCAGGAGGCCGTCGCCATCCCGGTCGTTGGGGTTCGATAGATTGTTCTTCGGGTTGGTGCGCGCGGTGTATTCGTCGAGGTCGCTGAAGCCGTCCAGATCCCCATCCGCACCGCCGAGACCGGAGAGTTCGCCGAGCGTGGCGGCGAAGCTCAGTTCCCAGGTGTCGTCGAGCAGGTCGCTATCGGTATCCAGCAGGTAGTAGAGGAAGTCGCCCGGGCCGCGCGCGACGGTGCTGATGCGGACCTCGTCGATGCTTCCGCGGAGCCCCTCGGCGGCCATGGCGCGTTGCTCGTTCCCGATCACCAGCGGGCCGGTGATGGTGGCGGCCGCAGCGGTGATGGTCATGGCGGGTGCCGCCGCGTTGGTCCCATCGACCGGGGTCAATGCCTTCGCCGCGGTGATCGAGGGATCGACCTTGGTCCAGTAGAACTGGCAGGTCGTGCCGGTGTAAACGAAGGCGACATGGAACCACGTCTCGGCGGCATAACCGTTAATGGGATCGATCGCGAGGGTGGGGATCAGCGCCTTGCGCTGGCAGCCCGCGACGCCGATCAGGTTGAACTCCAGATACTTTCCGGCGGGACCGCCGGTGGGCGCGACATTCGTGATGCGGAACTGGAAGCCGCGGGCCGTGGCGGAGCTATCCGTGCAGAGGAACTCGTGGGCGGCGCCGGTCGGATTCACCGAGAATTTGACCATCGCTTCCAGCGTGAAGGGGTTCGCGGCGTTGATGCCGAGCGTGCTCATGGCGACCGCATCCGGGCTCAGGATCGCCGAGGTCTGGTCGGTCTGGTAGGCCCCGCTGCCATTGCCGTCGAAGCCGGCGAGGTAGTCAGCATTGTTGCCGAAGTCTGCGGAGTTCCCGAAGCCGGCGAAGCCACCCGCACCAAGCACGCTGGTGACCGGCGCTCCGGCCACCGGATTGGCATCGAGGGTGAAGGCATTCGATCCCGCACTGCCCGCATTCGCGGTGGCGGATCCGCCCGCCGCCTCGCTGAAGTGGTAGAGGTGCGGTGTCGAGGCATCGGCGGTATACGGGCTGCGGAGCGCTCCGTGCACGGCTGGCGTGAGCAAGCCGGAGGCAAGGGCGATCCACGCGAAGGATTGCGGGGTTCGAGTCATGATCTTGGGTTTAGGGGTCTTGTCGGCAGCGCGGGTAAATGCTGCCGGTGATATAGGAATCGTGATAAGGTAGGGTCGCGCTTCCTCCCGGTGCAATCAGATGCGGCCTTCTCCCACGCAATGGGGAGGGAGCAAAGGCAGGGACCTTTCTCCGAAAGGTCCGGCTGGGGACGGCCCGAAACCTCGTCGGGACATCGTTTCACCCCGACGCACCGCCATCCGCCGGACCGCTTGGAAAGCGGTCCCTGCCTTCAGAATCCGCCCTCGGCGTATTCGATCCGCCAATACCTGGCGGGCTCCGCGGGGTTCACCGGCTGGGTGAAGATGGCGGGCTCACCCGTGCCCTCGGCCGTTCCCGCGAGCGCCCAGTCTTCAAGGTTCACGCTGCTCCATAGGCGATACGACCAGCTCGGCTGCGTCGGGCAAGTGATCGTGACCTGCCCGCTGCCCGGCGCGATCCGCGGCTGCGGATGGTGCGCGAAGTAAGCCGCGGCGTCCCACTCCAGGATCGAAAAGCGCGCGGCGGTGTTGGCGGGCGGACTGTAGCCTTCACCCGCGGAGGCCTGATAGAGGAAGTGCAACTCCCGGTCGCGGTCCCAGAGTTCGTTGTCGATGATCGGCTCGTAGTTGCCGAGGTTGTCCGCGGTCAGGTCGAACTCGATCCACACCAACCGGTCCGGATCTTCCGCCTTCGGCAGGCTGTGGACGATGGTCAGGCCGTTGCTGCCCCGGTTGTCGCGGTAGGCCACGATGATGCGGTCGCTATCGTCCCGCACCACGATCGGGCGCCCGAGATTGCGCACGAAGTTCTCGCTGTATTTGGTGCCCGCGGGATCGACCGAACGCGCCGACACCGGCCGTGTCTGCCAGGTCCCGTTGTCGTGGCGGAAGACCACCATGTATTGCCGGCGGTGATCTCCCGCCGCAGCTTGCGGAGCCCACCACGAGGCGATCACCGGGTGGCCCGCGGCGTCCAGGCACATGCTGGCCTGGTTGATCAGGCTGCTGCCTTCGGGGATAGTCAGGATGTGCTCCGCGGCGGTGGCGGGATCGCCGCTCTCGCCACTGCGGGAGATCGGCAGCGCATAGGGCGTGCTATCGAAGCGCTGCCAGCTCGCTCCCGCATCCGGGGAGCGGGCGAAGGCGAAGTTGTTGTTCGTCTGGTAGCCGCTCTCGCCTTCCGGGGATCCGCCATTGTAGCGCCAGCACCAGGTCAGCAGCAGGTCGTCGCCATCGCCGCCGAGTTGCGGCATGTTCGGGTAGGCATTGTAGTCCGGTGTCCAGCCGGTGCCCTTGATGAAGGGAAGCTGGGTGCTGCCGCTGCGGTGGACATTGTCCCAGATCTGCGTGGCCGTGTCGTAGCGGTTCAGGAAGGTATTGCCGCTGCCCGAGGAGCCCTCGCGGAAGAGGAAAAGCAGGTCGCCGTCCGGCAGCTTCAGGAACTGCGGGTAAGTCACGGTCGCCTCGCGGGTCGTCATCGTCGTGTCCGGCCCGAGTGCGATCGGCCCGCTGCCGGTGACCGGCGTGGTACTACGGGAATAGTGGAAGGCATCGCCATGCATGCCCCAGGAGACGTGCATGAAGCCATCGCCATCGATGCCGTAGCTGATCACATCGTGGCCGTCCGTGATGGTGTTCGCGGTGAAGCTCGGGTGGCGGAAGACTTCCCATTCGGAGGAGCCGAGCGTGCGGCGTCCGATCCAGATGGTGTTGTTGAAGGGGGCCACCGGATCAAACTGGTGGCGGCCATACCAGGTGACGAATTGCTGGTTGCCGACCGTCTTCAGCGACGAGCGCACGAAGGACACCGTATTGATCGCGGAGCCGCCCGCGTAGCCGAATTCGCTGGTCGCGGGCTTGCCGTCGTCCAGCGGCACCAGCCGGACCGCGGTGCCGGGCGGGCGTGAAGCTGTTAGATTGGCATGGGTCCCCGCGGCAAGCTCCTGGAGATTGCCGAAGCCATCGCCATCCGGATCGGCCCCCGCGTTGTGGGCCAGTGTCGCGAAACTCGCCGTTTCCCATGCGTCGGGCAGGCCCTCGCCATCGGTGTCGCTGGCGAGAGAGGCGCGGTTGTTCGGGGCGGAACCATTGAGCAGCTCGGTGGCGTTGCTCTCGCCATCGCCGTCGGGATCGCCATGGGGTGTTTGGAAGATGTTGCCGAAGTAGGTCTGCTCCCAGCTGTCCGGCAGGCCGTCCGCATCGCGATCCGAAGGGATGGATGCGATATCGTCGGGATCGCTGCCGGCCTCGTATTCGGCGAGGTCGCTGGCTCCGTCCAGATCGCGATCGGCCCCGCCAAGACCGGAGAGGACCGTGAGATCCGGGGCGTGGAGAAGTTCCCAGGAATCCGGGAGCTGGTCGTTGTCGTTATCGGTCACCAGGTCCGGCGCTTCGAAGAGGAACTCGTCCGGTGCGCGCAGCTTGTTGCTGATGCGGACCTCGTCGATCAGCCCCAGCAGCGCCTCGGCGGAAGGGCCGCGGCCTTCGTTGCCGATCACCAGCGGGCCGGTGATACTGGCATTGGTGGTTTCCGCGGTGGAACTGCCGATGACGTTCGGCGCGCCGGGATCCGCGGCGAGCCGGGTCCAGTAGAAGGTGGAAGTGTGAGTGGGCCCATCGAAGGCCAGCGCGACGTGGAACCATTCGTTCGCGGCGAAGGCATGGGTGCCGCCGACGGGAATCGGCGCGGAGATCGCGGCACCGCCACCGGTGATGAAGTTGAACTCCAGCAGCCCCGTAGCCCCGACCCGGAACTGGAAGCCGCGGTTGGTAAGGGAACTATCGGTGGTGATGATCTCGCGGGAGGAGCCGGTGATCGCGGGTAGGTTGATCAGGGCTTCTAAGGTGAAAGAACCGTCCGCGCCCGCGAGAGTCGAGTGGTCGATGGCATCCGGGCAGAAAGTCGTGCCGGGCTGGAAGCCGCCGGAGCCGTTCGCATCCAAGCCGAGACCTGCCGACAGGGTGGAGAGAGTGGCCGCCTTGCCGAAGACCGCGGAGAAGGCGTCTGCCCCGAGGATGGCAGTGTTGGCGGGTTGGACGCTGTTGCCGTTTGCGGGGACGCTTGTGCCGTTGAAAGCGAGGAGAGGGGAGCTGGCGCCGCCGGTATTTGCGGCGCTGGTGGTGCCCGCGGCTTCATCGAGATGGAAGAGGTGGACGGTGTTCGCGTCCGCCGAGTAAGGGCCGCGGATCGAGGCGGTGGCCGGGAGGGTGAAGAGGGCGATGATTAGCAAACGCATGGGTTTCCCGCCAGCATCGCTGAGGATGGTGGGAAGGAGGATGGGAAAGAGGGGAGTCCCCCGAAAATGGGAAGGCCCCTACTACCTCCCCAAGTACTTCACCACCGCCTCCGTCCGCGTCCGCACGTGCATCTTCGCATAGATATTATGAAGATGCGTGCGCACCGTCTCCACGCCGATCCCTAGATCCCAGGCGATTTCCTTGTAGAGCCCGCCCTTCACCAGCAGCTCCAGGATCTGCTTCTCGCGCGGGGTCAGGTTGTGGTCCTCGTTTTTCGCGGGCGGCTCCTTTTGAAAGTGCTGCACGACCTTGCGCGCAATCGCACTCGACATCGGCGATCCGCCGGCCACGAGGTCGTCCAGGCACTCGAGCAGCTTCGAGGGCGCATCGCGCTTCAAGAGGTAGCCGGAGGCACCGGCCGCCAGGGCGTCGAAGATGCGGTCGTTGTTGTCATAGACCGTAACCATCAGCACCAAGGCCGCGGGATGCAGCGCCTTCAAGTGCGCGACGCACTCGATGCCCGACATGCCGGGAAGCTGGATGTCCATGAGCACGACGTCCGGGTGCTGCTGCTTCATCGCCGCCAGCGCAGCCTCGGCATCGGGATAGGCGGCGACGAGTTGCCAGGTGCCGGAGGCGGAGAGGACCTCGGCGAGGGTTTCGCGAAGGAGCGGATCATCCTCGACGAGGGCAATGGTGCGGGTGGCGGACATGGGAAGTCAGTGCGGATGCTCCGGGAGGCGGCAAAGCATCACCACACAGGTTCCGTGGCCTCTTGACGAGTCCAAGGCGTAGCTGCCGCCGATTTCGCGGATGCGGGCGGCGGTGTTATCAAGGCCGAGACCGTGCGCTTGGGCCGCGGGATCGAAGCCGCGGCCGGTATCGCGCACGGTGATCGCGAGCGTCTCGTCCTCGAGCGAGAGGGACAGGAAGACCTCGCAGGGCCCGGCGTGCTGGAGGACATTGTGGAGCGATTCCTTCACCGCCAGCGCGACGTGGTGGCGGAAGTCGGAGCCGAGTGGCCGCGCGGGCAGGATCGCCGGGATGTCCAGGCGGCAGCGCACCGGGCTATCGCGGAACATCTCCTCCGCCATCCGCGTGAGATGGGAGGCGAGGTGATCGAGCGTGTCGTGGGCCGGCTCCACGGCCCACACGAGGTCATCCATCGCCTCGACCAATTCGCGGGCGGAGCCGGTCATCTTTTCCAAATGGCGGCGGGCCTTGGCGGGGTCCGCATCCATGTCGCGGCGGGCGAGCGCGGCGGTCATGTTGAGCACGGTGACCCGCGTGCCGAGGTCATCGTGCATGTCGCGGGCGATGCGGCTGCGGTCTTGCTCCAAGGCATTCAGGAAACGCAGCCGCTCCAGCCGCCGCCGCGAGCGCCGCCGCAGGTGGGTGAAGGCCGCGGCGGCTACCAGCGCGACCGAGGCGGCGGCGACGGCGGGCCAGAACCACACGCGGTGCCAGAAGGGCGGATCGATGTGCACGGGCAGCGAGATCATCTTGCCCGCAAGCTGTTTGTCGCCCGCCAGGCCGATCACCCGGAAGGTGTAGCGACCGGGCGGGACATTGACGTAGGTGGCGCGGTTCTGTGCGCCGCCGATCACGTTGTAGCCCTCATCCCAAGAGAGCACCATGGTGCGGCTCTCGCCATCGGGACTGGTCCAGGGCTGCGCAGAGACCCACTCGCCCTGCTTCTCCTGGTCCCCGTCCACCAGACCGAGCGCGGTGCCCGCCAGGGCGGTGACGAACTGGGCGATGCCGGGTTCGCTGCCGCTGCGCCGCCAGCCCTTGGGTAGGTCTGCAGAAGAAGGCGGCGAGCTGCTAAAGGCGAAGTCGCCGTTCGGCCAGATCGACTTGGCCCCGCCGCCGGTCTCGGTGAGCGAGAGATTGTCGATCACCATCAGGCCGGTGGTGTCGGCGGAGCCGGAACTGAGCGAGAGGCGGATGGCCGCGGTCTGGGCCGGGAGATAGATCGGCTCCGTGCGGCGGGCGAGATTGGAGTCATCCAGCGTGGTTTCCCAGCCGGGACTGCGGCCGATTGCGGGGAAGCGGGATTCCGAGATCACCCGCCGGTCCGCATCCAGCGCCTGACAGGACAAGCTCATGCCACGCTCGGTCTCCTGCCAACGCTCGTCGATGCCCTCGAGCTGGCAGCGCAGTTTCACATCGGAATCGAAGCGGTCGGGATCGAAGCCGAAATCGAAGTCGAGGCGATGCAAGCCGGAGTCAAGGCGCAGGATGCCGCCGGGATCTCCCGGCAAGCTGGCCCGGAAGGCATCCACCATCACGCCGGAGAGGATCAGGTCGAGCGGCTCCCGGCTGCGGCCTGTCGCGTCCTCGGCCGCAGGGCGGGATGGTTGCCGGCGCTCCGCGGGGACGAAGAAGAAGTCGCGCGGATTGCGGGCGATGCTACTGATCCGCACCTCATCGATCAGACCGGGAAAGGGCTCGGCCTCGGCATTGCCCATGAAGGTGCGCGCCTCATTGCCGATTGCGAAGTCGCCGGTCTGGCCGCCGAAGTCATTCGTGAGACTGCCGCGGCCGATCAGGTGGGCCTCGGTCGGGTGGGTATCGAGGCGGGTCCAGTAGAGCTTGAGATTGTTGGCGACGCCGGCATTGCCATCGTAGGTGACGGCGACGTGGTACCAGGCACCGGCTTGCAAAGCGTGGGGACCCGTGACGGGGATGGTGGCGAGTCCGCCGCCGGTGGCCCCGCAATCCGGCAGCGTGATGAAGGCGAGGAAGCCCTGCCTCTCGATGCGGAAATTGAAGATGCGGTCGTTGGCATCGCCATCCATCGACATCAGGCCGAGTGCGATGACCCCTGCATCCTTGGGCATGACGTCCGGGCGCACGATCATCTCGTAGGTGAAGGCCCCGTCCGGCCCGAAGTGGCGGAAGCCGGTGGAGACATTGTCCTGGCGCCCGCTGGAGAGGGCGGGCGCTGCGGCCAGGACTGCCCCGCGGAGATCGGAACTGCCCGGCTTGCCGCCGGCATTCGCATCGAAGGAGACGGCGGAGCCGAGACCGGGAAGCGAGGCCCGGTCGGCCAGGGCCCCGTTCAGCAGACCATACAGGTCGGTGGGAATCGGCACCACATCGGCGAAGGGCGCCACCGTTTCATCGAGGTGCCAGAGGTGGAGCGTGTGCTCGTCGAACTGGTAGGGGGACTGGAAATCCTCGGCGGCGGCCGACAGCACGGCGAAGGCGGCAAGGTACGCACCTGGGCAGGAGGCGGAGCGCGGCGCGCGGGGACATGCCGATGGCGTAACAGGCAAAGGCAAGCCTTGCGACGAGGAAGAACCGAAAAAGCCGACGGACAATGCCTGCCCCCTGGGACCGCGGAGGCTCCGCCCCGCAGAATGGTCCCCTGATGCATGCAGTTCCAAAGCTCGGCAGCATCCCGGCGTGAGGATCCATCGCAACCCTTCGACGATACCAACTTCCCGAATTGATATGATTTTAGAGGACTACCCACAATCATCACGGATTAGACAGATTTGAACGGATTCACGGATCGGGAGGCATAGAGATTCCCGTGGCTGCCAAGTGATCTCCAATCCGTGAAATCCGTAAAAATCCTTTCAATCCGTGACCACTTGCGCCCCGGCCGAAGCGTCACCTTATTTCGTGGATTTGATATGAGACCGGTATCGAGCCACGGCAGCGCTTCCGCAGCCCGACCCCCGAAGTCCCTTGACCCAACCCTCTTTAGAAATGCTCCGGTTCGCCGCAAGCTTGCTCGACTCCAAGCCGGTTCCCTTCATAGTGCGGACATGAAACCCCGGCGCCTCTCCAGCGGCACTTGCTGTGGCATCATCGTGCTTGTCTTTCTCCTTTGGGCCTTTGCTTACTCCCTCATCTGCCGCACCGTGGTCGAAATCCCGGGCCCCCTTAAGAAGGATTCGAAGGAAGTAACTCTCGAAATGGGAGAGATCCGCGTGAGATGGGAGAAATCGCCCCGGTGGTACACAAGTATTCCCGCCTACTGCCAAGGAAGCTTCAATTATCGTCTCGTCCTGAACAACAGCGTGCGCAGGCTAAGGGATCCCGACGCGTGGTCTCCCAAAATTTACGGATGGCATGAAGGTGTCCTCGGCACCACGCTTAACCTGCCTGGCGGAAGAACCCGGATGCTGAGCGGGACCCTCTATCAATACTACCTTCACATCCCGCTCTGGATGCTTATCACCCTCTATGTCGGCACATGGTGGAGCCTCGCGGCGATCAATCGCCGCCGGAAGATCCGGGCGGAGTGGAAGAAGAGTCTGGCGATGGCTCGGCCAGCTTCTGGTCTTCATCCATCGAAGGGTTCGGCCTAATGCAACCCCAAGTGTCCTGCCAACTCTTCCGCCGCTGCCACCGGATGCGCCGCCGAGACCGAAACCCTCAACCTCGCCGTCCCGCGCGGCACCGTCGGATAGCGGATCGCAGGCACCAGATAGCCCGCTTCTTCCAACCTTCGCGAAGCCTCCAAGGCCGCCTCATTACTCCCTAACAGCACCGGCACGATCGCCGATTCGTGTCCGGGCGAGATCACGCTCACATTCTCCCGCAGCCGCGCCCGCAAGCCATCGCCCTCCGCCGAACGGATCAACTCCAGCGCCGCCAGCGAGGCATGCGCCAACGCCGGAGGTGCTGCCGTCGTGTAGATAAAAGACCGCGCCCGGTTCACCAGCAGATCCCGCCACGCCGCGCTGGTCGCGAGGTAACCTCCCGCCAATCCCGCCGCCTTGCTGAGCGTGCCCATCTGGAACTCCACGTGATCCTGCAAAGCTTCCCGCGCCGCCAAACCCATCCCTTGCGGACCGATCACCCCGAAGGCATGCGCCTCATCCAGAAACAGCATCGCCCCATGCCGTTCCTTCGCCGCCACGATCTCCTGCAGCGGGCAGACATCGCCGTCCATCGAGAACACGGATTCCGTCACCACGATCACCCGCGCCTTCGCCTGCTTCCCCCGGATCCCCTCTAACAGCTTCTCCAGCTTCGCCACATCGTTGTGCGGGAACACTCTCACCGTCGCCCCCGAAAGCCGGGCCCCATCGATCAGGGAAGCATGGCACAGCTTGTCCAGCACCAGCACGTCGTCCTTGCCCGCCAGCGCCGGCAGCGAGCCCGCCGCGGTCGCGAAGCCGCTGGGAAAAGTCAGCGCCGCCTCGCAGCCCTTCGCCGCGGCCAAGGCATCCTCAAGCTCGCGGTGCGGCGTCAGGCTCCCGCACACCAGCCGCGAGGCCGCGGCTCCCGCGCCATATCTCCGGATGCCCTCGATGAAGGCCTCCGCCAGCGCCGGATGGCCTGCCAGACCGAGGTAGTCGTTCGACGCGAAATTCCACAGCTCCCGGCCCTCGCGGATCACCCGCGGCCCGGCCGGGGAATCGAGCGGACGCAGCGTGCGCAGCAGCCCGGCCGAAGCCAGATCCGCGAGTTCCTGCCGCGGGTCGGCCATTACCGCGCGGCAGTGGCAGAGGGGGGCGCTCCAGCGCCCAGCGCAAAAGCTTCTCCGAATCATTCCACACATTCGGCGTCGTGCTCTTCAACACCACCACGATCGCCGAACGCCCGTAGAGCGTTCCCGAGGAAACCAGACAACGCCCGGCCAGATCCGTGGTGCCGGTCTTCAGCCCGTCGCAATAAGGCACCCGCTTGAGTAGCCGGTTGGTGTTCTCCAGCGTCCTCACCTTGCCGTCGGCATGCCGGAAGGTCATGGACTTCGTCGCGGTCATCGATCGGATCGTCTGGCTCCGCCACGCCTGCCGCGAGGCGATCGCGATGTCCCGCGCGGTGGAGAACTGCGTCGGGTTGGGCAAGCCGTTCGGATTGACAAAGTGGGAATGGCGCATCCCCAGCGAGGCCGCCTTCTGGTTCATCAGCTGGGCGAAGCCTTCCTGGCTGCCGCCGACGTCGCGGGCCAGGGCGCGGGCGACGTCATTGGCGCTCTTCACGATCAGGACCTTCAGCAGTTCGCCGCGGGTGTAGGTGTCACCCGGCTTGATGCCAAGCTTGGTCGGCTCGCACTGGGTGTCGTCGGAGGTGATCGTCACCGGATCGCTCAGCGGGCCCGCATCCATCACCACCAGCGCCGTCAGCAGCTTCTGGGTCGAGGCGATCGGACGCTCGGAGTCGGCATTCTTCGCATACAGCACCCGCCCCGAAATGGGATCGATCACGATCGCGCTCTGCGCCGCGACCGGTGGCGGCGGGGTGAGCGGGACGGTGGTGGTCTGGACCGGCGGCTGATCGTAGTCCGCGGTGGGACCGCTGGCCCCGGCGCGGCGCGGCGGCGGGGTGTCGCCACCACAGGCGGGAAGAAGCAGGGAAAAGACGAGAAGCGCGGAAACACGCAGGCTGGCTCGGCGAAGCATCGTTGCCGATCATCCCGTTTTGTTAACGGTTCCTCAAGGCGGGAAATCGCCAAATTTTCGCTTGCCGTAATTTCGCGCTCATGGTTTGTTCCTAAGAACACTGTTCACTTAAGCCATGCAGGAAGGTCTTACCCAGCGCCAAAAGGAAATTGTCGAATACCTGAAGACGCAGCAGCGCAAGACGGGCGTGATGCCCTCGACCCGCGAATTGCAGCACTTTTTCGGCTTCGCCAGCCAAACCGCCGCGATGAGCCACCTGCGCGCCCTCGAGCGCAAGGGCGTGATCCAGCGCCTGCCAGGCAAGGCCCGTGCCGTCATCTTCCCGGAAGAACTCGATCGCGAGGAGATCGTGGACATCCCGGTCTACGGCCAGATCGCCGCCGGTATGGCGGGCGAGACGGAGCAAGACCGCCAGGGCTGCATCTCGATCGATATCGCCTCGATCGGCATTCCCCGCAGCGCCCGCACCTTCGCTCTGAAGGTCCGCGGCGACTCGATGATCGATGCCCACATCTGTAGCGGTGACACCGTGATCCTTGAGTTCCGCGAGCCCCGGGACCGCGATATCGTCGCCGCCCTCATCGATGGCGAGACCACTCTCAAGCGTTTCGTGGTGAACAAGGGCAAGCCCTTCCTTCACGCCGAGAACGAGCATTTCCCCGACCTGATTCCCGCCCGCGAACTCATCATTCAAGGCGTGCTGGTGGCCCTCCTGCGAAAGGCGGCCTGACCCGATTCCCCCCTGACTCAGCATACTGATCCGGCGAGAACCTCCCCCTCGCCGGATCAGTCGCGTACGGGGCAAGGCGCCAACCCGTCCCCCCGGACGGCACACGCGTGGTGCCCCGGACGGCACGCCACCCGTAGCCCCAAACGGCACGCAAAGGTATTCCCTCTAAGGGTACCCCCTTAAGAATTATTCTCAGGTCCCCGATTCAGAGGCAGGAAAGGCAGGGCATCAGTCCCGGATTCCACGGTAGCGCCAAGGGGCGTAGCCGCGCTTGAGGAGGTAATCCACGGGGATCTCCGCGGCATTGACCCGCCAGACGGGGAAGGGGCCGGCCTCGTAGACGTAGACGGTCTTGCCGGGCTTCGCGGACTTGGCGAAGAGCAGGACGTGCTGGTGGTTGAGCAGGATGTCCCCGGCCTTGAGGTCGGACCAGGAGCCGAGCTTGTCGCAGATGGCGGGCAGTTCCTTGGTCGAGACCGGCTTGGAGAGACGCCAGCAGCGCGAGACGAAGCCGGAGCAATCGATGCCGCAGGCTTCCCGGCTGGTCCCGGCGTCGCCGAGGCGGCGCTTGCCGGCGGTCGAGATGTCACCGGCGGCCTCGCCCTTGGCCAGGGAAGCGAGGAACTGCTCCGGCGTGTCGAAGCCGCCCCACTGGTAGGCCATGCCGCGTGCCGGCTTGCCGGTCTGCCACCAGCCGTTGGAGAGGCCGTGGGCGGAGAGGGTGGTGTCGGGAGTGTGGACCAGGACGCCGTCTTTGTCCGGGCCGTGCTTCACGTGGCGCTGCTCCGGGGTCCAGGAGATGCGGCTGTAGGTGTAGGCGATCTCGATCGCTTCCATCCGCCGGACGGTGTGGGGAGCGCAGTGGGTGAGGAGCAGGGCGGCGATGGCCGCCAAGGGTCGGGTGAGCACGGGGGGGAGGATGCGCTTGGCAAGTGGGCCGTGGCACGGAAAAATCCCGGGCGTGGAGATCCGGCCCATCGGTGTTGTTAGGTCATGCTTCGGCGGCAAGTTCGGCGTGCCGCGGCAGCCGGGCTTGTGTCCGAGTGCGTGGGGGGAGCTGGTGTTCGAGCCGGAGTTCCGGCAGGCGGAGGCGCTGCGGGGGATCGAGGGCTTTTCGCACCTGTGGCTGATCTTCGGCTTCCATCTTACGGCGGAGGCGGGCTGGCATCCGACGGTCCGGCCGCCGCGGCTGGGCGGGAACGAGCGGGTGGGGGTCTTTGCGAGCCGCTCGACCTTCCGGCCGAACGGGCTGGGCTTGTCGCTGGTGAGGCTGGAGGGAGTCGAGGCACGGCCGGGCGGTTCGGTGCTGCTGCTGGGCGGGCTGGATCTGGTGGACGGGACGCCGGTTTTCGACATCAAGCCGTACCTGCCGTATGCGGAGGCGCTGCCGGAGGCGCAGGGCGGGTTTGCGCCTGCCGAGCCGGTGCGGCTGGAGGTGACGGCGGACGGGGTGGAGGGCTTCGAGGCGCTGCCCGAGCGCTCCCGCCGGGCGATCGTGGAAGCGCTGGCGCTGGATCCGAGGCCGCCGGCGGGACGGGAGGAGCCGGGAAGGATTCATGGGGCGGGACTCTGCGGGGTGGAGGTGAAGTTCCGGGTGGAGGGAGAGGTCTGCCGGATTCTGGCCGTGGAAACGGCGGAAGCTTCCGGATTGAAAGGTTAAGAACTCCGAAGTATTCTCGTGCCTGTGAGCGGTAAATCCATGCTAGTCCTCTGCCTTGGCGCGGCGCTTGTAGTCACCACCGGCTGCCGTGACCGCAAGGAAGCGGCGCGGCAGGAGCTGAAGGAGAAGGGTTACGATCTGACACCCGAGGCTTTCTTCCGGGCGGCGGAAAGCGACGACGTGGTCGCTCTGGAGGAGCTTTTGAAGAACGGCATGGCCACCGACACGCGCAACTCCGCCGGAGATACCGCGCTGCATGCGGCCGCGGTGGCGGGCATGAAGAAGTCCGTGGAGTTCCTGTTAGACAAGGGCGTGCCGGTGGACATCGCGGGGGCGGATGGCCGCACGCCGCTGATGGCGACGGTGCTGAAGGGCAGCCCGGCGATGGCCCGCTACCTCCTGACCCGAAAGGCCGATCCGAACAAGAAGGATGCGAACGGCTACAAGCCCCTGACCCTGGCGGTGACCGAGGGGCCACCGGGGATGGTCTCGGTGCTGGCTCCCTACGACCGCGAGAATCTGGATGCCTCGCTGCTGGTCGCGGCGCTGGAAGGCCGCGCGCCGGCGGTTGACGAGCTGACGAAGTACGGGGCCTCGGTCTATGCGCGGATGGACGATGGCCGGACCGCGCTGATGGTGGCCGCGGAGCACGGCAACATCGAGGCGGTGGAGATGCTGCTGGATCTGGGTGCCAACCGATTCTCAATGGACGATGAGGGCAAGATCGCCGCGGATTCCGCGCGCGAGGCCGGGCACGAGGAACTGGCGAAGCTGCTGGCCGAGGCTCCGAAGCAGAGCGAGTATGGCTTGGAAGAGCCTTCCGATCTGGGTCAGGAGATGATGGCGCTGATGGCCGCCGCGGATAAGGCCGCGGGGATGACGGGCGCTGCTCCGGATGCGCCGCCGGTGCTGGAGGCGGCGGTGCTGAAGCCGCTGCCAGCGGTGACGAATGAAGCGGCTCCGGCGAGTCCGACCGGATCCGGCACGGCACCTTTCGTGATGCGCGCTTACCGGCAGCGGGAATTGCCGCTGCGGGTGGAGCCTTCACAGGGTGAGGTGGCGAGCCTGCGGCTTGCGGGTGGCGGGGTGACGGCGGTTCCCTTGGGCCAGACTGTTCCGAAGTCGCGCCTGAAGGTGGTGCGCGTCGGGACCCGGATGCAGTCGATCAAGGACAGCTCGCAGCCGGCCGCGCCGGTCACGGTGGTCGAATTGGAAGATGCGGGGACAGGCCGCCGCCGCGAGATCATTTCGGGGCTGGAATCGACAGCCGGGGATCCGGTGGCTCTGGTTGAGGATGGGGCTGGAAAGCGCTATGTGGCGCGGGCGGGGCAGAAGTTCCGCTCGGCGGCGGGGGAGGATTTCACGGTCATCGATGTGCGCCCGAATCAAATGGTGATTGAGAATCGTAGCAAAGGTGAGGTAATAACGGTCCCGCTCCGCGGCCCGCGCGGCTGATCCTGTCCTCCTCCTTACTTTCTGACGATGCCCGCCAAGACTCTCGAACCGGGGAATCCGGTGAAGCAATTCTCCGTGCTGCTGCCGAACCGTGCCGGAGCCCTGGCCTCGCTGGTCAAGCTGCTGCGTTCCTCGGCGATCGAGGTGGTCGGCCTTAGCGTGCAGGACTCGCGGGATGCGACGATCGCGCGGCTGGTGGTGACGGATCCGGAGACGACCGAGCAGATTTTCCTGGAGAAGGGGATCCCGCACACGACCTGCGAACTGGTGGTGATCTCGCTGAAGGAATCGGGGCCGGAGCTGTTGCCGGTGCTGGATACGCTGATGGTGGCGGAGACGAACGTGGACTTCGCGTATGCGCTGATGCCTTCGCCGAAGGGGCACACTTTGCTAGCGCTGCACGTGGAGGATTATGATTTTGCGGTGGGGGTCTTGAATAGCTCGGGGTTCAAGCTGATTTGTCAGGAGGAGCTGAGCCGGTAGGAAAAAAGGCGAACATCGAACATCGAACGCCCAACATCGAACATCGAAGGGAAGGCAAAGTCGGTGGGTGATCGGGGGCGGGTCGGATGGTTGTGGCCGTTCCCCGCATGAGGCGTCCCTGTAGGACGCGATACCCTCTACTGGCTGTCCCGGCACTGCGTGCCGGGCTTTTATAAGTCGTCCCGTTGGGACGGAGAAAGGCGGCTGCGCCGGGTTAGGGCTTGGCGGGGAGGGTGGTGCCGGGGGCGGCAGTTGCGGGAGAGGTGGGTTCCTCGAAGATGGCTTCGGGGAGTGGGCTTTCGGGGGACGGAGTTGGGGCGGGGAGGGCTACGGCGTGTTTGACGTAGCGGTTGAAGATCTCCTGCTTCTTGTCTCCGGGGCCTTCCATGGCCTTGCGGTGAGTGGCGAGGTGGCGCTCCAACAGGCCGGTGGCCATTTGGAAGATGTCGGGATGGTCATCGCCGCCGAAGCCGAGGGGCTTGAGGCGGTCGGGGAGGGTGGCTATTTCCTGCGGGTCGCGGGTGGCAGCGAGGAGGATGAGGGCTTCGCCTTCGCCGCGGACGGTGATTTCCTTGTCGCCGGGAGTGACCTCGGACTCCATGGGGAAGACCCAGGCGCGGGCGGCGAAGGGCTTGCCGGCGGCGGTGCCATCGAGGACGAGGATGCGGCGGTCTTCGACGCGGGTTCTGGCGCCGTGCTCGGTGGGGAGGGTGATTCGGAAGTTGAGCGAGCCGGGTTTGTCGGTGCGGAGGTGGGTGACGATCAGGCCGTCCTCGGCGGTGGCGAAGACGGTCCAGGTGAAGCCGGCGCCGCCGCGGTTGAAGGTGGTGACGACGGTGCCGTCCTGGAGGTTGAGGGTGCGCTTGTAGTCGGTGACCTTGGCGTCCTTGCCGGCGAGCCAGTCGAGGGAGAAGTGGAACCAGGCGGGGCCGCAGATGGCATTGCCGGGGACGCGCGGGGTGGCGGGGTGGCGGCCGCCCTTCGGGAAGATGGCCATGGGCTCGATGCCGGTGCGGCCCTTGACGCGGGCGCGGAGGAGGCCGTTGCCGATGGGGAAGGCTTCCTCGGGGACTTCCGCGGAGGTTTTGAAGGTGATTTCCTCGGCGTGAAGGGTGCCGAGGGCGAGGAAGACGAGCAGCCAGCGCATGGCTGGGGATTGGAGCAGATTGGGGGAGTGTTACAAGACGTCAGAGCGAATCACTAATCTTCTAATCACAAATCAGTCTGCGGCTGCGCCGGAGAAGGGGCCGGGGCCGAAGTTGGGCTGCGGCGGAGAGAGGCGCGGGCGAGCTTGAGATTGCGGGCTGCGATGGAAATACAGTAGGTGTCTTCCGCGACTCCGTCGCCGTGGACTGCGCGCAGCCTGCTGCCGCTGTCCCGATGCAGCCTGCTGCGAGGGGCGCTGCAAAGGCGAAGCACCGGATGTCGCGAGCCGCGGACGGAGCGGGATACGGAACTCTCCGGTGCTTCACGGCAGCAGGCTGCCTGCCCACAGCGGCAGGAGCCTGCCGCAGTCCACGGCGGCGGAGCCGCGGAAGACACCTACCGGTGAGTCCGCCTGAAGGCGGGACTACTTACCCTTGGTGGCGGGCTTGCTGAGACCGTTCGCTTGACGGAGCAGACGAGAAAGATGGCGGATTCGGAGGGCGGTTCGCGCATCGGTGGATCAAAGCGGCGGAGAGACTTTCCAGGGTTCGTAGCGCGGGGGGAGACGGAGTATTTGGGCCCGTCTTCCTCCGCGCGTTCTTGTCCGGTGGCAGGCGGTTCGGCGATTCGGCAGCTTGGCAGTTGATCCTCCGCAATTTTTTGCGTCATGCTTGCGTATTACCGCACCGATTTTTTTGCCATGCGACTTCACCGATCCTTCCTCCTCTTGTTCGCGCTCGCCTGCGGGACCGCTGCGGCGGCTCCGAAGCGGATTCTGTTCCTGGCCGGGAACGATACCCATGCCTGGGGCCAGCACCGGCACGGGGCGGGGAGCCGGCTGCTCTGCGACTCGATCAAGGAGGGCGGGGAGGTGGATGCGGAGGTGATCACGGAGTGGCCGGACGCGGGGACGCTGGCGAAGGCGGACGCGCTGGTGATCTATGCCGATGGCTGGGACCAACATCCGGCGAATGACAAGCTGGCGGAGCTCGAGGCTTTCATGAACGCCGGCAAGGGGCTGGTGGCGCTGCACTGGGCCACGGGGATCCAGGCGCAGGATCCGAAGTCGAAGGACCAGGGGAAGGATCCGCGGCGCGCGCAGTGGCGGAACCTGATGGGGGCGGACTTCGAGGCCTTTTATTCGATCAGCAATTTCTGGAACGCGAAGTCGGCGGAGCATACGGACCATCCGATCATGCGCGGGGTGAAGCCGTTCTCGCTCTACGACGAGTGCTACTTTTTCCTGCGCGAGTGCGATGCGGACCACGGCCATGTGCAGCCGCTGTTCAAGGTCTATCCGCAGAAGGAATTGGTCGAAGCGGGGCTGAGCCCATACCGCGGGAATGATGCCGCGCGGGCGGCGGTGGACGGGGAATCGCCGCAGTGGGATGCGTGGGCTTTTCCGCGGCCGAAGGGCGGGCGGGCCTTCGGTTTCACGGGCGGGCACTTCCTGTGGAGCTGGGCGAACGACGATGCGCGCAAGATGGTGCTGAACGGGATCCTGTGGAGTGCGGGGGCGGAGCTGCCGGAGGGTGGCCGCGCTTCGAAGACGCCGGATGCCAAGCGCCTGTTGCAGGGGGGCGAGAAGGAGAACCCCGGCTGGACCGAGAAATCCCTGCAGGTACTATCTGGACCGGGCGAAGGAGGGCGAGATCGTCGATTGGGGGAACTATTCAAACAAGCCGCTGCCGGAGCCGCCGGTCTCGCTTTTCGATGGCAAGACGCTCGATGGCTGGGAGATCCTGCCGGGCGAGGAAAAATGGTGGAAGGTGCAGGACGGGATGATCACCGGTGGCTCGCTGGAGGAGAAGGTGCCCTTCAACACCTTCCTGGCGACGAAGAAGCGCTATGCGAATTTCGACCTGCGGCTGAAGGTGAAGCTGACGCAGGGTGAGGGCTTCATGAACTCCGGGGTGCAACTGCGCAGCCGCCGGGTGAAGGACAATTCCGAGATGGAGGGCTACCAGGTGGATGCGGGGACCGGGTGGTGGGGGAAGTTGTACGATGAATCCCGTAGGAACAAGGTCATCGGCGAGCCGGTGGATGCCGCGGCGATCCAGGGGACGGCGAAGGATTGGGAGTGGAACGAGTATCGCATCCGCTGCGAAGGGCCGCGGATCCGCTCGTGGATCAACGGGGTGAAGGCGCTGGACTACAAGGAAGAGGACGGCGCGATCCCGCTGGAAGGATTGATCGGCCTGCAGACGCACGGCGGCGGCAAGCTGCTGGTGCAGTTCAAGGACATCACGATCGCGGAGCTGCCGGCGACGGAAGGTGCGCCGAAGTGGGAGGATGCCTCGGTGCGCTCGCCGGAGACCGAGATGGCGACCTTCAAATTGCCGGAGGGCTTCGAGGTCGAGCTGGTGGCTTCCGAGAAGGAAGGCGTGGGCAAGCCGATCACGATGGCATGGGATCACTCCGGGAAGATGTGGACGATGACCGCGCTGGAGTATCCGGTGGATGCGAACGAGAACCAGGCGGAGGCGGACGCGCTGTATGCGAAAGGCGGCAAGGACAAGGTGCTGGTCTTCGACGAGCCGTGGAAGGCGGGTCCGCAGACGCCGCGGGTCTTCGTGGACAAGCTGGCGATCCCGCTGGGGATCATGCCTTACAAGGGCTCGGTGTATGTCCAGCACGGCACGGAGATCCGGCGCTACATGGACATGGACCAGAACGGGAAGGCCGATGATTTCGAGGTGGTGCTGAAGGGCTTCGGGATCCAGGACTCGCACCTCTTTCCTCACCAGTTCGAGCGATCGCCGGGAGGGTGGTTCACGCTGGCGCAGGGACTCTTCAATTACTCGAAGGTGAGTCGACCGGATGGCTCGCCTTTTTCAAGCGGGCCGGTGGAGGTCGCGCTGAACCAGTGTAAACTGGCCCGCGCGAGACTCGATGGTTCGGACTTCGGCCTGCTCACCGCAGGCCCTAATAATATCTGGGGGTTTGCCACGGGGCGGGACGGGAAGGAATTCCTGCAGGAGGCGAACGACATGGGGCACCCGGTGTCGGAGTTCATCGATGGCGCGCATTACCCGACGGGCTCGAAGGAGAAGTTGAAGGCGTATGCACCGCAAGTGCCGGAATCGACGCCGGGGCAACCGATGGGCGGGACGGGCTTGAGCGGCCTGGCACTGGCCGAGGACGAGGGCAGCGCCTTCGCGGCGCAATGGCCGGGGAAGCGGGTTTTCTACATCGCGAATCCGATCACGAACCGGATCCAAATCGTGACCCTCGATAAGGATGCCGCGGGGAATCCGAGGTATAAGAAGGAGGAGGATTTCCTGGTTACTTCCGACGTTTGGTTCCGGCCGGTTTCGGTCCAGTTCGGGCCGGACGGCTGTCTCTACATCGCGGATTGGTGCAACAAGATCATCTCGCACAACGAGGTGCCGCGGAATCATCCGGAGCGCGACAAGACCCGCGGACGGATCTGGCGGGTGAAGCCGAAGGGCTTCCAGCCGGCGGCGCAGGCGGACCTGACCAAGCTGGCGGTGCCGGAGTTGTTAGAGCAACTGGGCGCTCCGAATGCGCGGGTGGCGCGGATGGCTTGGGAAGAGATCGGGGATCGTGCGGATCCGGGGCTGGTGCCACTGCTGAGCGAAGTGGCGACGGATGAGACGCAGCCGGTGGCGAAGCGCCTGGGGGCGCTGTGGGCGGTGCGCGAGATGCGGGCGCTCAACCGCGATCTGCTGCTGAAGCTCTCCGGTGACAAGAATCCGGACATCCGGCGCGAGGTGATCGAGGCGGCGGGAGATGCGCGGGGTGTCGGTGGCAGCCTGTTTTTGAAGATGGTGGTCCAGGCGAAGGACGCGGGCCCTGAATTCGGGGTGTCCTGTGCGCTGGCGAATGCGCTGCTCTATCAGAAGGAGCCGACCACGGCGATGGTGACGATCATCGCCAATCTGGCTCCGGCACCGCCGAGCGGCGGCGGGCGCGATGCCTATGAGGCGAACTTCCTGCGCTACCTGATCCGCCGGGCGCTGGAGGCGCATCCGCTGGTGACCTGGACCTTTTTCTCGGGACAGGAAGCGGAAGGCGAGGAGGCACGGCGGATTGCGGCGCTGGCACTGCCGCCGCAGGATGGGGCCGCGGCACTGGTGGGGCTGATGCCGGGCTTGAAGCGGCCGCTGGATGCGGACGAACTAGGTCTGTTAGGCTCGCAGCTTTCGCAGTCGAAGGTGGCGAATGCCTTCGGGGAGCAATTGGGGAATGTGGCGAATCGCGAGAGCATGCTGCGCTCGCTGCTGCGGCTGGATCCGGTGGCGGCGTCCGACGAGGCGCTGCGGACGGCGGTGGGCAAGGCGACGGAGGCGATGGTGAAGGAGTCGCCGGACAAGCTGCCGCTGGCGCTGGATCTGGCGCGGCGTTTCCGGCTGCGCGAATTGGGGCCGATGATGACGAGCCTGGCGCTGAAGGAGGAGCGTCCGGCGGAATTGGCGATTCTGTTGCGGGCGATGAACGAGAGCGGGGCGGCATCGGAAGATGTGTGCCGCAAGCGGCTGGATCACGCGGATGCGGCGGTGGCGCGCGAGGCCTTGATCGGGTATGCGTCGTCGGGAGATCCGGTGGCGGTGGCGGAGATCGCCGGGCGGTGGCCGAAGCTTTCCGGGGCGATGCGGCAGTTTGCGGTGAACGGGATGGTCTCTAACAAGACCTGCGCCCTCGGATTTGCGCGAGCGGTGGCGAAGGGTGAGTTCGCGGGCTTCGAGCCATCGGCGGTGGAGAAGTTGGGCGCGGTGCTGGGGTCGGATAGCCCGGACTTCCAGGCGGTGCTGGGGAAGGTCGATGGCTTGTTGGTGCGCTCGATCCGTTTTCCCGGGAAGCCGGATGCGGTAATCCCGGCGAACCTGACGCTGGAGGGGCCCTTCACGGTGGAGACCTGGGTGAAGCTTGAGGCGGGAATCGACAACCGCGACGGGCTGTTAGGCACGCAGGGCGGCGGGGCGGATATCAATTTCTACGATGCGCGGCTGCGACTTTACAGCGGGACGGCTGACGTGGTGATCGCGGACCGGCCGGTGGAGGCCGGGAAGTGGACGCACTGCGCGGTGACGCGGGATGAGGCAGGCAAGGTGGCGCTGTATCTCGATGGCGAGCCGGTGGGGGTCTCGGGTGGTAGCTTCAAGGCGGCGATGCGGGGGCTGGATCTCGGGCGGGCGAACCAGCGTGGCGGGACGGAGGGCAGCTTCCTGGAGTGCCGGGTGTGGAGCGTGGCGCGGAGTGCGGGTGAGATCATGGCCGAGCATCGGACGCGGTTTCCGGCGGGCACGGCAATGCCCGGGCTGGTGGCCCGGATCACGGGCGACGAGGCCGGGAAGCAGCCGGTGGGCGGTGCGGCGCTGGAATGGACTTCCGACTTTCCGGAGCTGCTGACGCCGGCGGCGGCGAAGGCGATGGTGGCGAAATTCGAGCGGGTGCGCGGGCTGGCGGCGAAGCCGGGTGACGCGGCGGCGGGCAAGCAACTCTTCCAAGCGAGCTGCATGATCTGCCATCAGGCGAAGGGTGAGGGGACGGCGATCGGGCCGGATCTGAGCGGGGCGGGGGCGATGGGCACCGAGAGCCTGATGAGGAACGTGTTGACGCCGAATGCGCAGCTTGAGAGCGGCTACTACCGGCACGATATCGCGCTGGAGGACGGTAGCCTGGCGAGCGGTTTCCTGGCTTCGGAGAACCGGGACATGATTGTGCTGCGGCAGATCGGGGCGGATGAGCGGGCGATCCCGAAGCGGCTGGTGAAGGAGCACACGGTCTCGAAGCGGAGCTTGATGCCGGAGGGCTTGATCGACGGGTTCACGGATCAGCAGGTGGCGGATTTGTTTTCGTACTTGGGGAGTTTGAAGTAGGCAGGAGCGAACGAAAAACGCGGAGGCGCAGAGGGCGCGGGGAAAGGCAGAGAAGTTTGCTAGCTTTCAGTGTTCAGTTTTCAGCGAAGGTAGAGAACGGGGTGATCGGGCCGCCTACTTTTTGGCTCTCCGTCAGGTTTGCTGAAGCTCTTCGAGGAGGCTCCCGATGCGGATCGACGCCCCCCTTTGCAGCGCAGCCGCTTTGGAGTGCGGCGGGCATCGCCGCTTTCCTGCGCGGCGTGCCGGAGAACGCCGTCACGAGTCCATCCCTTCGTTTCCCCCCTTTGCAATGCAGGCAACCGTTACGTCGCGGGGCGGCGCAGAGGCGAATTCAATGCGGCGATCTCCATTCCAGATCGCCCCAAAGCGGCGATACCCGCCGCACTCCAAAGCGGCTGCGCCGCCCTCTTGGGCAGACGTATCGCGATCCATCAGCAAACCTGACGGAGAGCCTTACTTTTTGGCGGGGTCGTAGAAGATGCGGATGTCGGCTTTCTCGCCGCCTAACAGTTGCTGGGCCCGCTTGAGGGCGTCGCGGGTGGAGAGGTTGGGATTGCTGGGGCGGTTGAGGAAGATGTTGCTTTCGCCGGTCTTGCGGTTGGCTCCGTCCTGGATGGTGACGAGGACGCCGGAGTTCTTGAGGACGCGGTAGACGTCGCGGGTGGCGCCGGAGACAAGGACGTGGCGGTCGTTGGCGCGCATGAATTTGACGAGGTCCTCGAGGGCGAGGACCGAGGTGGCGTCGAGGTGGCGGGCGTTCTTGAGGCGGAGGATGATGATCTTGAGGGATTCATCCGCAGCGGTGCGCTGGATCTGGGTGCGGAAGAGTTCGGCGGCGCCGAAGAAGAGGTCGCCCTCGACGTGGACGATGGAGATGGCGGGGTTCGGGCGCTGGCGTTTCTCGCCCATCTGGCGGAGTTCGCCGGCATCGCTGAACTCGTATTCGACGAGGTGGGGGCGGCTGGCCTTGCGCAGGAAGAGGGTGATGGAGACCGCCACGCCGATGAAGATGGCCACGTGCAAGGGCGCGATGAGGGTGGCGATGAAGGTGGTGACGAGCACGGCCGCATCGTCCGGCGTGGAGCGGGCGCAGACGCGGATATTGTGGCGGTTGATGAGGGCCAGGGCGATGCCGATGACCAATGCGGCGAGGACGGCCTTCGGAACGTAGTCGATGAGGGAGATGCCATAGCGGGGCAGCCAGGCGATCAGGAGGGCGGTGGAGAGGACGAGGACGCCGGAGTAGATCGAGGACATCCGGGTGCGCGCGCCGGAATTGAAATTGAGGGAGGAGCGCAGCAGCGAGCCGGAGGCGGGCATGCCGCCGGCGATGGCGGAGGCGACATTCGCGACGCCGACGGCGAACATGTCCTGGTTCACATCGGCGCGATCGCCGGAGCGCGAGGCGATGGTTTTGGCCATCAGGGTATTCTCCAGGCAGGCGAGAAAGGCAATGGCGAGCGCGACGCCTAACAGCGCCGAGATGTCCTCGAAGATTCCGCTGCGGGTCAGGTCCGGGAAGGAGGGCAGGAGGTCCGCGGGGCTGAAGGTCCGGAAGCGGGCGACGCCGCTGAAGGGGCCGGACTTCTGGTGGGCGAGGGTGCCGAAGACGGCGGAGGAAAGGATCAGGACGATCGCGAGATTCGGCCAGCGCGGCTTCCATTTTCGCATCAGGAAGAAGGCGAGGAAGGTGCAGACACCGATCAGAAGCGGAGGCCAGACGGCTTCCGGCAGGGCGCGGATCAAGGCATCGACGAGGCCGATGAAGGTTCGCGGGCGGAGTGCATCCACCTCGTAGGCGACGCCTAACAGGTGCTTGAGCTGATTGGTCATGATCAGCACGGCGGCTCCGGAGACGTAGCCGACGAGCACCGAGCGGGAGATGTATTGGAGAAGGTCCGCGACGCGGAGGATCGAGCCGATGAGGCAGAAGATGCCAACCATCAGGACCAGCAGCGGGACCAACTGGGTCTCGCGGGTGGCGAGCAGCGGCTCCACGGCGAAGAAGCCGAAGAGCATGAAGGCGGTGGCATTGGTGGGGCCGAGGATGGTGTGGCGGCTGCCGGCGACGAGCGGCGCGATGATCGAGGCCGCGGCGGAGCAGGCGATGCCGAAGACGATCGGCAGCTCGGCGATGGCGGCGTAGGCGATGCCCTGGGGAATATCGAGCAGGGAGACATTGAGCGCGGCCTTGCCATCGGCGCGGAATTTCTCGCGGCTGTAGTTCCGCCAGGTTTGGAGGATCGGCAGCGGGTCGAGCTTGCCCCCCGGAAGAACTCCACGAGGCGGCGGAGGATCCGGCGGGGGTGGAAATGGTGACTCATGGAAACGCCGCGGGCTTCAGCGGAACCGCGCGCGGCGCAGCAGGAAGAGGCCGAGCACGATGCACGCGACATTCGGCCCCCAGAGACCGAGGAGGACCGCGGTCTTGCTGGACCCGCCTGCCATCCCGCAGACGAAATAGGCAGCTCCGATGAGGAGACTCAGCATCAGGCCGGTCGAAGTGTCCTTACGGCGCGCCTTGATCCCGAGGGGAATCCCGATGAAGGCGAAGGCGAGGCAGGCGAAGGAGGAGGCATAGCGGCGCTGGGTCTCCGCCCAGTAGCGACCGATGAGGTAGTTTTTGTTCATCCCCGGGTGATCCGCGATGTAGGTGCGGATCTCCTCGTTGGTCATCGTCGGCGGCTTGTCCTTCTTCTTGGGATCGATGTCGTAAGGGATGACCAAGGGGATGGCCTCTCCGGGGAGGACCATCTGCGGCTTGCCCGCGGAGTCCTCGGACTCGAAGTAGGCATTGAAGAGATGGAAGCGGAACTCGCGCTTTTCATCGTCCACCACGGCCTGGGCGCTCATGGCGTGGACGTAAACTTCCCGGGTATCGTTGTCGTCGTCCTCTTTTTTCTTCCCGTCCGTGGAATCCTTTTCCTTCGGGGTCTTGGTCTGCGAACTCTGCGCCTTGGCCTCCTGAGCTTTCGGGTCCAGATCCTTGGCGGCCTGCTCCTTTGCTTTCTTTTCCTTGGCTTCCTTGGCCTTGGGATCGGCTATTTTGAAGATATGGAGGCCCTTGATGTTGGTGCCGTCGGATTCGTCGAGGTAGACGCGGACGTCCTTGGCGCTGCTTTCAAGGCGCTCCAAGCCATCCTGCTGGGCGGCGGCGCGGAGCATGCGCTTGGGGTCCTTCAAGAAGGCGTGGATGAAGATCCGTTCGATCTGCTGGTTGGAGACCGGGGCGACCTTGACATTCAGCCACAGGCAAAGGGCGGAGAGGGCCACGCCGATGGCGAAGACGGGTGCGGAGAGCCGCGTCAGGCTGATCCCGGCGATGTGGAAGCCGGTGAGCTCCTGATCCGAGGAAAGGCGGCCGAAGACCAGCAGGACCGCGGAGAGGAAGGCCCACGGGATCGTGTAGATCAGGGAGAAGGGAACGACCGCGGCGATCAACTCGGGGACGATGGAGAGGGGCGCGCCAGCCTCCACCAGCAGCGGGCGCAGCTTCTGGAAGAGGCTGCCCATCATCAGGATCGTGCTCAGCAGGAAGATGGCGAAGACCGTGCCGACGAGCACTTGGCGGCCAATGTAGCGGTCCGAAAGACGCATGGATGTGCCGGAGCTTGACGGCGGAATCCGGGGCTGTCGAGTGGCGAAAGGGGGGGCATTTGCGCCGCCGGACGACCGGGGCGGCTCCCTAACGGTTAGCGAATCCGGCTGAAAATCCTTGCGACGGGCACCCTGATTGCTTTCCTGCCGGTCGAATTCGTCGGGGAAAACCAGGCGGATGCGATTCCTCAACGACGGAAAAGGCCGGTCCTTTTCCGTCATTCCCAGCCAGCCCGAACCCTCACTGCATGTCCCAATCGCCTGACGCCGGAGCATCCCGGCCGCCCTTTTCTCCCACCCGTCGCGGTGCCCTCGGCACCCTCGGCTTCGGAGCCCTCGCCTTCTTCGGTTCGAATTCCCCGGTTTCCGCGATGGTGACCGGGAAGTCGAACCAGCCGAAGGTGGTCGTGCCTACTGCAGGCGGCGGACCGGTGCCGATCGATCTGTCGAACCTGCCGCCGGAGTGGGTGCAGCGCCAAGGGAACGAGCTGAAGGTTTACGCGGCCTATTTGACCTCGATCCGCTTGCAGCGCCTGACGCCGCAACAGGTGATCGAGGCGCATGCCAAGCGCCATGGCCAGATTTGGAACAGCCTGCCGCCGCGGAGCTTGTGGCGGCAGATGGTGCCGACCTTGCGGGTGGTGGACCGGGTCGCCGTGGAACTCGGCCAGCCGGTGGGGGAGATTATTTCGGCTTATCGCTCGCCCGCCTACAACGCGACCTGCCCGGGAGCCCGCAGCGGTTCCTGGCACCAGGCGAATGTGGCGGTGGATGTGAAGTTCGCGGCGTCGCCCTCGACAGTCTCGGGGGCTGCCCGGTCGTTGCGGACGCGCGGTCTATTCCGCGGCGGTGTGGGAAGATACGGAAGCTTCACGCACATTGATACGCGGGGAGAAAATGTGGATTGGTGAGGGGGGGGCGCCTTGGCTATTTACCTACCGGTGAGTCCGCCTGAAGGCGGGACTACGTACCCTTGGGGGCGGGCTTTGAAGGGACCGTTCCTGCGTACGCGCCTCGGGCGCCGGAGGAGTCCAACCCTCCGGCGCCCGAGATTCTCGACAAGGAAACCTGACTCGTTCCTCCATCCTCAAGCCGAAACAGCTCAGTGATGGGGAGACCCTAACGGGTTCACCGGCCTGCGTAACCCCGTCATCGCGTAGAGTCAGTCCGCAAAAAAAATGGGTCGTCGGGGAGTCCTCCAAAAACGGATGTCAGACCGTCGCCATTCCGGACATGCACTGCATCACCGCCCCGAGATTCCAGAAATCCCAGCCCTCGACGATTTGGCCGCCTTGGACGCGGAGCCAGGTGACGCCTTGGAAGTCGAGCTTGGCGTCGGTCGGGGCGATGCCCAGGCCGTCACCGGTGTGGGTGCCGGTGGCGTGCCAGTGGACACAGACGTCATCGCCATCGGCGAGGCTGTTCATCACTTCCAGCTTGAGATCCGGGACGGCCCGGACGAACTCCGCTTGGAATTCCGCGAAGCCTTCCGGACCGACAGCCTCCCGGCCGCCTTCGAGGTGACCGATGGCTCCGGGGGCCATCAATTCCCGCATCATCGCGATATCGCGATTGTTCCACATGGGGCCGAACCAAGCTTCGCCGACTTGCTTGGGAGTGCGCGTCTTGTTCATCGCGGCAACATGCCTAGCGATGTTCGATGATTTCTTCCAGCGGAAAACGTGACTTGGGAGATGATGCGTATTTGTCGTCCGTCGAGCGGTAGCCGGCGGCGCAGGCGACCGAGGTGGCGTAGCCGCTGCCGGAGAGGCCGAGCACTTCATCGTAGGCGGCGGGATCCATGCCTTCCAGCGGACAAGTGTCGATGCCTAGCACCGCCGCGGATATCATGAACTGGCCCAGCGCGAGGTAGGTCTGGCGGACGTTCCACGCATGGCGCGCCTCCGTGGTCATGGCGGCCGCATAGCCTGCGATGACGCTGCGGTAGCCGCCGAGGCTATCGACGGGGCGGTCCTGTGCGGTCGCCAGCGAGGCCATGTAGCGATCCACATCCGCCTCGGTCATGTCGGTGCGGGTGGTGAAGACTACCAGGTGGGAAGCCTCCGTGATCTGCGTCTGGCCCCAGGATTTCGTGGCCAGCTCGGCGCGCAACGCGGGATCGTCGATGACGAGGAACTTCCAGGGTTGCAGGCCGAAGGAGGAAGGAGCGAGGAGCAGAGCCTGCTCAAGGACAGCCCAATCGTGCGAGGAGATCTTGCGTTCGGTGTCGAACTTCTTGGTGGCGTAGCGGAATTGCAGGCATTCTAAGAGCTTGGCGGGAGTCAGCATGGGATCTGAAATTTGAAATTTGAGATATGAAATTTCAGATTTCAGATTTGAGATCTGGGATTCCAGGTCGGCGGGCTTACTGCGCGTCGAGCTTGAAGGGCAGCGAGGCGGAAGGGAATTCCTTCAGGGTGAAACTGAAGATCACGCCGAACTCGTCCTTCAGGCGGTTGTCGCGCTGGGTGATGCCCATCGAGGCGACCCAGTGGTTGAAGTCGCGGTGGATGGTGTACTGCTGGACCTCCAGGGTGCCGTCGTCGAGTTCCCAGAGTTGGAAGAAGCCGACGCCCCACCTGTCATTGAGGCGGGCGTAAGCGCGGAGGTCGATGCGCTGGGAATCGGTCAGCACCGGATGGTTGTCGAGCAGGCGGTGGCCAACGGAGAATTCGAGGTTCTCATTCGGCATGAAGCGGGCGCGGGCGGCGACTTCCGAGAAGCCGGAGCCGTTGTCGATCACGGGGAACTGCGTTTCGAGGGTCATCCCGAACCAAGGCAGGGGATTCCAGCGCAGGTCGTTGTAGAGATTCGAGAAGTTGCGGTTGTAGTCGGGATCGGTGATGAAGGCGTCGAAGTAGGTGTCCATCGAGAGCCAATCGAAGCTCTGGCCGTCGCGTTTCGTGATCAGCTTGTTGCGGACGCCGAGGCGGACGATGCTCCAGTCGCGAAGGCTATCGACAGCGGTGAAGCTGGGCACCGAGAGCGGTTGCGGGCGGGTGCTGAAGGTCTCGCGGTCAACCGCCGGGAAGAGCGGGTCGAGGTCGTCTGTGGAGATGTAGGAGAAGCGGGTGTAGGGCTGGATGACGTGAAGCAGGCCGTCCAAGCCGAAGTCGCGGTCCTTTATGTCGCCGAGATCCTTCGAGAACTTCATGGAGGCTTCCATGCCGGCGGTCATGTGGATCCGGTCGATCGACTTGGAGGGGCCGTTGACCTCCCAGTAGCGGCTGTAGCCGAGGCCGACTTCCGGGGTCAGGTTCAGCCAGTCGCCGATCTTGGTCGGCATCGAGAGTTCCTGGTAGGTGTGGAAGCGGTTGTAGCCCGGGCTGAAGAGTTGGTCGGTGAGACCGGGCAAGGCCGGGCTGCCCGGCGGGAGCGAGCGGATGGTCTGTATCAGCTGGCGCTCGTAGGTGGGCAACTCGGCGAGGAGTTGGGGCACCCGGGGGTCATTCCCCGGCAGGCGCAGCAGCGGGCGGATCGCCGACAGCGAGGCGCTGCCCATTTCTTCCTCGAGGAAGGACAGGGAAATGCTGCCTTCGTGAAGAATCTGCGAGCCGAAGAGCGGGCGGCGCGCGAAATCCATCGCGATTTCCGGCGTGCGGGTGTCGGAGCGGTAGAATTCATTCGGCCGGACGCGGGCGACGGCGCTGAAGAGCGTGCCATCGTCCCGGCGGTAGAGGCCGAGGGTGTTATCGGGATTCGGATCGGTGCGGAAGATCTGCGGCTCGAAGTCTTCCAGGTAGTAGTTGTCGCTGAGGATGTTGAGGTTGGCATCGAAGCGCCATTCGGCATCCTTTTCGAATTCCAGCGGGATGCGGTGCTGGAGGGCGAAGCGGTAGCGGTCCTCATTGACGTCGGTGCGAGGGAGGCCGGTGCGGCTGATCTCCGGGTCCAGGTCGTTCGCGTAGTAGAGCGAGAGGCCGGTGAGGTTCGGGTTGTCCTTGAGGCGGGTGTCGAGCAGATCGACGCCGGTGCCGAGGCCGCGGCGGCCGCGGAGGTCGACGTGCCAGCGGGACAGCAGCCAAGCGTCCTTGTTCTCCCCGGTATCAGGGTCGGGCGTGCCGCCGAGCATGATGCCGTAGCTATTGAGCAGGAAGGCCCCCCAATTCGAGCGCGCGCCGGGCACGAAATGGTAGCCGAGCTCGCTATCCAGCGGCTGGGAGAGGTAGGGGAGCCAGAAAATCGGCGTATCGCCGGCGTAGAGCCGGAGGTTCTGGAAGGTGACCTTGTCTCCCGGATAGACGGTGGTTTCCTTCGCGCGCATCCAGAAGCCCGGGTCTTCCACATCGTGGGTAGTGACTCCGGCGTCGCGACCGACGAAGACCTGCTTGCCGCCGCGGTCTTCCATCGTGAATTGTCCGGCTTCGAGGATGAAGGGATCGACGCCGGCGCGCAGGCCGGAGGAGTCCATCTTCTGCTGGCCCCAGAAATAGACGAGTTCGTTGCCGCGCTGGAGGAGATTGCCGCGGTAGACGCTGACATTGCCGGTGAGGGTCACCGATTCGGAGGCGGTGTCCGCGATGGCGTGCTCGGCGAAGATCTCGGTGCCCTCCCTGGTGGTCATCTTCACGTCGCCATCGACGTAGAACTTGCTCTCCTTGCCCCTCCAGACGGCCTTCTTCGAGCGCAGGGTCATGCCGTTGTCGGTCTCGACGACGAAGGGGCCGGAGAAATTGTACACCTGTTCGACGAGGTTGAAGGTGTTGGTCATGCCGGTCTGCTTGATCTTCAGGTTCTGCGGCATGCCCGGCATCGTATTCGTCGCGCCCGGGAAAAGGTCCATACCCGGAGGGGGCGGAACGGGGGCGATGGGCAGCGGCACTTCTGCAACGGGGGCCTGAGGGTCCGGTGGAAGCTGGGGCTGCTCGGGAAGAACCGGTGGATTCTGGGCTGCGAGGCGGATGGCGGTGAGTAAAAAGGCAGGGAGAACGGCGACCCTCATCGTGGCGGGATGAGACGGGCAACCGGATTTGAAGTAAAGGGGAAAGCCCGAAAGCGGTTGCAGGATGTCTGATACCGAGGAATTTGTTGGTGAATGACATCACGAGCGGAAACCCTGGGCATCGTCGGCGCGTCCGGGTTCATCGGTCGCGAGCTGGCCCGGCAAGCGTCCGCGGCGGGCTGGCAGGTGTGCGGATACACCCGGAAGGCGAAGCCGCCCGATGCCGGGGTCGCGGAGTGGCGGGAGTGGAACGAGGTGCCGGACTTCAACGGGATCTCCGCGGTGGTGAATCTGGCGGGCGAGCCGATCAACCAGCGCTGGACGGCGGATGCGAAGCGCCGCTTCTACGACAGCCGGATCGGCGCGACCGGACGGATTGTCCGGGGTTTGTCGATGCTGGGTCGCTCGGAACGCCCGCACGTGCTGGTGAATGCCTCGGCCGTGGGAATCTACGGCGAGCGCGGCGACGAGATTCTGGAGGAAGGCTCGCCGACCGGGACCGGGTATCTGGCGGAGCTCTGCCAAGCGTGGGAGGACTCGGCGGACGGGGTGGCCCGGCTCGGCCCGCGGGTGCTCAAATGGCGCACCGGGCTGGTGCTGGGCAGGGAAGGGGAGGCTTTCAAGAAGATGCTGCTGCCCTTCCGGCTCGGACTAGGCGGGCGCTTGGGCTCGGGGAAGCAGTGGGTACCGTGGATCCACGTGGCCGATCTGGTCGGCGGGATCTTGCACGGGATCGGCTACGGCGGAGTGACGGGGCCTGTAAACGGCTCGGCACCGGAGCCGGAGCGGAACGAGGATTTCACCCGGAAGCTGGCAGCGGCGCTGCAGCGTCCGGCGGCACTGGCGGTCCCGGAATTCGCCCTGCGCTGGATGATGGGGGATTTCGCGAGTGCGATGGTGGCTAGTCACCGGGCGGTGCCGCGGGTGTTGTTGGAAAGCGGGTATAAGTTCCGGTTTCCGACGCTGGAGATGGCGCTGGGGGATTTGGTGGGGAAGGAGCAGGCTTCGCTCAGCCGTGAAGAACCAAGCCCTCGCGGGTAACCGCTGGCAGTGGCTCGAGACGCTTTACCCGGCTCAGCTTCGCGGCATAGGCGTGGACGGCGCGAAGGTCATCCGGTTCAAGATCCGGATAATCGGCGAGGATCTCCGCCTCGGTGGTGTCACCGCTCAGGAGATCGAGTAGAAATTCCACCGGGTAACGCAATCCCCGGACGCAGGGCTTGCCGTGGCAGATCTCGGGCGAGGTGGTGATTCGCTTCAGAAGCTCTTCCGCAGGCATGAAACCAATTTAGCGGATACGAGCAGATCCCGCAAGCCCCCGGCTGTGCTTGGTAGAACGTGCGTCCCGTCTTTATTCCGCTTGCGGGGCGGGGTGGGGGCTGGTTCGCTTCCCGCCGCCCCATGGCTTCACCCCAGAACACCATCGCCCTGGTCTTCGACTACGATCAGACGCTCAGTCCGCGCTACATGCAGGACGACGTGCTGTTCCCGGAGTTCGGGATCGACCCGGCGCAGTTTTGGAAGAAGTGCAATACGCTGGTGGTCGAGCAGCAGTGGGACGGCGAAATGGCGTACCTGAAGTGCCTGCTGGATTACCTGCAGATGGACCAGGTGAGCAATGCCCGGCTCTCGGTGCTGGGTGGCGGCCTGCGGTTCTTCCCCGGGGTTCCGGAGATTTTCGACACCTTGCCGGGAGCTTCGCTGAACGCGGGGCACGAGGCGGCGGGGATCAAGATCGAGTTTTACATCATTTCCTCCGGGCTGAAGGCGCTGCTGGATGGCAGCCGCCTGAAGGACAAGGTGAAGGCGATGTTCGGCTGCGAATTCGGCGAGGATTCGCAGGGCCACATCAGCTTCCCGAAGCGGGCGATCTCGCACACCACCAAGACCCAGTTCCTGTTCCGGATCAACAAGGGCATGCTGGACTACTCGCAGGATGTGAACGACCACATGCCGCCCGACCAGCGGCCGATCCCCTTCGAGAACATGGTCTACGTCGGTGACGGGCCGACCGATGTGCCCTGCTTCACCGTGATGAACAAGAACGGCGGCCACGGCATCGCCGTCTACAATCCGGAAGACCCGACCGGGAAGAGCTTCCGGAAATGCTTCCAGCTCTCCACCCATGCCGGGCGGGTGAAGCACATCGCGCCGGCGGATTACCAGCAGGGCAGCCATCTGTGGCTGCTGCTTTCCGAGATGGTGCGGGAGATCGGCGACCGGATCCTGCGCCGCCGGACCGAGGAGCGGGACAATGCGACGGTGGCGGCACCGACCTTTTGAAGAGAAAAGGAATGGAACCGCCAAGACGCCAAGTTCGCCAAGGATGGAAAAGTCCGGGGCTGGAACGCGGCCGGGCGTGTGTATCTGTTAGAAGCTGGCGCTGAAGCCTTTTACGAAAACCCATTTCATGTCTGAGAAGAAGCATTTCCATTTCACCGGCGTCTGCGGGACAGCCATGGGTGCCGTGGCCGTGGCGATGAAGCGCAAGGGCTTCACGGTCACCGGTTCCGACAACAACGTCTATCCGCCGATGTCGGATTTCCTGCGCAACGAGGGGATCGTGATCACCGAGGGCTACCGCTCGGAGAACCTGCCGGAGACGGCGGATGTGATCGTGATCGGCAATGCGATCAGCCGCGGCAATGAAGAGGCGGAAGCGGCACTATCTCGGAAGTTGCTCTATCAGTCCCTGCCTGAGGTGATGAAAGAGCACTTCCTGCGCGGCAAGCGGAACTACGTGGTGAGCGGCACGCACGGCAAGACGACGACCGGCTCGATGCTGGCATGGATCTTCCTCTCCGCGGGCCGCGAGCCCGGGTGGATGATCGGCGGCCTGCCGAAGAACCTGGGACGCGGCGCGCAGTTCAGCGAGTCGGAGTTCAACGTGCTGGAGGGCGATGAATACGACACGGCCTTCTTCGACAAGCGTTCGAAATTCCTGCACTACCTGCCGGAGGTGGCGGTGGTGAATAACATCGAGTTCGACCATGCGGACATCTATTCGTGCCTGGATGAGATCAAGCTGACTTTCAAACGCCTCTTGAACGTCGTGCCGCGCACCGGCAGCGCGATCATCAACGGTGACGATCCGAACTGCATCGAAGTGGCCGCGACCGCGCCTTGTCCCGTGCAGAAGGTGGGGATCGGAGAGGGCAACGATTTGCGGATCACGGAGATCGAGTACGATGCGGAGCGTAGTTCCTTCAAGCTCGGCGGCGAGCGCTACTCGCTGCGGATGACCGGCGAATTCAACGTGCGCAATGCGGCGATGGCCACGGCGGCGGCGCTTTTCGCAGGGCTGACGCCGGATGAGATCCGCGATGGCCTGGAGTCGTTCGACGGCGTGGCGAGGCGGCAGGAACTCCGCGGCGAGGCCGGCGGGGTCAAGGTGATCGACGATTTCGCACACCACCCGACGGCGATCAAGTATGCGGTGGGCAGCTTGCGGCAGCGCTACCCTGACAGCCGGCTATGGATTTTGTTCGAGCCGCGATCGAACACGACGCGTCGGGCGGTGTTCCAGAACGAGCTGGCGGAAGCGCTGGCGCTTGCGGACGAAGCGATCATCGCGGAGATCCCCGATCTTCACAAGTTCCCCGAGAACGACCGCCTAAATCCGGATCAGCTGGTGGTGGACATCCTTGCCCATGGCGGCAACGGGCGCTACATCCATACGGTGGATGAGATCGTCGATACGGTCGTGAACGAGGCCGAACCCGGTGATGTGGTGGCGGTGCTGAGCAACGGTGGATTTGGCGGGATCCACAAGAAGCTGTTGGAGAGGTTGGGGTAAGGCGGGTGCGGTGGGATTCCGATGATGCGTAGGTCCATCGATAAGCGGAACGAAAGGCCTTAACGGGCCATTCACTTCACGTGGATCTTGATCGCACGTGGCTTCGTCCGCCTGAAGGCGGGACTACGTACCCTTGGTGGCGGGCTGTTAGAGCGCCTTCTGGCAGAGCTTCTCGCGGCGGTCGCGGACGAGGCGCACGACCAGCGAGGTCCAGCCGGTCTGGTGGGATGCTCCCAGGCCCTCGCCGGTTTCGGAGTGGAAGTACTCGTGGAAGAGCAGGAGATTCTGCCAATGCGGGACATCGCTGTAGCGCTTGGCCTCGCCGAAGCAGGGACGGTAGCCTTCCTCATCCCGGCAGAAGAGCGAGATGAGGCGGTCGCAGATGTCGATGGCGACTTCCTTCAAGGTCTTCTGCTCGCCCGAGCCGGTGGGATATTCGATCTTGAAGCTATCGCCGTAGAAGTGGTGGTAGCGTTCGAGGGCCTCGATGATGAGGAAGTTGATCGGGAACCAGATCGGCCCGCGCCAGTTCGAGTTGCCGCCGAACATGTCGGAATCCGACTCGCCGGGAGTGTAGCGCACTTCATTCCGCACGCCGCCGTGCTCGAAGATGAAAGGCTCTTTCTCGTGCGACTTGCTGAGCGAGCGAATGCCGTATTCCGAGAGGAATTCCCGGGGATCGAGCATGCGTGCCAGGGTCTTCCGGAGCTGGGCTTCCGAAGGGATGGCGAGCAGGCAGAGCGCCGACTTCTTGTCGCCGGTATTGCGGCGGATGTTGATGTATTTGAGCAGCTCCGGGCGGCTGCTGAGAAACCAGTCCATGCGCTTCCGGAAGCCGGGTAGCGATTCGATCTTGGTCTGCTTGAGCACCGTGACCGCGCACATCGGCAGCAGGCCCACCAGCGAGCGGATCCGCAGCGGGAGGGGGTCGTCGTGATTGACGATGAGCTGGTCGTAGTAGAAGCCGTCCTGGTTGTCCCAGAGGCCGGTGCCGCCGAGTGAATTGATCGCGTCGGTGATGCTGACGAAGTGCTCGAAGAACTTCGAAGCGATGTCCTCGTAGGCGGGCTTCTCTTCCGCGAGTTCCAGCGCCATCGCCAGCATCAGCAGGCAGTAGGAAGCCATCCACGCGGTACCATCGGCCTGGTGAAGCTTGCCGCCGTCGGGCAGGGCGTGGGAGCGGTCGAAGACCCCGATGTTATCGAGTCCCAGGAAGCCGCCGCCGAAGACGTGGCGGCCTTCCACATCCTTGCGGTTGACCCACCATGTGAAGTTGAGCAGCAGCTTCTGGAAGGCGCGCTCGAGGAAGAGCATATCGCGCTGGCCCTTGGGGTTGGCGATCTTGTAGACGCGCCAGACCGCCCAGGCGTGAACCGGCGGATTGACGTCGGAGAAGTTCCACTCGTAGGCCGGGAGCTGGCCGTTCGGGTGCATGTACCACTCCCGTAGTAGCATCAGGAGCTGGTCCTTGGCGAAGTCCGGATCGACCGCCGCGAAGGGGATCATGTGGAAGGCGGAGTCCCATGCGGCGAACCACGGATATTCCCACTTGTCCGGCATGGAGAGGATGTCGCGGGCGAAGAAGTGGACCCAGTCCGAATTGCGGCCGTTGAGGCGGGCTTCCGGCGGTGCCGGGCCGTCGCTGTCGCCCTTCAGCCATTCATCGACGACGTAGTGATAGAACTGCTTGGTCCACAGCAGGCCGGCATAGCCCTGGCGGCAGATCAGATACTCGTCCGGATTGAGACCGGGGGTGATCACCTCGTCGTAGAAGGAATCGCACTCCGTGCTTCGTTCGGCGAAGACCTCGTTGAATTGGTCGAGACCGGCGATCTCGTTGTTGCCGACCGTCGAGTGCAGGCGGCAGCGCACGGTCACCGTGGCCCCCGGAGCCAGCATGAACTCGAAGTGCGGTGCCGTCTTGGTGCCCATCGGCAGCGGCGAAACGGCATCCTCCTCGCCGTGGATCAGGAGCTTGTGGAAGCCATCCTTCACATACTCCGAGGGCCCGCCGATGCCGTAGATGGCCCGGTAATCGGTCTCGTTCTCGGTGAAGAGCCAGTTGGTTTCCGACCCGGCGTCCGGTGAATCGGCGTAAAAGAGGTAATCGCCCAGGGTCTCGTGGGACGCGAAGACGTGATCGCCATGGAGCGCGAGCGAGGGTTTGCGCAGCGGGGTTTCGCGCTCGCTGCCCCACTTCCACACATTGCGGAACCACAGCATCGGCAGGACGTGGATGGGTGCCGGGTCGGGGCCGCGGTTGGTGATGGTGATCCGCCACAGGATGTCCTCCGGCGAACGCTTGGCCACCTCCTGGACCACGTTGAAATAGCGGCCGTCGTCGAACATGCCCATGTCCGCGAGTTCCAGTTCGGTGCCCTGGCGACCGCGGCGGGCGTTTTCCTCGCGGATCTCGGTGTAGGGGAACTTGGCGTGGGGATACTTGTAGAGCGCCTTGGTGTAGGAGTGGGTGGGGGTGGACTCGAGGTAGTAGTAGCACTCCTTCACGTCCTCGCCGTGGTTGCCCTCGTTCCCGCCAAGGCCGAAGAGGCGCTCCTTGAGAATCGTGTCATTGCCGTTCCACAGGGCGGGGGCGAAGCAGAGGCGGCACTGGCGGTCGCACCAGCCCTGCAGGCCGTCCTCTCCCCAGCGGTAGGCACGGCGGCGCGCGTGGTCGTGGGGGAATTCCCCCCAGCTCCAGCCGTGCTCGGAGTAGTCCTCGCGCACGGTGCCCCACTGGCGCTCGCTGAGGTAGGGGCCCCATCGCTTCCAGTTCTTGCCCCGCTGGCGATCCTCCTCCAGTCGCTCGTGTTCCCTCGTCATTCCAAGCCGTTAGAGCAGAAAGCAGACAGGCTGCCAAGCCGACTGAAAATCTTGCATTTGCGACGGAATCGGGTCTTCCGGGTGGCTGAGCCCTTCCTGTAGGAAGAGATCCCGTGAACGCCCCCGCTATCCCATCCCTCCGGGCCCCGGATTTCCCGTCTTGTCCGCTTTCCACCGGGCGGATAGGGATGCTGCCGCCCGCATGAACCGCATCGACCGTCTGACCGGCATGATCCTGCTGCTGCAAGGCCAGCGCGTGATCACTGCGGAGCAGATCGCCGATCACTTCGAGATCAGCGTGCGGACCGTTTATCGGGATCTTTCGGCACTGGGCGAGGCCGGGGTGCCGATCATCGCCGAGGCCGGCATCGGCTACAGCCTGATGCGCGGCTACCACATGCCGCCGGTGATGTTTACGGAGGACGAGGCGGCGGCGCTCTTCATGAGCGGCGAGGTGACGGAGCAAGTGGCGGACGATTCGCTGAAGCACTCGCTCCGTGCCGCGCTGCTGAAGATCAAATCGGTGCTGCCGCAGGAGAAGCGCGATTACCTCGGGCGCTTGAAGAATGCCATCGGCGTGTGGTTCCGGCGCAGTGGCAATGAGGACCGCGGGCTCTCTCTGATGCCGATCCAGGACGCCGTGGTGCGGCGGCGCTGCATGGCCCTGCGCTACGATGCGGCAGGCCGGGGCAAGATCTCGGTGCGGGTGGTGGAACCGCTGGGACTGGTCTTCTACTCGCGGCAGTGGCACCTGATCGGCTGGTGCCGCTTGAGGAAGGATTTCCGGGATTTCCGGCTCGACCGCTTCGCCGGTTGGGAAGTGCTGGCCGAGTGCTACGATGGCCACGCGAGCTTCTCCGTGAAGGCCTTTCTACAAGAGAAGATCGATAGCGACGAGCTTTCCCCGGCAACGATCCGGGTTAGTCGCGAAGCCCTTGACCGCTTCCGCTCGGAGATGCCCTGCACCGCGTGCGAGGAAAAGCGTCGGGAAGACGGCAGCATGGAGCTGGAAATACTCACATGTTCGTTTCCTTGGCTGACTTCATGGCTGCTGAGCTTCGGGACCGAGGTGGAAGTGCTTGATCCGCAGGAACTGCGGGATGCGCTGCGTGAGGCTGCAATGGCAGTGGCGGCACGCTATGCGGAGGATTTCGCGGGGGTCTGAAACCCTCCTGACATAGGGTTGTCAGCAGGCCGTGTTTGGTTGGGTCCGTGAGCCCGAAGGAAGGGCAAAGCCAAACCAACCTAACATGACCATGAAAGACGACGCATTGAACTGGTTCGAGATCTTCGTGAACGACATCGACAAGGCCAAGGCCTTCTACGAAGCGATCCTCAAGTCCCCCATGACGAGCATCCCCGCCGGAGATTGCGGGATCGCGATGGCGATTTTCGCCTGCAACCCGGAACTCGGGGTCGGCGGGGCCCTGTGCCAGGCTGAGGGCTACAAGCCGGGCCCGGGCGGGACGATGGTTTACTTGAATGTCGAGGGCGATCTCGATGGAGTGCTTGAACGCATTCCGGCGGCAGGAGGCAAGGTCATCAAGCCGCGCACGGCGATCCCGCCGCACGGCTTCATGGGGATCTTCGAAGATCCCGATGGCAACCTCGTGGGCCTGCACAGCATGGCTTGAGCGAAAAAGCGACGATTCAACCGGATGCCCGCCGTCGCCAACGCGGCGGCGGGCCTTCTTTTCACCGCTCATTATGACAATTTGTCTGACAGCTTTAGTTTTGTTTGGAGGTAGGACTTCTTGTTCAATCCGCTTTCATGAAAATCCTGCTACCCGCCTCCGGTCTCTTGTTCGCGCTCTGTTTCCCGGCAAACGCTCAAAGCGAATGGAAGAGCCTCTTCAACGGCAAGAATCTCGAGGGCTGGACGATCACGATCGATAAGGAGAAGCCCGGTGAGGATGCGGACAAACTGGTGCAGATCCGCGACGGCGCGATCCACATGTATCCGGACACGGATCCGGAGACGAAGGTGCCCTTTGGCGTGATCACGCACTCCGGCACCTTCTCGCGCTTTCACCTCGCACTCGAATACCGTTGGCTCGAAAAGAGATTCTCCCCGCGCAAGGCCGCGCTCCGCGATGCCGGGCTGCTCTACCACGCCTCCAACACCGGGAAGATCTGGCCGCCTTCCGTGGAGTATCAGATCCAGGAGGGCGACAGTGGCGATATCATCTTCATCGAAGAATCGGGCTTGAGCTGGATGCATCCGGAGCCGGCGATGGCACCGAAAGGGCAGGGGGATGCAGGCTTGCTTCCGGAGAACGGTGGCTTTCCGCGGATCGCACAGAGCTTCACCTACTTCGGCCGCTTTCCCGAATACGATCACCCCACCGGTTGGAACCGGGCGGAGGTGATCGTGCATGCCGACGAGTCGGCAGAACACATTCTCAATGGCCACGTCCGCTCCCGGCTCGCGAATATCCGCCATCTAACAGGTGGTGCGCTCAAGGAGGGTAAGATCTGCCTGCAACTCGAAGGCGCGGAGATCCAGTATCGCGACGTCCAGATCCGCGAACTCGATGAACCGCTCCGCGCCGACCGCGGCGTCGCCAGCCTCAGTGCGGTGCTGGACCAACAGGCGCGCGACCAGACGGTCACGGTGCGCAATCCCCTGGATCGTCCCTTGGCGGCGGAACTCTCGATCGACGGCGTGGATGCCGGAGCCTTCACCGCGCATGCCGAGAAGATGATGCTGGCAGCGGGCGAGAGCATGCATGTGCACCTGCGCTTCCGCCCGACCCATGGTGCCGGCCGTTACAGCGCCGGGCTGCGGATCGGCTCGCCGGAGAGCGGGGCCTTCGTGGTGTTACAGGGCATCGGACTTGCGGCTTTTGAGGGGAAGAACGAGCCCGCGCTGCAATCGATCGTGCATGCCTTGGGCATCCCGCTGGACGTCGGCGGCAAGTCCTTGGAGCTGGACACGAATGCCGACTCGATCGGCAAAGGTATTGCGGCATCGGCCTTCGTCACCGCTGGAACGGGCAAGGTCCGGGTCACGCCGCTGGCAAGATTTTCCCCGCCGGGCGACACGCCTTTCGGCTTCACCCTCGCCGGTGCGATGGAGGTCGAGCTGGGCATTCTAACGGATTCGAAAGAACTCCCGGATGCCCACCAGTGCCTCTTCCCGCCGCTCAAAGATGGCGCGGCGGCGGTGGAATTCTCACCGCCTGCTTCCGCGTCCTTCAGTCTCTGGATGCAGGGCCCGAAGTATACGAGTTCGACAATCCCGGGCGCGGCCAAGGGAGCGACGATCAAACATACCGGGCGGGTTTTCCCCGTGAGCGATTTCCAAGGCCGCGTGCTGGAGAATGCCTGGCTGGTGGGCTTCGAGGAAGCGGCGAACGGGGACTATCAGGACGGGCTGTTCCTGATCGAGAATGTGAGGCCTGCGCCTTGAGATCCCGGGAGCGCGGACTTTAGTCCGCCACTTCCGTTCAGAAGACAATTGTCAGAGCCTTCGCCTGCTTGACCCATGTGGCGGACTAAAGTCCGCGCTCCCGGGTTCAATCCTTCTCCGTCACCACATCCGGCAGGAACACCGTCAGGATCCCGATCAGCGGCAGGAAGGCGCAGATCTGGAAGACGAAGTTGATCCCGTGCAGGTCCGCCACCTTGCCCAGCACGGCGGAGCCGATGCCCGCGATGCCGAAGGCCAGGCCGAAGAAAAGCCCGGCGATCATTCCGACCTTCCCCGGCAGCAACTCTTGCGCGTAGACAAGGATCGCCGAGAACGCCGACGCCAGTACCAGCCCGATGATCACGCTCAGCACCGCGGTCATCCCGAGGCCGACGTGCGGCAGCGCCAGGGAGAACGGCGCGACGCCCAGGATGGAGGCCCAGATCACGCGCTTGCGCCCGATCCGGTCGCCCACCGGTCCGCCGACGATCGTGCCCACCGCGACCGCGGCCAGCAACAGGAACAAGTGATACTGCGCACTCTGCACCGAGACGTGGAAGCGGTCGATCAGATAGAAGGTGTAGTAGCTGGTGAGTGAGGCCAGATAGACATACTTAGAGAAGGTCAGCGCCACCAACACTGACAGCGCGATCGCCACCGTCCTCCGCGGAAAGGCCACCTCTGCACCGGCGCGCGCCGCCTTCGGCCGCATGCGGTGGAAGTTCCGCCCCTGCCAGCGTCCGATCATGGTCAGGATGATCACGCCGACCAACGCCACCGCGGAGAATGCCAGGATCGAACGCTGCCCGTGCGGCACGATGATCAGCGCGGCGAGCAAGGGCCCGATGGCGCTGCCCGCATTCCCGCCGACTTGGAAGACCGATTGCGCGAGCCCGCGGCGCTTGCCCGCCGCCATGTAGGCGATGCGCGAGGCCTCCGGGTGGAAGACCGCGGAGCCGGTGCCGATCAACGCGGCGGAAATCAGGATCGTCGCGAAACTCTGCGAATTCGCCAGCGAGATCAGGCCGATCAAGGTGAAGGCCATGCCCACCGGCAGGGAGTAGGGCAGGGGCTTGCGGTCGGTGACCAGCCCGACCAACGGCTGCAGGAGCGATGCCGTGAGCTGGAAGGTGAAGGTGATCATCCCGAGCTGCGTGAAGCTGAGATGATACGACTCCTTCAGGATCGGATAGATCGAGGGCAGCAGCGCCTGGATCGTATCATTCAGCATGTGCGCCGTCGCGATCGCCAGCAACAGGGCGAAGACGGTATCGTTGGCTGACCGTGCCGGCACCGCTTCGGCGTCCGTGGCGAGGGTTTCTTGCATGGGGCGGAAAGCGTCGTCCGCTAGGGCCTGCGAGGCAAATTTTCCGACCGGTGCTAGCGGGGCGCTTTCTGGTATTTTTCTCGGATTTTCTCCCGGAACTCCGCTGGACTGCACCTTTCGTAGCGCCGGAAGAAGCGCCCGAAGTAGGAGGGATCCTTGAAGCCGAGGGCGTAGCCGATCTCGGCAATCGTCAGTCCGGAGTGCAGCAGATGCCGCTTCGCATCGAGCAGGCGGCGCTGGCGGACATGCTCGCCCGCCGCTCGTCCGGTGGCGTCCGCCACCACGTCATTGAGGTGATTCGCGGTGATGCCCAGTTCCTTGGCATAGGGCGTCAGGGCCTGCCACTCGCGGAAATGCCTCTCCACCAGCAACTGGAAGTCCCTTACCATTGCGTCCGCCCGCTTGGGCGAGGATGCCAGTCTAACAGGTGAACGCCAGCGGCTCGCCTTCACCATCAGGATCCGCAGCAGCGCGCGGATGATCTCGGCTGCACCGGGCCGCGCGGCGTCGAATTCCCCCTGCAGCTCGCGGAAGAGGGCGAGGGCCGGCTCGATCGCGGGCTTCGGCAGCTTCATCCACGGTGGGAAGTCCGCGGCGTAGAAAAAGGGCAACTCCAGCAGCAGCGCGGTGGAGCCCGCCGCACCGGCATCGAAAAATTCGCGCGTGAAGGAAAGGATCGTGCCATCGGTCTCGGCCCCCGATTTCACCGCGTGAACCTGTCCCGGGCTCAGGAAAAACAGCGTGTGGCCGCTGACCTTCGCCTCGCGGAAGTCATGCATCAGCAGGGCCTCGCCGCGGATCAGGGAGATCTGGAAGAAATCGTGGTAGTGCGGCGAGAGCAGCGCGGGATTCCACGCCCGCGATTCCTGGTAGGGCACGGCCACGAAGCCCTCGCCACGCAGGCCGGACTGCCGGTAGTCGCCCAGACCGACGGCGGGGATCGCTTCGCGTTTCATTGCGCCCCGCCAATCAAGCCGAAGTCCCCGCCCGCCGCCAGTGCTGTCATCTTTTCCATACTTGGAAAGTGTAGCGCCCGCCCGCTAGTATCCCCGGGATGAAGCTCCTCTGCCTCGCTATCGCCGCCGCCCTCTCCGGACAATTCGCGCTCGCCCGTGTCGGCGTCGGGGCCAATCCGATCGAAGGGGCCGAGGTGGTCTTCGACGGCTCGCGCGAGATGCTCGATGCCAAGTGGACGTACTGGCAGGGCCCGCGCTTCGCATCCGCTCTGCCGATCAAGTGGAAGATCGTGGATGACGCCGTGGACAAGGGCACGGTGATGATGAGCGATGATCCTGCTGCGGCCGGCGGCAAGTATGGCACTGCGGACATTGTGACCAAGAAGGCCTACAAGGACTTCCGCCTCCACATCGAATTCTACATCGCCAAGGAAGGCGGAAACAGCGGCGTTTATCTCCAGAACCGCTACGAAATCCAAATCCTCGATGGCGACAAGACCAAGCACGGCCTCGGCGCGGTGATCAACGAGACCGAGTCGCCCTACGAGGCCTATAACGGCGTGGGCAAGTGGAACTCCTACGACATCCTCTTCCGGGCGGCGCGCTTCAAGGATGGGAAGATGAGCGAGAAGCCGATGCTCACGATGTATTTCAACGGCAAGAAGGTCCACTCGAACCAGACCATCAGCCAGGTCTGGGGCGGTCCGAATTCCGGCGTGGACGGTGGCAACGACGGCGGGAAGGGCATCACCGACACGCCGCAGGGCCTCAAGCTCCAGTGCGAGGGCCACGACGTGCGCTTCCGGAACATCTGGATCAAGGAAGTGGCGATCGAAAAGGCGGATACGGATTTTGCGGCGGGGGATTGAGCTTCTGTTCCAGGGCCGGAAGTCGCTTCAACTCGGGCCGCGCCGGAAGGTGTTCCGGCAGCCTCAGATTCCACACCAGGCCGACCGAGCGCAGGGCGCACAGCACCCACCAGCCGGGATCGTGCTGCGTCTCGTTCAGGCCGAGGCGTGCCGAACCGGGGAAGGCGTGGTGATTGTTGTGCCACGATTCGCCCATTGTCAGCAGTCCGATGTGCGGGACGTTGTGACCCTGCACGGCGTGGCCTTCCAGATGCCAATCGCGCGGGCCGGTATTGTGGGCGAAATAGCCAACCAGCCAGTGGCCGATCAGCGACAGCACGATCCGCAGCGAGATGCACCAAATCACCAGCGGAATGCCGCCGATCAAGAAAAAGAGGAGTGCCCACGGTAGCTGCTGGAGCATCCAGGTCCGCTCCATAAATCGATACCAGCGGTCCTCCGCCACCCGCGGCTCGATGGTGAACTCGGGCGGATCCTCCAAGCGGATCTCGCAGTGAAGCTGCCACAGGAAGTCCTTCCAGATCGGATTCCGGTGGATGAAGAAGGCATGGCAGGCCTCGTGGCGCTGCGACCAGTCCCGGATATCGTGCATGTAGAGCATCCGGAACGGACCGCCCATCCCGACCAAGGTGCCGAGGTGGACCAGCAGGCGCTCGAACCAGCGCGGGCAGTCGAAGCTGCGGTGGATCAGCAGGCGGTGCAGGCCGATCGAGTGACCGAGGCAGAGGGTGGTCACGGTGAACAGGAATGACAGGAGCACGGCAGGGTAGCTCAAGGTAAGGCTGCACCCAATCAGGGCGATCAGGGCGTGGGCCGTGAACCAGATGGACTTCACCGGCGACCAGACCACCCGGCCGTGGAGCGGATTCGTCCGCTCGTTTTTGGGCAGCATCCGCGGGATTTCATGGGCATTCATGGTATTGATGCGGTTCCGAACGGCAGGGTCGCCGTTCATTGTTTTCAGTAAATACTGAAAACACAGGAACTAAAGGACGAACTTTGCCAATTTGATCCCCTGATCAGATCCAATCGCCTCTCAAGCGGCGCGCACCTGCTTCTTGCGAGAGGTTCCGGCCGGTCGTAGTTCCAAGAGGACATCCACCGGAATTTTCAGCCCCTCGTGGAGCTTGCGGATCATTGCCAAGCTTAACGGTCGCTTTCTCGAAAGCACTTCGGAGACCTTGCTTCTCCCTCCCAGGTAGGGTTCCAGATCCTTCCGGGAAAGTCCTTGTTGTTCCATGCGGAAACGAATCGCCGCTATCGGGTCAGGAGCAGGAATGGGGAAGCGGGATTTCTCGTAGGCCTCAATGAGGAACGCCAGGACCTCCAGTTCATCGGCCTCCGGAGTGTCGCGGGAAGGTTCCAGAAGCATCAGCGCCTCCACGCGCTGCATGGCACGGCGGTAGTCGGCGGTCGTCTTGACGAGTTTCATTGCTTGGTCGAAGTGCTATTCAAGTTTCCATTTATCGTAGTCGGCATGGGTTCCCACCCTATCGATCACGACGATACCGCCGGAGTAACGGACTACCACAACGAGTCTGAAATTGTTCCCGCCGATATTGAATATCACCCGGTTGCCGGAGAGGAAATCCGCCGACCGGTAGCGGCCTTTGATGTCGTTTGGAGTTTTCCAAGTCGCGGACTCGGTTTCAGCAAGCCACGAAGCGATGGGAGGTCGAGCCTTGGCGTGTTTGCCCATGAACTTCACCAGCTTCTCGCGCCCGAGGACAATCATCTCCTTTCAAAGCAATAGAGCTTCCCACCGGATGACTTCAAGCGGGAAGTTCCCATTTTGGGAGCAAAGTGATCAGGCAGTCGCCTCTAGCTGCTCCCACCGCGCATACAGCCGCGCGACTTCCGCCTTCGCCTTTTCCAGCAGCGCCGCCGTCGCTGGGATCTCCGCGAAGTTCTTCTGAAACTCCGGATCGGCGAGTTTCGCTTCCAGCCCGGCGACCGCCTCCTCCGCCTTGAGAATCGTCTCCTCCATGCCCTCCAACTCCTTGCGCTCGGCGAGGGTCAGCTTCCTCGGCTTGGCTGCCGCCGCTGCTGCCGGAGCCTTCTGGCGTGAGGCGGCATCGCGTGCAGCCGCTTGGGCGTGGAGGCGCTGCACCTGCTCGCGGGCTTGGCGCTTTTCGAGATAGTAGGAATAATTGCCCGGCTGCGCCGTCACGCCGTGGTCCTCGAAGGCCACGATCTGATCGCAGATGCGGTCGAGGAAATAGCGGTCGTGCGAGACCACCAGCACCGCGCCATCGAAGTCGGCCAGCGCCTCCTCAAGCATCCGCAGCGAGGGCAGGTCGAGGTCGTTCGTCGGCTCGTCGAGCACCAGCAGGTTGCCGCCGGTCTTCAGCACCTTGGCCAGCATCAAGCGCGCGCGCTCGCCACCGGAAAGGAGATCCACGCGCTCGTTGATCCGTTTGTCGTCGAAGAGGAAGCGCTTCAGGTAGGTCCGCGCGCCCATCGTCTGGTTGCCGAATTGCACCTTCTCGTTGCCGTCGGCCACCTCGTCTAACAGGGAGCCGGTGCCATCGAGGACCATGCGGGTCTGGTCGATGTAATTGATCTTCACCTTTTTCCCGATCGTCGCCTTGCCTTCGTCGGGAGGAAGCTGCCCCAGGCAGACCCGGAGCAGGGTCGTCTTGCCGACGCCGTTGCGGCCGACGATTCCCGTGCACTGGCCTGGTCGCAGCTCCAGATTGAGATGGCGGAAGAGCCAGCGCGGGGAAGTGGCCGTGCCGACATTCACCCCCGCTCCTTCAAGCTCCACCACGATGTTCCCGAGATCGGGCGCAGGCGGGATGAGCAGGTCCATCTCGCGCTCTTCCGGCGGGGCTTGCAGGCCCTCCACCTCGTAGAATTGATCCAGCCGGTGCCGCGATTTCGTGCCGCGTGCCTTCACCCCGGAACGCACCCAGTCCAGTTCTTCCCGCAGGAAGCGCTGGCGGCGGCGCTCGGTCTGCTCCGCGATCTGGCGGCGCACCGCCTTCGATTCCAGATACGCCGTGTAATTGCCCGGATGCGAGAAAGCCTTGCCTTGGTCGATCTCGATGATCCGCGTGGCGATCACGTCGAGGAAATAGCGATCGTGCGTGACGAAAATGACAGCGCCCGAATAGCTCTTCAGGAAGTCTTCCAGCCAGCGGATCGAATCGGCATCGAGATGGTTCGTCGGTTCGTCCAGCAGCAGCAAGTCCGGCTGCGAGGCCAGTGCCCGGCACAACGCCACGCGCCGCTTCTCTCCACCCGACAGAGGTTTCACCGCCGTCTCCAACGGTGGCGTGCCCAAGGCGGTGGCGGTCGCCTTGATCCGCGAATCGAGGTTCCAGCCATCGGCGTGGTCGATCAGGTGAAGCAGGTCGGACAGCTCCGCCTCCGAGCCCTCGCCATTCTCGTAGCGGCGGATCGCCTCGACGATATCGGCCGCCCCGGCCGCGATGTTTTCGTGAACTGAAAGCTCCAGATCGAGCTCGAATTCCTGCGGCAGGTAGCCGATCCGCAGCCCGCGCCGGATCGAGATTTCCCCGGAATCCGCCTTCGAACTGCCGGTCAGGATCTTCAGCAGCGAGGTCTTCCCGCAGCCGTTCCGCCCTACCAGGCCGACCTTTTCACCCGCGGCCACGGCCAGCGTGACCCCGTCCAGCAGGGTCTGATAGCTGAACGACAGGCGGATCTCATTGGCGGAAAGCAGGGCGGACATGAACGGCGGGGATCACGTTTCATCCGCACGCGAAAGGCAAGGCGCATCCAGTGGCTTGACCGCGGATTGCGAGGATGATGGAAAGGAAACCACGGATAAACACCATGAAGACGGATGAGGGAAGGCACCGCAGCGGGCTGCCTTTCATCCGTGTTCATGGTGTTTATCCGTGGTTGAAATTGCCATTTTTTGCGCGGCTATTCCCGCCGTGCATCAAGCCCCTGGCGTCGGAATTACCCCGAACTGCATCATCAGTCCCAGCGTATCCATGATGATCCGGGTGTCCTTGATCTTGCCGCCTTCCAGGCGATCGATCACCACGCCCCACACGCTCACGGGCCGCCCGGTGGCTGGCACGCCGAGGAATTCCCCGCGATGGGTGCCGGTCCACGTGAAACGCGTGACCACCTTGTCACCCTCGGCAACCTGCTCGTCGATGGTCCAGCGGACGTCCGGAAACGCCGCCCGGTAGCCGGTGAGCATTTCCTTCAGGCCCTCGATCCCCGGGCCTTGGCCGGGCAGGGGGACTTGCTCGACCATGTTGTCCCAAAAGAACTTCCCGCACGCATCGATCCGCCCCTCGTTAATCACCTCCGTGATGAATCCGTTGACCACCGCGATGTTGTTTTGCATGAGCCTCTTCATGCAATCCGGCACCTCCGGGGGAAAGCTTGGTCTGCGCCATGCTGTGCCGCAGCGCAGCAGCGATAAGGGTTGCCCGCTAGGCCGGGAGGCCCTACGGCGCGCCCGCCGCCTGCGCGCGGCAGAACTTCCAACCACCACATCACAAAATCGTGTCCGTACTCGTAGGCAAGAAAGCCCCGTCCTTCAGCGCCAAGGCCGTGCTGGGAGCCACCATCGTCGATAATTTCTCCTTGGACCAATACCTCGGCGAAAAATACGTGATCCTCTTCTTCTACCCGAAGGACTTCACCTTCGTCTGCCCCACCGAACTCCATCGCTTCCAAGAGGAACTCCACGAGTTCGAGTCCCGCAATGTCGCCGTGGTCGGTTGCTCGACCGACTCCGAATTCTCGCACTGGGCATGGCTCCAGATGCCGAAGGGCAAGGGCGGGATCGAGGGCGTGACCTACCCGCTCGTCGCCGATGTGAACAAGACCATCTCCGACGCCTATGACGTGCTCGCCGGCGACTACGAGGTGGACGAGAGCGGCAGCCTGATCGTGAGGGGCGAACTCGTCGCCTACCGCGGCCTGTTCCTGATCGATAAGGAAGGCATCGTCCGCCACCAGGTGGTCAATGACATGCCGCTCGGCCGCTCGATCCGCGAGGCCCTGCGCGTGGTCGACGCCCTCCAGCATTTCGAGCAATTCGGCGAAGTCTGCCCGATGGACTGGAGCCGCGGCGACAAGGCCATGGTGCCCGATCACGAGGGCGTCTCCAGCTATCTCGCGAACTAAGTCCGCTTCCGCCATGGGTCCTGTCAGCCGATAGGACCCGTGGTGCCGGGCCTCTGTTTCCCGGCAATTTCTACCCTTTCGCCTCGCCCGCAGGGTGTTAGGCTCTGGTGGTGTTTCGCATCCGACGGCTCCGATCAATCCTCTTCTGGCGGCGCCTGACCCGCCGCTGGGTGATCCATCGTCATACGGACAATTCCGCGGCGCTGGCCTTCTACGCGCTGATTTCCTTTCCGCCGCTGCTCCTGATCGGCGTGACCGTGGCGGGCATGGTGCTAGGGGATAAGGCCGCCCATGGCGAACTGCAGAAGCAGACGACCGCCGTCCTCGGCTCCGAACTGGCTGCGACCATCGAGGGCATTTTACAAAGTGCCCGGATCGCCCCGCGCTCGCAACCGCTGGCCTTCATCGTCGCGATGGTCACGCTGGCCTACGCCGGGTCGCACGTCCTGTCGAAGCTGCGCAAGACCCTCAACGTGGTGAATGAAGCGGCACCGGTAGACCCGTCCCGTCCTTGGCTGAGGAGACTCGGCGCACGCGCGCTGTGCGCCGCATTGATCCTCGCCTTCGGCGTCCTGTTAGTGGCGGCGACCGTTGCGCAGGGCTTCGCCGCCTACGTCGCGGCCCGCATGGATGCACCGTGGCTCGCGGATCTCGATTTGCTCCAGCGCTTCGGCTGGATCTCGACCTATCTGCTGCTCACCCTGGCCTTCGCCCTGATCATGAAGGTCCTCCCGCGGCGCCGCCCGATGTGGAAATACGCCTTCGTCGGCGGCGCGGTCGCCGCGATCACCACCGGTTCGCTCAAGGGTTTCCTCGACTTCTATTTCCGCCACAGCCTGTGGGGCTCCTTCATCGGCGGCGGCTTGAACCTGTTGCTTTTCCTCTTCTGGCTCTTCGTCTCGATCCAGGCCTTCCTCGCCGGCGCGGAGATCGCGGCCTGGCTGGGCAGGCGTGAGGCAGTTCGCAGAAAAACGGCTGGGAAGTAGCGGGAGCCGCTCCTACTTCCCGATCTTCTCCGCCTCTTTCTCTTCCACCGGCTTCCCCATTTCCTGCGCCGCCAGCCAATAAATCCGCGCCGGGCTCGCTTGATTCAAGAGCACCACCTCCTGCATCGGCCCCGGACGACGGCGGTCCCAGCGGTGCGGATACCGGCCGTTCTCGTCCCGCATCTTGTCGTGCAAATGCACCAGGCAACGGCTCACCGTCTCCTTCCAGCGCGGATCCTTGTCCCGCTTGCCCAGCTCAAGGAACGACTCTAACAAAAGGTGCGCGAATCGTCCGCTGTCCGAGATCGCCCCGGTCGAGTGGATCCACAGCTTCTCGCCCGCATTCGCGACGCGCTTGGCCTCTTCCAGATACTTCGCCTCGCCGGTGATCTCATGGAACAGGCAGTTCGCCCGGATCATCAGCGCCGTGTTGTAGGTGAACTTCCGGCGGTCGATCCGGCCATCCAGCTTGATGTTGTCCCAGAACAGGCCGTCCGTGTCCTGCATCGTCTTGCAGGTCCAGGCATAGAGCCGCTTGGCCGTTTCGAGATGCTTTTCGTCCTTCGTAAGCTGGTGCAGGCGCAGGGCACTGACGATCGCCGGGGCGTTGGTGCAGGTGTTCTTCGATTCCTTCGCCACCTCGCGCCAGTAGAGCCCGCCGCCGAGCTTGTCGTCCTCGCCGCTCATCACGAAGCGGAAGGTCGCCGCCGCCTGGTCGAGATACTTCTTGTCCTTCGTCACCTCGGAGACCTCGGCCAGCGCCAGCACCAGCCAGGCATTGTCATCGTAGTAGCGGTCGGAGGCCTTCGGTCCCGGCTGCACGTCGAAGCCCTCGATCCCGTCGTGCTTCAGCCAATAAACTTGTATCGTATCCGCGTATTCCTTCAGAGGTCCGAGCCGCTTCTCCGGCTCCAGTTCCGCCGCCGCAGCCATCGCGCTGAGCTGCACGCCCACGCCCCACATGAAGGCAGGATGATCCGGTTTGCGCTCCGCCACATTGGCCTTCTCCGCGTAGAGCTTCTTCTCCGGCAGCCACAGGTCCTTGTGCAACACCTCCAGCGTCTCCGCGCCCCAGTCCCGGAAGGGCGGCGCCGGGGTCGGCTCGGGTTCCGCGGCGGAAAGCCCGACGAGTGAAAGCGCCAGAAAAGCGCGACCGATTTGCCCGGAGGAAAGCGTTTGGAAAACCATGCTTCCCATTCGTTACAACGAGCCCGGATCTTGCGCCAAGCCAACGTTTCCTCGGAATCACCGGCGCGCTCACGCAAGTCTCCGCAACTTCACGCCCGCTTTCCGGTTCGATCTCTTTATGCGAGCAACGCTCCTCTGGCTCATTCCCGCCGCCGCCTTCTTGTCTGCCTGCGACAAGCAGGAAGAACCGGCAGCCGCCCGATCGAAGCTGAAAGCGCCCAAGCCCGGCACTCACCGGCCGGAGACCACGCCGGAGGCACAAGCATCTGAAAAAACGCCTGAGACTTCAGCACCGGCCGCCGATTCCGGATCCTTCACGACCCCGCAATCTTCCCCGGTGGCCCCCGCTTCCCAAGCTTCCGCCCCCGCCACCCCGCCGACCATCCTCACGCAAGAGCAGCGCGACGCCTACAGCGCCGAACAAAGGGCCAAGCGCGCCACCCAAATGGCCGAAACCATGGCGACCCGCTTCAAGGAGCAGGATGCCAATGGCGACGGCTTGCTCGCCCAAGGCGAAGTCTCCGAACGCATGCAGCGCGGCTTCACCCGGGCCGACACCAACGGCGACGGTTCCCTCGACGCGACCGAGCAGCAGACCTTGATCAAGAACATGTCCGAGCGCATGACCGGGAATAACCCGCGCGATCGCCGCGAAACCGCCGGTCGCCGCGGCCAAGGCGGAAACCGCAGGGGCAGGAACTGAGCCGGGTAGAGTGAGCCCGATCACTCCCGCCAATACTCCGCCACCCACGGTGCCGGCAGCACCCGGTGATGCACCTTCCCATCGGCCACTCCCTTCACCGCATCCGGTGGATCCGGCTTGCCATGGAAGACCAGGATCTTCCCGCCCGCCGGCTTCTTCGGAGCCATCATCAGATTGAGCGGGAAGGGGGGGCGGCAGTTGTATTTGAAGCTGCGCACCCACTCCTCCGGCCACCAGTGGCGCTCCTTCATCGCATAGGTCAGGAAGGCCTGCTCCGTCTGGAAGAGCGAGCGGTCCTGGGCCCGGTCGATCTCGCGGATGAAAGTGTCGTAGATGTATTGCGACTTCCCGGCCTCGAAGCGGAAGATCGAAGAATTCCCGATCTCCGGCCGCGACCGCAGGATCTGTTTCCGCCGCTCGATCCAATTATGGATGATGCAGTTCTTCCCCGGCATGAAGTCGAAGAAACTATCGACCTCATCCAGCACCACGATATCCAGATCTAGGAACAAGGTCGGCCCTTCCAGATTCGCGAAGCCATCGCGGGTCATCACCAGCTTCAGGAAGACGTTCGGCCACTTCGCCTGCGTGATCCCCGGATTTTCCGGAAAGGGCAGCGTCTCGATCCCCTCGACCAGTCCCGACGCATCATCGGTCAGGCACACGAAGCGGAAGGGCCGCGACAAGTGCCTGCCCAGCGAGCGGAACAGGATATTCACGTAGCAAGCGGGGTAGCGCTTGCCCCACTTCATGCAGATGACGTTTACGGGCGCTCCGGGCATCGGTGGCTTCAAGTAAGTCCGCGGCAGACAGGCAACGGCCGCAATCCCAAGACGGACGAAGGCGGTCAGCCCTCCTCCTTGTATGCCTCCGCCCGGCCATTGCTGATGCAGGACGATAGCCACTGGATCAGCCGCTCGATCTCCGGGCTCTCCCGGCGCAGGCCATCGAGAGCCTGCCAGTCCATGTGCTGGCGCGAGTGCGGCGCGGCAAGCCGGTGCACGTCGATACGCTCCATCAGCGCCTCCGTTTCCTTGGGATGCGCGTTCAGGATGTTCGCCGGACGCGGCAGATCGTCGAGCGCCTGCGGTGTCAGGCCGAAGGAGATCACGCCGATGCCGAAGGCTGCGTTCAGGCGCCGCAGGCCGTCGGCCAGTGCCTCGTCCACGATCGGCGCGGCATAGATCAACTCGCCGCCCTGGGCCCAGATCGAGGACGACAGCGCTTGGAAGAAGTCCTCGCGGAAGCTGTCGAGCGAGGGCTGGATCCGCAGCCGTGCCGCGTGCAGGCGGAAGGGCGGCAGGCCCATCCGCTGTTTCAGGGAAAGCATCGTCGGGTCCAGCGCCATCTCGCCATCGGGTGCATCGCCGGTTTCCCAATCGACTAGGGCCACTTCCGGGAACTTCCAGAGATTGCCGAGCGGCGACTCGTGGGTGAAGGCCTGGCGGAAAACGAAGGGGAAGCGTCCGTTCACGTCGTAGTAGCGCATCACCACGGCGCGGAATTTCCGCAGCCGCTCCAGCGCCTGGTCCACCGCCTCGTGGTCCGCGCCGAATTCATCCAGCCGCCCGTGGCTCAGTGCCAGCAGCTCCTGCGCGCCGGTCAGCGCCGGCACCGGGGCCGTCCGCCGGTAGTAGCCCTGACCCTTCTCGACCTTCGCGATCGGCGAGGCCGGATCGCAGGACATGATCGAGAAATGGTAGCGTAGGGAGGCATCCGAATACGCCCCGTTCAGTTGGAATCGTGCCAAGCGGATCAGCTCGGTCCCCTTGATCGACTCGGCAGGGTTGCTCGGAAGCAGGGGTGGCAGGATTTCCGTAAGCTGGGTACGAAGGCTCATCGTGGGTGCAAAAGGGACGCTGTTGGGGCGGTGGCTGAATTCCACTTCGCCGGTGTGTCTTCCATCAAGCACCTAATGGCAGGAATTTGAAAATTCCCGGTCATCCGGGACGCTCTTTTTGTGAATCCGGCCTCGCGCTTGCAAAAGTAGCATTTCCGGACCATGCTCCGGCATCGCCATGAAAGCCTTCCTTGCCGCCACCCTTTTCGCCGCCGCCGTCGCCCCGCTCCGCGCGCAGGCCCCCGACGCGGCCCGGATGATCCGGAGCATCCGGCTCTCCGCCACCGTGCAGCAGATGAACCTCAACGGCGTGATCCGCAAGGACGCCAAGGTCCCCATCACCATGTTCGTGCGGGACGGCAACATGCAGTTCTACCTCGGCAACAACGAGCGCTTCCACATCCGCCTGGGCGATGAAAAGTGCGAACTCCTCACTCTCGACGACAAGGGCAAGACCGCCGCCTTCCCCGTTTCCAAGCTCGCTGCCCCCATCGCCGGCACGGATGTCACCTACGAGGATCTCACCCTGCGCTTCCTCTACTGGCCCGGTGCCAAGCTGGAGGGCGAAGAAAAGGTGAACGGGGCTGATTGCTACCGCATCGCCCTGACCAATCCCGGCAATGACGGTGCCTTCGCCAAGGTCTACGTCTGGGTCCACAAGCAGTACGGTGCCTTCTGGCAAGTCCGTGCCCACGACCGCGCCGGCAAGCCGATCAAGGAATTCCAGGTCAACAAGGTGATGAAGGTACCTGGCGGAGAAGGCTACACCATCAAGCAGATGCGCGTGAACACCCTCGAAGACAAGGGCGGCGAGTATCGCACCAAGTCGATCACCTACATCGAGTTCGACGAACCCGATATCAAAGGCCCCAAGGGCCTCCGGAAGTAGGGCGGCTCTCCAGAGCGCCACCTTGGACTGCTGCGGCTCGCCGCAGCCTTCGGCAGGCAGCTCGCTGCCGTGAAGCACCCCGAGGTGATGCTCCAAATCAAGCGGCCGGAACGGGCTCCCTACCGGCACCCGCTAAAAAAACATTCCCCCTCTTCTCGCTCCCCACCGTGCTCTCCGGCCCGTGCCCGGTCAGCAGCACCGTCTCATCCGGCAGGCTCATTACCGCCGCCCTCAAGGCATCCAAAGCCTCCCGATACGGCTCGCCCGGTCCGCAGCCGCCCATCGACCCCGCGAACAAGGCATCTCCCGTGACACACAGCGGCACTCCCAAGCCCGTCACCACATAGCCGAGCGCCCCCGGACAATGTCCCGGAAGATCGATCACCCGGATCGATAGCGCGCCTCGCGAGAGTTCATCTCCCGGCTTCACCCTCTCCTCGAAACCCGCGGGACCGGCCACGCTTCGCGCCATATCCCCCAGTCCCGCCAAGCCGCCGGTGTGATCCCCGTGCGCGTGCGTGATCAGCACATCCACCTCCCGGATTCCCAAATCCTCCAGCGCACGCCGCAAATCCAGCCTGCCGTCACCCGCATCAAAAACCACGTGCCCGCCTCGGCCATCCTCGATCAGCCAGGCATTCACCGTCTCATCGTCGAAGGGCAATTCCAGCCCCCGCACCTCCGCCAGAGGGCAGGGGGGCGGCCAATATGCCGGCAATCCCGCCAAGGCCTCCGCGTCCAGCCCCAGCGGCGCTGCCAGCTTCCGCAGCAACTCGCCATCCACCTTCCCGCGGCTCGCCGCCAGCACCTCACGCTCCGGCAATCCGGCCTGCGCCGCCGCATCGGAGGGAGCCATGTCCAGACCGCGGAGGGCCTTCCGGATCACATCGGCAGTGCTGTCGTAGAGCATGAAATAGGGATCAGGCGAGTTCGCAGGCCAGGCGGATCGCGTGGATCATCGAGTCCGGCCGGGCGATGCCCTTGCCGGCGATGTCGAACGCGGTCCCGTGGTCCGGGCTGGTGCGCGGCTTCGGCAAGCCGAGGGTGACATTTACCCCGGTATCGAAATCCAGCAACTTCAGCGGGATCAGCCCTTGGTCGTGATACATCGCCAGCACCGCGTCGAACTCGCCCGCCGCCGCCCGCCGGAAGATCGCATCCGGCACGTGCGGCCCGGAAAAGACCCCTGGCTGCTCCCGGTTCAGGCTCGCGATCGCCGGCGCGATGACCCGCTCCTCCTCGTCGCCGAAGCGCCCTTGCTCACCCGCGTGGGGATTCAGACCCACCACCGCGATCCGCGGTTCCCGCCGGAAACGCCGCCGCGCGAAGTCCGCCAGAAGCCGCCCACTCCGGATAATTGCCTCCTGCGTCAGGCTGCTTGAAACATTCGCGAGCGGAATGTGAATCGTCGCCAGTCCAACGTTCAGCGTGGCACCGCTTAAGCACATCGTAAAGTCAACACAACCAAAACGATCTGCGAAAAATTCCGTTTGTCCCGGAAACGCGAATCCCGCCCCCTGCAGGCTCGCTTTCGACACCGGAGCCGTCACCACCGCGACCGCATCCGCGTCCGATTTCAACAATTCCACGGACATCTCAAGCGCCGCCAGAGCCTGCCGCGCCGAACGCTCGTCCGGCTGTCCCGGCGTCGCCCCGGTGGTCTCCCCGAGCACTTGGAAATCGAAGCCCGCGGGCAAGAGGCCGGAGGCCAGCGCCTTCGCCACGACCTCCGGACCGATCCCGGCAGGATCTCCCAAGGTAATCAGCACACGGGGCATCGCTCCGTCAGATCTTCTTCTGGATGCTTGCCGCGCGCCGCTTCTTCTCGATCCACTTTTCGTAGGCAACGGCGGACTTCTTGCCGGTCACCCGGTTTTCAATGCCCTTCCGGATCTCGGGATCGGACAGGGGCGGCGTCGGCCCGTAGGTGATGTGGATGATCTTCACCACCGTGAAGCCAGCCGGATCTTCCAGCGGCCCCAGCACCTCGCCGTCCTTGCCTGCGAAAATGACCGCGGCGAACTCGGGTGCCAGATCGGTGCGCGGCAGATCCTTCTGGAATCCGCCCTCCGCCGCAAAAGCGTCGCGGGAATGCTTCTTTGCCAGCTCCGCCACATCGGCTCCGGTCCTGATCTCCGTGGCGATCTGCTCGGCGAGCGCCAGTTGGGATTCCGGCGTGGCCAAAGGATTCTGGGTGTCCTGGCGCGGCAGGAAGAGCTTGTGAAAGGTGATCTTGTCCTTCGACTGGTCACGCATCAGCAGCTTCACCTCCCCGTATTCCTTCGCCAGCTCCTTGTTGTCGGGCGGTGCCACCTCGGCGATGTGCTCGGACCGGATCGCCTGCACGATCAACTGGTCGCGGACCATCTTCGAGTAGGCATCCATCGTCATCCGGGACAGCGAAAGCTGCGCCTCGAAGGCCGCCCGGTCCCCGCCGTGGGTTTCGCGGATCTGCCGGTCGATCTCCTTTTTGACCACGTGGTCGGGGAGCGCGGCACCCTTGGCCTCCATGGCCTTGAACTCGGAAAGGATGATCTCCCGGTCGATCAGCTCCTGCAGGATGTTCTCGCGGGCCTCCAGCACCTGGCGCTCGAATTCGGCCCCGCGGCGCGGGAACATGGTAGCCAGCTCGCGATAGGTCTTCGAGAGCATGAAACCCACCTTGTTCTTGGTAACCACCCGGCCGTTGACCAGCGCGGCGATCCCGTTGACCTCGAAGGCCCCCTGCGGCAGTTGCGGCGCCGGTGCCGGCATCGGCGCGGGTGCAGGGGCGGGCGGAGCCGGGGCAGGTTCCTGCGCCGGGGAAAGACCAGCGGCGGCCAAGAGGGCGAGCCAAGCGATGCGGGATGTCATGGGCGGAAAAATTGGCGATGCGGACGGCGTGACTGTTTCCTGCCGGGACCGGTATTGCAAGCGGGGAAAGCGCTGCCTTCAGGACCACCGCACATGAATTTTGAAACCGCGAATGGACGCCAATATGGAAGATTCGCGGGGCGGACCTCCGGAAAAACACTGCCATCCCCCGGAAACGAAAAGTCCCGCAGCCGCCTCTCGGTAGCTCCGGGACTCCATGGAAAAAACCGGCGAATGCTATTCGCGGAGCTTGTCAGCGGCCTTGTCGAGCCCGTCGGCAGCCTTGTCTTTCGCGTCCTCGGTCGCCGCCTTGGCCTTCGCCGCAGCGTCATCGCCGAGGGCCTTGGCCTTGTCGACGCCGTCCTTGGCTGCCTTCTCCGCATCCGCGGCGGCTTGCTTGATCTTCGCGGCGGCGTCGTCACCGGCGGCCTTGGCGTCTTCCGTGGCCTTCTCGATCTTCTTTTCGGCTTCGGCCTTGTCCGACTTGGTGCAGGCGGCAAAGGCAAGCGGCAGGGCGGCGAGCGCCAAAAGTTGGTGAATTTTCATGGATTTGGTGGTTCGGTTGGTTCTGGCAACGCCGGAATACGGCGATACATACAAGGGATCTAACACGATTTGACTTCCGGTCAAACTGGCTTTTGCGGAGCTTTTGTAGCAGCCTCGCCCCCATGGATACCGTGCTCGTGCAATGCCCCACCTGCTTCGAGAGCTTCGAAGTGGTCATGCCCTCCCTCGATGAACTGCCAACCGAGGTCGACTACGATTGCGAAATCTGCTGCCGCCCGATGATCATCGTCTTCGATGAGTCGGGAGCATTCGCCCGCGGCCTCGGAGACTGAGAAGGCAAATTACCAATTACTAAGCACTAATTCTTAAACGAGAGTGGGAGGGGAATGGGCTGCTGTTCCTTGTGACTTGGCACTTCTTACTTGGAACTTCCCTTGCCCCTACCTGGAACTTCCCTTGCCCCTCATCTCCATCGTCATGCCCTTCCGCAATGCCGCGGCGACCTTGCCGGAGGCCTTGGCCAGCGTGCGGGCGCAGACTTTCACCGACTGGGAATTGCTCGCGGTGGACGATCACTCGACCGACGATTCCGCCGGAGTGGTCAGGGACTTCGCGGCCACCGACCAGCGCGTAACGCTTCTGAAAGCGAGCTCGCGCGGGGTTGTCGCAGCCTCGGAAACGGCGGGACGGGTCGCGCAGGCGGAGTGGCTGGCACGGATGGATGCCGATGACGTGAGCCACCCGCAGCGCCTCGAGCGGCAGTGGGAAATGTCGCAGGCCTTGCCCCATCTCGACGTGATTGGCAGCGGCGTGGAGATCCTCACTCCGCTGGGCGAGGGGATGTCACGCCACGTCGCGTGGGTGAACTCTCTGGTGGAGCCGGAAGCCATCGCGAATGCCCGCTTCATCGAGAATCCGCTGGTCCACCCCAGCGCCCTGATGCGGAAGTCCGCGATCCGCGCCGCAGGCGGCTACCGGGAAGTCCCATGGGCGGAAGATCACGACCTCTGGCTACGCCTCCTCGAAGCTGGATCCATCTTCGGCAAGGTCCCCGAAACCCTGCTCGGCTGGCGCGATTCGCCGGGCCGCCTGACCCGCAGCGACCCGCGCTACGGCGATACCTTCCGCAACAAGATGCGCGCCCACTTCCTGGCCCGCATGCCCGCCATCCGCGAGCGCGGCGTGGTGATCTCCGGGGCCGGACCGATCGGCAAAACCATCGCCCAGGAGCTGCAATTGCGGGGCATCGAGGTGAAGGGCTTCTTCGAGGTCCATCCGCGCCGGATCGGCGAGAAAATCCACGGTGCCCCGGTGGCCGGGCTGGATGAGTTCGGCAAGAAGTGGCGGGATGCCGTCATGCTCGGTGCCGCCGGAACGCCCGGTGCGCGCGACGATATCCGCCGCATGGCCCGCGAGGCCGGCTACCGCGATGGCGCGGACTTCTGGGCGCTGTGCTGAACCGGGCGATCTAAGATAGATCGAAAATCCGGATGAGCGCCCACTCCACCGGCGTGCAGCGGTCCAGCTCCTCCAAGTTCACCTTGGTTCTGCTATGCGGCTTCAGGCAAGGCAGTTCGCCGCAGAGCACCGGGCGCAGGTGCTCGATCGGCGCTGTAAAAACCACCGGATAGCCGTTTCCGCCCAAGCATAGAGCCTCGCCCCGTGCGACCAAAGTCTCGATCCAATCGAGCCCTCGCAGTTCAGTATCCCAATAAGCGAGGATAACCCCGGTTTTGCTGTCGAAAGTGGCAGGGGAATCGCCGCCGTTGATTTGCCGATAAATGCCGAAGCTCCAGCCGATCATGGGTATTTAATAAAAAGAGCGAACCGGGTTTCCGCCCGGATGCTGTCCTACAAGTGGAATGGCTCCGCAGAGCTTGCAAGTAGATCAAAGCTCCCAGCCTATTTGGGTGTTTCGGACCCTCCCTGTTCCTATAGGTAGATCCGTGAAAGGCATTCAGGTAGCTTAGGGTATTCGCCGCGTCTGCGGTCTCACCTCATTTCTTTGTTTTGAAAGTCCTCTTCCTGTCCTGCTGCCTTCCGCTGCTTGCTCTCGCTCCTCTCGGAGCCGCTGAGACCGAACACGTGGATTTCAGCAAGGACGTGCGGCCGATCCTCTCGAACCGCTGCTTCAAGTGCCACGGTCCGGATGAAGGCACGCGCAAGGGCGAGCTCCGTCTGGACCTCAGCGCCGCCGCTCTGGGCAAGGGCGAGTCCGGGAAGATCGCGATCGTCCCGCACAAGCCGGACGAGAGCGAGTTGATCAAGCGGCTGTCCTCCACCGATCCGGAGGAGATCATGCCGCCCGCGAGCGCGAAGATGGAGATGTCCGACCGCGAACGCGAGATCCTGCGCCTGTGGATCGCCCAAGGCGCGGAATACAAGGATCACTGGGCATTCGTGCCGCCGGTGAAGGCAGCGCTGCCAGCCGGAGACACGCAGAATCCGATCGATCAACTGGTGGGCAAGCGCCTCGCGGCCGGGACGCTGAAGCCCTCCCCGGAGGCCGGCAAATACCAGATCATCCGCCGGGTGTCGTTGGACCTCACCGGCCTGCCACCTTCGCCGGAAGAAACCCAGGCATTCGTCAACGACACCGCCCCGGACGCCTACGCGCGTCTGGTCGACCGCTTGCTCGCCTCGCCCGCCTACGGCGAACGCTGGGCCCGCCGCTGGATGGACCTCGCCCGCTATGCGGATACGAACGGCTACGAGAAGGACCAGGAGCGCAGCATCTGGCCATGGCGCGATTGGGTGATCCGCTCGCTCAACCAGGACATGCCCTTCGATCAATTCACGATCCGGCAGCTCGCCGGGGACATGCTGCCGGATGCCACGCCCGATGACATCGTCGCGACCGGCTTCCACCGGAACACGATGCTCAATGAAGAAGGCGGCATCGATCCGCTGGAATTCCGCTACCACGCGATGACGGACCGCGTGGCCACGACCGGCACCACTTGGCTGGGCATGACGGTAGGCTGCGCGCAGTGCCACACCCACAAGTACGATCCGATCCTGCACACGGAGTATTTCCAGCTGATGGCCTTCCTGAATAACACGGAAGAGATCAACTATCAGCTCCCCGATCCAACCCTGCCCCAGCGTCAGGCCGCCCGGGACAAGGAGGTCGCCGATCTCATCGCCGGCCTTCCGGATAAATGGCCCGCGCCCGCCCCGCCGGCGGCCACCTTGGCTTCCGTCGAAACCGGCACCGGAGAGAAGGCGCAGATCCTGCCCGACCAATCCGCGCTCTTCACCGGCCCCGGAGCGAACAAGGACACCTACACCCTTTACTTCGATACCCAGCAGCGCGTGATCGATCGTATCCGTTTGGATGCCCTGGCTGATGCAGGGATCGTCTCCGGTGGCCCGGGACGCACTTCCCACGGCAACTTCGTGCTGAGCGAAATCCAGGTCTTCACCCGCGCGGACCGGGCGGGCGCGGCATGGGAACCCGTCGAACTCGCCAGCGCGACCGCCGAAGTGGAGCAGCCCGGATTCCCGGCATCCGCGGCGATCGACGGCAAGCCCGACACCGGCTGGGCGGTCCAGAAGGACGGCGTGCCGATCAAGGCGGACAAGGATGCCACCTTCACTTTTAAGACACCGGTCGCCGCCGATCGCTCGCCTCACTTCATGGTGAAGCTGGTTCAGGAATACGGCGGCTCGCACACCATCGGCCGTGTCCGTCTTTCCGTGAGCGGCCCGGAGAAAGCGCAGCGCGGCACGGAGGATGCCGTGAAGCTCGCCTTCGACTCATGGCTCACCAAAACCCGCGCCGGGACCGTGCCGTGGACCATGCTCAAGCCGGCGAAGATGGACTCGAATGTTCCCGTGCTCACGCTGGAGAGTGACAAGTCGGTCTTCGTCTCCGGGGACACCACGAAGGACGACCGCTTCGTCCTCAGCTTCGACAATCCGCCCGCCGGTCTTGCGGCGATCCGGCTCGAAGCGCTGGCCGACAAGCGCCTGCCCGGCAATGGGCCCGGCAGGACCTACTACGAGGGTCCGAAGGGGGACTTCCTGCTCTACGACATCATCGTGAAGGCCGATGGCCGCGAGCTCAAAATCGCCACCGCGACCGCCAGCAACAACGGCAATCCCACGCTCGCCTTCGATGACCAGGACCTCACCGGCTGGGGCCCCGGCGGCCGCATCGGTGAAGACTGCCAGGCCATCTTCAATCTCGCCGAGCCCGTGCCCGCCGCGCGCCAGCTCACCGTCGAGTTGCGGATGGGCCGCCACTACGCCGCCACGCTCGGAAAGTTCCGCCTCTCCGCCACCACCACGCCGGGCAAGGCACCCGCCCGCATCCTGCCCGAGGGCATCGAGGAAGTCCTCGCCAGCGGTGATGCCAGCAAGATCGCCGGCGAGCATGACCGGCTGTTCCGCCACTTCCTGCTGAATACCCCGGAACTCTCCAAGCACAGCAACCCGATCCGCTCGATGCTCAGGCCGCTCTCCTCCACGCCCACTCTGGCGATGGTCGAGCGCGATCCACAGCACCCGCGCCAGACCTTCCGCCACAACCGCGGCGAGTTCATGCAGCCTGCCGAAGCCGTCCATCCGGACGTGCCCGCCTTCCTTCCGCCGATGGATCCAAAGGAGCCGAAGAACCGTCTCGGCTTCGCGCGCTGGCTCGTGTCACGCGGCCATCCGCTGACCGCACGCGTCACCGTGAACCGCCAGTGGCAGGCCTTCTTCGGCAGCGGTCTGGTGAAGACCTTGGACGACTTCGGCTTCCAAGGCGAGATGCCGAGCAATCAGGAACTCCTCGATTGGCTGGCCGTGGACTTCATGGAGCAGGGCTGGTCGATGAAGAAGCTCCATCGCCTGATCGTCACCAGCGCCACCTACAAGCAGAGCTCGAAGCTCACGCCGGAACTCCTCGAAGCCGACCCACAGAACCGCTTGCTCGCCCGCGGCCCCCGTGTCCGCGTGGAGGGCGAGATGATCCGGGATCTCTCGCTCAGTGCCGCCGGGCTGCTTTCGCACAAGATGTATGGCCCCTCGGTCAGGCCGCCGCAGCCGAACAGCGTCACGGAAGCCGCCTACGGCGGGATGTCATGGCCAGTCAGCCAAGGAGAAGACCGCTACCGCCGCGCGCTCTACATCTTCACCAAGCGCTCGGCCCCCTTCGCGTCCTCGATCACCTTCGACGCCCCGACCGGTGAAGCCTGCATTGCCCGCCGCGAGAACGCGAACACGCCGCTGCAATCGCTCGTGCTTCTCAATGACGAGGTCTTCTTCGAAGCCGCCCAAGTCCTCGGCAAGAAAGTCGCCGCTCTCTCCGCCACGCCCGAGGAGAAAGCGATCTACACCTTCCAACGCTGCCTCACCCGTCCTCCCGAGGCCAGCGAGGTCGGCACCTTGGTAGCGTTTCACAAGAGCCAGCTCGACCGCCTGGCCAGAGGCGAGCTGAAGACCAGCGAGCTGATGCCCGCGGGCTCGACCGACGATGAAGCCGCCTGGATGACGGTCGCCCGCATCCTCCTCAATCTCGACGAGACCATCACCAAGAACTGATCCGATGAACTGCCACAACTCACTTTTCGCAGGGCAGCATCTGCCGGGCAATTCGGTCAGCCGCCGCTGGTTCCTCCGCGAGTGCGGGCTCGGCGTCGGTAAGATGGGTCTTGCCGCCTTGATGGGGGATTCGCTCATCCAGACCCTCTCCGCATCACCCGCACCGATCGGCGCGAACTACCGCGGCAAGGCCAAGTCCGTGATCCATCTCTTCATGGCCGGCGCGCCCTCGCAGCTCGATCTCTTCGACCCGAAGCCGGAGCTCGCGAAGCTCGATGGCAAGCCCCTGCCGGCCTCCGTCACCAATGGCCAGCGGCTCGCCTTCATCCGGCCGGACGCCGCGGTGATGTCGTCCCGCTTCAAGTTCGCGCAGCACGGCCAGAGCGGCGCATGGGTCAGCGAACTCCTACCCCACACGGCCAAGATCGCCGATGATCTCTGCTTCGTGAAGTCGGTCAAAACCGACCAGTTCAACCACGCACCCGCCCAGATCTTCTTCAATACCGGCTTCCTCCAGCCCGGTCGCCCCAGCATCGGCTCCTGGGTCACTTACGGCCTGGGCTCGATGAACGAGAATCTCCCTTCTTTCGTCGTCCTCAGCACCGGTGCCGGCGTCAGCGGCGGCGCGGCCAATTGGTCCAGCGGCTTCCTGCCGACCGTCCATTCCGGCGTGCGCTTCCGCAATTCCGGCGATCCGATCCTCAATACCGCCAGCCCGCGCGGCGTCGATGACAAGCTCCAGCGCGATACGATCAACGCCACCGCCGAGCTCAACCGGATGCAGCTCGATACCGTGGGCGATCCCGAGATCTCCACGCGCATCGCCGCGCACGAAATGGCCTTCCGTCTCCAGCACAGCGCTCCCGAACTCACGGACCTCTCCGGCGAGACCGAGGCGACCCTGAAGATGTACGGCATCGACGACATCAAGAAGCCCACCTACGCCCGTGCCTGTCTGCTCGCGCGGCGCATGGTCGAGCGCGGCGTGCGCTTCATCAATATCTACCATGAAGGTTGGGACGCTCACTCCGACCTCGCCGGGAATCACAGCAACATGTGCAAGGCCACCGACCAGGCCAGCGCGGCCCTCGTCACGGACCTGAAGCAGCGCGGCCTCCTTGATGAGACCCTCGTCGTCTGGGGTGGTGAATTCGGCCGCACCCCGATGGTCGAAACCAACCCGACGCTCGGACGCGCCCTCGGCCGCGATCACCACCCGTCCGCCTTCACCGTGTGGATGGCCGGCGGCGGCATCAAGGGCGGCCAGAGTTACGGCGAAACCGACGCCCTCGGCTACCACGTCGTCGACAAGCCCGTCCACGTTCACGACCTCCAGGCCACCATCCTGCATTGCCTCGGCATCGATCACGAACGTCTCACCTACCTCTACGCCGGCCGCCATTTCAGGCTGACCGACGTTCACGGACACGTGGTGAAGGACCTGATGGCGTAATCCACGAAAGGCAGGGACCGCTCGGAGAGCGATCCCTGCCATCGCGATTCGCGCCTACCTCTGCACCACCCGTAGCCGGAAGAAGCGCTGGGACTCGGAGAACGATGTCTCGATGACGATCCAGCCATTGTCGCGTTCCCTCGCAAAGTCGTGGCGCGAATCGAACAGCACCTCGGCGTTGCCCCAATTCCCGAGCTCGCTCGTCGCCTCGACCACGCAGTCGATGTCGTCGCGGCCGGGATCGAAGGGGAATCGGAATTGCCAGCGATCATCGAGACGGGCGAGCCGTGGCAGGCCCTCGCTCGGGTCATCGCCGGAGCCAAGGCCCAATGCATAGCGGAGCAGGTTCGGAATGCCGCCGTGCCGCGGGTCGGCATCGGGGCCGCCGATCAGGGGCGAGTTGCGATCGCTTGCGACCGGGAACGCGAGCCCTTGCCATGCCGCGAAGGAGGCCGGTGCTGCCCCGAGCCGGACCTCGACGATGCGCCCTGTCACCGGGCCGCTGCCGAAGTCGGCCGACTCGGGCATCGTGGCGACCTGTGCGCTCGGAACCAGCGACCAGCCCGGACCATTGGCTTGATAAACCTCGCACGGGGTCGCGTGCAGCACCGCGGCCAGATCGACATCGGATGGCGCGAAAAGCACACCGCGGAAGCTGCTGCCGGGATTCGGAAGGTAGATCCGGCAGGACTTCGGCGGCACGGCGATGGCATCCACGGACAGCAGGCCATTGCCCGCTGCCCAAGGTACGAGGTAGGACGGCGATCCCGGGTTTGCGAGCACCGCGGTAATCACGGTGCCGTTCAAGGTCGGGGCTGTTAGAATATTCCCGTCCAGCTTGAGGGTGCCGCTTCCGGCAAGCGGGCCGGTGCTGCCGTGGCCGGTGAGGGTGCCGCTGATGCCCAGGCTCACGGACGAGCCGAGAGGTCCGGAAAGTTCGAGGCTGCCTTCGGAGACGGTCACGGCTCCGGTGAAGCCGCTGTTGTCGCCACTCAGACTCAGGATGCCGCTGCCGGATTTCGACAAGGCACGCGAGACCGGCACCAGCGGTTCGGAAAGTCCGAGGCGATTGAGCGGGCCCTCGACATGGATTCCCGCCGCCGCGGTGAGTTCGACGGGGAAGGCAAGGATGGCGTGGTTCCCGTCGCTACCGGGATCGTAGCGGAGCGCTCCGAGCCTGCCGAACTCGGGGCCGCCGGGGGTGGTGGGAATGAAGGGGCTGCGACCGTTGCCCGCAATCGCGAGCGGGATGTCGAGGCCATAGTAGCGCAGCTCCCCGGGGTCGCTGCCCGAGGTCAGGCGGAGCTGCCCGCCCGGGCTCACGGAGACCGCGGAGGCGAACGGCGGGGTCGCCGGCCCGGTGAGTTGCAGCACGCCTTCCTGAATCAGGAGGGGACCGGTGAAGTATTTGCCGTCCCCGGTCATGGTGGCGATGCCGGGGCCGGTCTTGCGAATCCCTCCGGGGCCGCTCCAGGGTCCACGCAGGCGCAGCGCCCCATACTCCTGATCTCCACCGAAGTGGTTGACCTGCACTTCGAGGCTGGTCGCAAGCACGTTGCCCGCGTTGACCTCGAGCTCGACGTAACCCAAGCCGGTGCCATCCGACTGGAGAAGCGCATGCTTGCCACCGCCATTGAAGGTGAGGGTATTTCCCGTGAGCTGGTCGCGGACACGGTTGCGGAACAGGTCGTCGGTTCCGGTGAAGCGGACGCTGCCGATGGTGACCGGCGCACGCAGGCTGATATCGCGATCGGCGGCGGTGGGGGCGTGGACCAGCGCGCGCTCGCCGGGGGCGTTCGGGTAGGGCGTGGTGGTCCAGTTGGGGTTCGATGACCAGTCCGCGCTGCCGCCCGGCAGGAATCTCGTTTCGGGCAGGACGGTGTAGAATTCCGATTCTGTTAGAGCGCTCCACGTTCCTCCGCTGAGGACTCGCGCCTTGAGCGTCTTCGGCCCGTTGAGCGTCAGAGCGGACGAGTAGGGGAGGGCACTGGCCGAGACTGCGGCGCTGACCGGCGCGCGCGGATCGCTGCCATCGAGCGTGTAGTAGATGGTGCCGGCACCCGCCGTGATGGTGATGGTTTGCCCGGCGGTGATCTGGCCGCCATGCTGGCTGAGGGCCGGGGCATTGACCGCCGGGTAAAGGTTGGCCGTCTTGAGCTGCGCCAGCACGTTCGTGGTGCGGGCCGGGAAGTAGCTATTGAGCAGCCGGTCGCGCTCCGCGATCCAGTGGGTATCGACCGTGTAGACCGGCGAAGGCCCGTCATAGTCGAGGATCGTGTTACGGTAAGCGCCCCAGCGGGCCTGCTCGCCGAAGGCCGCGATCCTGACCTTTGACGCCTGGAATGAGAAGCGCTGGGCGAGGAGAGCGGGGGTCAGCGTGCCGCCGTTGAAGAAATGCTTCTGGACGCGGTCGGCGAAGCGCAGGCGGAACTCCGCATTCTGGCGCAGTGCCATGTAGAGCACGCCGGGATTGTCATGGGCGAAGTCGCTATCCGGCGGCGTGGTCCTGCCGGAGGTGACGCTTTCCATGGTCTTCTCCGCGTCCCAGACGAAGAAGCGGTAGCCCGCCCCGGGCCGGCGCAGGCGGGTGGCGGCCCAGTTGTTGTCCGGCCAGTCCTGATTGGACCCCCAGATGTTGAGCAGCATGTAGTCGATGAAGGGGTCGATCTCGAGATACTGTTGGATCGCCGCATACTGCGCGGGCGTGGCGAGCCCGGCCTGGGCGATGGCGCGCATGGCGTTCCAGGCGATGTTATCGCCGCTGACCACGCCGTTGTGATTCATCGCGTCGTAGTCCTCGGGCTCTCCGCCGTAGTTGGTGGCGGAGAAGGCCGCATCGGGCTTCTCCGAGGGATTGTAGATGCCCCAGTATTTCCCGTTGATGTAGAGGTGGACGAAGTTCCCGTGCGAGGCCACTCCACCGTTCATCAAGGCTTGGGTATCGCGCATGAACTGGTCGCGGAAGAGGATGCCTCGGGCCCGTTCCGAGGTCGCGATGTGGACCCAGGAGTTGTTGAAGTTCCCGCGCAGGACCAGCGTGTTGAAGTCGGCCAGGGCGGTGCCGCCATCGGCCAGCACCGGGGCGCGCAGCCGGCCTTCGCCAAGCTCGCCGCGGAAGTGCAGGCGCATCGTCTTCTTCGGCGTCTTCGCGAAGAAGCGGCTGGCCCCGCCGTGGATGCTCAGCCCGGCGTCGATCTGCGTGTCGAAGGAGCGGCTCGGGCTCATCCACTCGGCGGAGACGATTTTCTCGTAAGGCGTCTCCGGGTTCGAGTAGACGCCGGAGGGTCCGAAGGCGTCCGCCGTCGAGAGCGAAAGGGACAGCGTGGGTAGCGCGGAAAGCGCCGTCTTCATCCTGGCCGCGTAGCCCGCCTGCTGCGTCGTGGCCGGGTCCATGCCATAGCTGATCGAAGAGAAATCGCCCCACTCCGCGGGATAGCCCGGCGGGGTGCCTTTCTGGCCCACGATGTCACTGAGGAAAAAGTACGAGCAGGTGGCGATCTGCCGGTTCGGCAGGGCACCGGTCTTGAAGGCTGCCGCCCGCACGATCCGGGTGGCCGCGATGGCAAGCGGGGCGGAGTAGGTGCTGCCGTTCGTTAGAGAAGGCTCGCTGCCATCCAGCGTGTAGCGCAGCGTCGCCGCCGGATCCGGGTGGGTGATCGCGAGTTGGAAGCTGGTCTCCTTGAAGCCGCGCGGCTCGGACAGCACCGGCTTGACCAGTGGCGCGCCGTAGGAAGTCGCACCATTCGGCTCGCCCGGTGTGGGCGTGGCAAACCAGACCAGCGCGCTGCCGTTCTCCGGGCTGCGCCCGCGGCTCGCGCCTTGCGGGATCTTGGCCGCGGGAACGAGATCCTCCGTCACTCCGCCCGGGCGGGTCAGCACCAGGTCCTCGCCGTTGGCATCGATGCTGAAGCTCGTGTGGATCTTCGGCACCAGCGGCAGCGTGGCCCCGGCCAGTACGTAGCGCGTGCCGAGGTGGATATCCAGGAATGCCAGCTCCGCCGCCGCCAGCGGGCGGTCGTAGAGCAGGACTTCCGCGATCTCGCCATCCAGGTTGCGGCCGGTCTTGGCGCTGCCGATGGCCATCTCCTGAAGCTGGGAAAGCAGCACCGTGCCGGGGCTCTGCGCCCGCGAGCCGATCAGCCGGCCGTTCTTGAAAAGGCGGGCCAGCGGCGCGTCCAGCGAGCCGGCCATCGTGGTCGAAAGCACCGACCACTCGTTACCCGCGACGGCGGCGGTCTTGCCGATGGGGCTCATCAATCCCGCCCGGAAGCGCGCCTCGCCATTCAGGTCGATCTCCAGCGCGGTGTCGGTGCTGCTGTCGCTCGCATTCCATGCGCCGAAGATGCCGGAGGGCGAGCCGGTGCCGGTCCACTTCGCCACGCTGTAGAAGGTGAAGTTGTGGAGGTTGAGCAGGCCGTTGAAGGGGGCCACCGGCAGGCGGAATGCTTGCGAGGAACTGCGGGTGAACTGGAAGGCCGGCTTGCCATTGAGGCGGTTGGTGCGGAAGACGGGACGGGTGGCGCTGGAAGGTGCGGTGCCGTGGTTGCCCCGTCCGCTGAGGTCGGTCCAGGTCGTCGTCGCCTCGCCGTTGGAGTGGCTTTCACCTTCCGCCCGCAGCCAGAGCACCAGGCCCGGAATGTCATCGGGAGAATCCGCGGTCAGCCCGCTGCCGGTGCCGCTGCGGTCCTTCCCCGAACACCAGACGAGCAGCCGTGCGCCCGGCCCGATGCTCACCGCGGGCAGCTTCCACTTGAAAGGGTCATCCTGCCGGTCGGAGAGTCCCCACCCCGCGAGATTCACCGCGGAGTTGCCGCGATTGAGGAGTTCGACCCAGTCCGAGGCATCGCCATCGTCGTCGAGCACGGTGGACTCGTTCGAGGACTGGATCTCGCTGATCACGACATCGCTTCTCGATGGGCTCGCGAATGCAAGCCAACCGACAAACGCCATGAGGGGGTGGCGCAGGGGAGACATGGGGGGTGTAACAGCCGGGAGGGGGAGGACCGCCCGTGGGTGGAGGGAGAATAGCCGGGAGGCTGGTGCGGGCAAGGTTCGAGTGCTCGCCCGGTTAGAAAAATCAGTTTGAATCTGCTGACAGTAAGCCTCTTACGAGTCAGCCTCGGGCGGGGCGGCCTGCTCTGGTTACCTTGCTGGCGGGTCTTCGGTTCGTTCCGGCGCGCCCAAGGAGATTCTTCCTGAATTCAATGCCTCTTCCGATCCATAAGCCCCCTTACCCCCATGCGGCCTTTGAAAAGCAGCGTGAGGAAGTGAGGGGGCATCGCCCAGGACCGTATTGACCGCCCGGTCCATCTTTTAAAGGCGGAGTGTAATCCGTCCGTGCTGTTGCAATGGTGCCGGAGCTTGGAACCACCCGGGAGCCACAAGAAAGGGCCGCCGGACCGGAGGGGCGGGAAAGCCCGTCGGGACTTCCAAGGATTAGCAGAAACGAGGGCTCTCGTCAACGTTATGGACCGCTCACCGGATGCGGACGAGCCAGATGCCGACGGGGACCAGCAGCAGCACCAGGAAGCCTCCGACCACGAGCCGGAGGGCAGTGGAAACGACCGGTGGCGGTGGCGGGTTCAGGCGGGTGCTGGAGCCGGAAGGCCGGGCAAAGGTGGCGGTGTGAATGCTGCCGTCCGTGGCTGCGATCTCCAGATGCAGGGGGGCGTCCCGGTTGAGGGGAGAAGTGAACAGCCAGCGCCGCGAGCCTTTGAGCGGTTGGAGGCTGGCGGGGCGCTGCGCATCGCCGGTCCAAGCGTAGGCAGGGCCATGGTTGGAATCGTCCTGGAAGCGGAAGCTGAAGGCCTGCTCGCTTTGGAAGGCCTCGACCTGCCAGGGGCCGACGGCGGAACTGCCGAGCGAATGCCGCGGGCCGGTATGGGCGGAACCTTGGATCTGCGCGCGGATGAAGCCGAAGGTGGAGACCGCGGCGAGGCTGATGATGGCGAGATTCAGGACCGAGCGCGGTGATCGACCACTTCCGGTTGTGGCGGAAGAAGCCGGCGTCCTCGCGCTTGCTCCGCAGCCACCAGATGACGGTGCCGGCGAAGATGCCAGCCGAGATCGAGAGACCGGCGACGGTCCAGATGATCTTGGTGGCATAGCCGCCGAAGCGTCCGAAGTGCAGGGGGTAGGACATCTCGGCGAGGCGTGCGGTCGGCGGCAGTTCATGGGCCTTCTCCAGCATCAGGATTTCGCCGCTGAAGGGATCGAGGTGGACTTGGTTCGCCATCTCTCCGGCAAGGATGGCGGGACCTTCGCCATAGAAGGCGACCGCGCTTGCCGGTGCAGTGCCGGTCGCGACTGCGCGGATCTTGAATTCCGGGAAGGCCTGCTCCGCCCGCTTCGCGAGTTCATCCAAGCTCAGGCGCTGAAGGAGCGGTGGCCGCGCCGCGCTGACCTCGGCCGGGATCCGGGGCAGGGGATCGTGGTCCGCGATCCCGAAGTCCTCCATCAAGCGGACCAGCAGATACCAGAAGCCGGTCACGGCGAAGAGGATCGCCAGCAGGAAAGACCAGACGCCTGCGAAGCGGTGCAGGTCCGACCAGAAGGCACGCTTGCCCTTGCCGATCCGCAGCCGCAGCAGGGCCTTCCACCAGCCCTTGAAGAACATCAGGCCTGTCAACGCCGAGAGCAGCAGCACGATCGAGAAAACGCAGACGATGACCCGTCCGTGGGGCCAGAAGTCGCCGCTCAGGATGTAGAGCTGCTTGTGGAAGATCCGGAAGAAGCCGCGCGCATTGAAGGTGGTGGTCTGGCCCTGCACGCGACCCGTGAAGGGATCGAGATAGACCAAGCGCTGGTCGGCGGGCGAGTAAGCGATGGTGGCTTGCCACGCGGAATTACGCTCCGCCGCGGCATCGAGGAAGGCGACCTCACCGCCGGGACAGGCTTGCTCTGTTAGATCGACCAGCCTTGTCCAGGAGAGGGGCCGCGCCGCCGGGTCGGGGGGCGGAGTCACCGTCATCGCCGGTTCGATCAGGCGGTCGATTTCCGGGCTCATCACGGCGAAGGAGCCGGAGAGGCAGATGATGAAAAGCGGCAGGCCGAGCGTGAGGCCCAGCCAGCCGTGAAACGCGAAGAGGCGCTTCTTCGTCAGCCAGGGAATCATCGCGGCACGCTGGCGGCTGCACCTGCAGGCGCCTGCTTCAAGGTTACCAAGTGCGGGCGCGGCTCGGTATTCCCGGCCATGTCGATGGCGGTGGCGCGCAGTTCGGCGGGGCTGGCACCGGGCAGTGTGATCGACCACTCGGCGAAGCCGGGACGTTCCGCTTTTGCCGGTAAACCGTTGACGGTGACTTTGCTCACCTCCCCGTTGTCGATGGTGCTGCCCTGGACGTGTAGCGAATCGCCGTTGCGGCCGATCCGCGTGATCACGCTCATGGGTGGCAGGTCGTCCACCGGGGTGAGTTGCGGGAAGGCGGGCTTGCCGTCCTTGAGGCCGATCTGCATGTCATCGCGCTCACCCATCGGGAAGAAGATCGCGGAGGAGGCGAAGCGGCCGAGCTTGAGATTGCGGTAGTCGTGGCGCGACATGATCGAGCGCCAGATTCCATACTGGCCGTCCTGCAGGTCCATGCCGTCGATCAGCATCGAGGGAGAGCCGCCGTGGAAGGACCAGTGCGCGTCCCAGACTTTCAGATTGCGGACGATGAAGGGGTGCTTGGAATCCGGGCCGATGCCATCGACATCGCCCTCCACGGATTCCGGCTGGTCGCCGTAGCCGCTGTAAGTCATGCCGCGCATGCCGCCGATATTCACGGCGAAGCGGCGCATGGCATGGGCTTCGTTGTCATCGAAGCGGATGAAGGGCACGGTGCGCAGGTCCTGCTGCCGGGTGCTGCCATCGGCCTGGGGAATCGGCAGGACCGGATCGAAGGTCGCCGTCTTCTCGGTCTCGAAGCGGAAGCCGTGCTGGTCGCATTCCACCGCAACATTGCGGGTGAAGGAATTCATCGAGTTCGCCCACCAGAAGCCCGCGCCGTCGTTGCGGTCGTAGGGCAGGGCCTGCTCGGGCAGGGGCGCGCCGACCATCGCCTGGATCGCGAGGTTGCGGTCGAGCACGTTGTAGGTCTCCAGGCCGTTTTCGAGGAAGAAGCCGTGGCCGGTGCTGCGGTAGCCGACGCAATCGCGGATGATCATGAACTGCGTGCCGTGCAGGGTGATCCAGCGGTTGTCGCTGTCCCAGACCGAGGCACCGATCACCGAGCTGCCGCGCATGGTATCTCCGGTGAGGTGGTAGTGGATCGGATAGCGGCCTAACAGACCCTTCTTCCCGAGGTGGCGGAACTCGGCGTAGCTGATCGAGCCCGAGGAGTAGCGGTGGTACATGGTGTGACCGCGCACGCCATCCGGGGTGGCGGATTCGATCACCACGTTCCGGCTCAAGTTGGCGACCTCCGCAGCGTAGCCATTGTTCGCGGCATGCGGCAGGGTGAGGCGGCGGTCGAGATTAAGGAGGATGCGCTTCTTCTCCCCGCGCGGGGCCATGGTCTCCGGCTCGAAGGCGGCGATGAGCGCCTCCTCGCTGGCCGGGCGTTCGGTGACGTGATCGGTGGAGTTCCCGGCGAAGGGCCGCTGGCGGTTGGTCGCGGTGATGACCACGCGGTCGCCGGCGCGCCAGCCATCGACGGCATCGGCGAGGTAGAGCTGGTTTTCACCGGGAGCCGCGGCGTCCGAGAGCTTCACCCAACTGCGGGTGAGCGGCGCGCCGTGAAGGTCCATCTGCCCGGCGACACAGACGATGGCGGGCATGCATTCCGGGTCATCGCCCTCGAAGTGGACGAGGCGGACGATGGCGGTGTGGCCCGCTTCCACCGGATGCTCCGTGCTGCCGATTTCCAGCGTGGGGCGGGGGACCGCGGGGTCCGGCATGGGCGGCAGATCGTGGCAATGGATCGCTCCTTCCTTCCACTCTTCCCCGGCCTCGATCCGGATCAGGCCGACGCAGAGACGGGTATCGCGGTCCGGAGCGAAGCGCAGCGCACCAGCGATGTGGATGACGTGGATCGCCGCGTCCGAATCGGTATCGTAGATGACCTGGTGGCCGCCGCGGATCTGCACGCGATCGCCCGCGTAGGGCACGGCTCCGCCATCCCAAGTCGCCTTGTCCGACCACGCTCCGCTGCGGGCGCTGCGGATGATCTTGAGCTCAGCTGCCGTTAGCGATGAACCGAGCGCCGCCAGAAGCAGGATCAAGGACCCGACCCTAAGCGGCGAAGCGATTGGAATGCGGAAATCTCTCATCAGAATTCATAGCCGATCGAACCCACCACGCCGAAGGGCGCACCCGGGTGCACGATGCTTTGGTCGCTCGCGCGCGGGTAGTATTCCTCGTCGGTGATGTTCTGGAAGTTGAGCTGGGTCTTGAAGGCTTGGCCATTCTCAAGCTCGTGGCGGTACCAGATGCCGGCATCGAAGAGCACGAAGTTGTCCAGCGTGACCTGATCGGCGAAGCTCGCCAAGCGCTCGCTCTCGAAGCGCACCCCGGCACCGAAGCCGAGACCCTTCAGCGTGCTTTCTTCCGCGAAATTGTAGGCCAGCCACAGGCGCGCGGCATTCAAGGGCACACCGCCCAAACGCCGCCCGACCATCGTTGGCGCTTCCGGATTCTCAAGCGTCTCGGTATCCGTGTAGGCGTAGTTCGCGACGATGCTGAGGGTTTCGGTGATCTTGCCGGTGATGTCCAATTCCACGCCGCGGCTCTGTTGCTCGACGCCCGGGTAGTAGGAGCTGATGTTGGTGTTGTTGAAGTAGGTGTTATCGAAGACCGCGACGTTCTGCTTCTCGATCTGGTAGGCGGAGAGGGTCGCGATCAGGCGGTCGTCGCAGAAGTCGAACTTGAAGCCGCCCTCGATCTGGTGGCCGGTGTGCGGCTCCAGGACCTGGCCGTTCTTATCCACGGTTTCGAGGGTCTGCGGACGGAAAGATTGACTGATGCTGACGTAGGGGGAAAGCCAATCGGCGACTTCGTAGAGCAGGCCGGCGCGGCCGGTGAGTTCGCTCTCCTCGCTGGAGGACGAAGCCGGCAGCGACTGCTGCTGGTCCACCCAATCGAAGCGGCCGCCGACGAGGAAGTGCAGGCGGTCATCGAGCGCGGACATCTGGTCCTGCGCGTAGAGGGCGGCCCATTCCATGTTACCCTTGATGTCCGGCACCGGGTTGCTGCCCGGTGGCGGGATGAAGCTGACATTCGGGAAGGGCGTGACCGGGACGTTCGGCGTGTTCACGCGAAAGCGGTCGAACTGCGACTCCTGACGGATGAGGTCGAGGCCGATCAGCGCGTTGTGCTTCACCGGGCCGGTGGTGAAATTCATCAGGAGGTCGGTTACGAATTGATATTCGTCATCGACGCGGGCCTCGTTCTGGTAGCGCTGGCGGACTTCGTATCCGCCGCCGGCAACAGGGGCCACGCCGCGATTGCGCAACGCTTCGTTCTCCGGCTCGGCGCGATGGAATTGCACGCGGCTGCGGAGGGTGAAGGTACCATTGAAGCGGTGCTTGAAATCCATGCCCGCGAAGGTGTCTTCCAGCGTGCGGCCGGCCAGGTGCGGATCGCCGAAGAAGGTCTCGATCGGCACCAGCGGGGTGCCGTCCGGAGCGACGGGAACGCCGGTATCGTAGGGCTGCTTTTCCTTGGTGTAGGCGAAGTCGAAGCCGAGCTCGGTATCGTCGGAAATGCGCCAGGTGATCGAAGGCGCGACGGCCACCCGTTCGACGTCCATGAAGTCGCGGAAGGACTCGGAATTCGTGTAGGCCGCATTCAAGCGGTAGAGGAAGCGGCCCTGCGAATCGAGCGGGCCGGTGGAGTCGATCGTGGTACGATAGTAATCGTAGCTACCGAAGGACTGCACGATCTCATGAAAGGGCGTGGCGAGGGGCCTCTTGGTATTGTAATTCAGCACTCCGCCCGGCTCCAGGCCGCCGAAGAGGATCGATGCCGGGCCCTTGATCACCTCCACGCTCTCGATATTGAACAGATCGACCGAGCCGACCTGGGTGGCGCGCATGCCATTGCGGAAGACGAAAGGTGCCTCGAAACCGCGGATCACGGGAAGGACTTCGGATTGGGCGTTGAGGGTGTTTCCGGATTCGAAGACGCCGCTGACATTGCGGAAGGTGTCCTTCAGGTTCTGCGCGGCTTGGTCCTGGAGCACTTCCTTGGTGACCACCGCGACCGATTGCGGGGTCTCGGAGAGCGGGACGTCGAGCTTGAGGAGGGAAGGGGCTTCGTTGATCGAGTATTCGGTCCTGGTCTCACGGTCTGCCGCGACGACGACGTCCTTGAGTTCCTCCGCGGGAGCTTGGACCGGATTCAAGGCGTCTTGGGCGGCGGTGCTGCCGGTGACCACGGCGGCTAGAAGGAGCGAGTGGCGCAGGTGGGGAGTTTTCATCTGGAAAAAGAGCGGCGGTGTCGCGGAAGGATTTGCGATTGAGACGGTCGAAACGCGCAGAGGCGGAGAATCTTGGGGGGGATTTCGTGACGTTTTGGCGGGAAGGTCTGTCTCCAGCGGCGGTCTTTGGGGCCGCGGCCCTCATCGGTGCTTCGTCCGCCTGAAGGCGGGACTACGTACCCTTGAGGGCGGGCTTTGAAGGACCGCTCTTGCTGCTTGCAAAACCGCACTCCTTACCCGCCCGCATAGGCAAAAAAAGAGGCCGGGCAACTCGCCCGGCCTCTTTGGAAATGATGCTGCGGAAGCGGCTTACTTCCCGGCCTTGCGGTAGGTGCCGTAGTATTCGCCCTTGATCACCTGACCGTCGCCGTCTTCGAGGTCCCAAGTCACCTTGAGGGTGTCGGAAGGCTTGTGACCGTCGAGGTCCAGCTCGACGGACTGGCCGTCCTTCGCCACGCGCACGGCCTTGACCTTGACCGTGTCGTGCTTGCGGTGGCCCTGCGATTCCTTCTCCTCCGCGTTCTTCTCGGCTTCGCGGTCCGGCTTGTCGACGGAGAATTCGCCGCTGCCGTATTGCTTGCTGCGGACGTAGTTCCAGCGCTCGGAGGTGTAGCTTTCCGGATCGGCAGCCAGTTCGGGATCGAGCGACTTCTCGAAGTGGATGCGCACGCCGGTCTTGGTGAACTCGACCTTGTCCGGGACCGGGATGGCCACGCCCTTGTTGTAGCGGATCCGCTGGAAAGCGGTCTCGCTGGAGGCATTCGTCTGCCAGCCGCGGAAGCCGCAGGTGTAGAGCGAGCCGTCCTTCGCGAAGCGCACGCGCATGGCGGAGGATTGCAGCGGGATCGGCAGCTTCACCACGCCGCCCTGAATCGTGCCATCGGCGAAGCTCGGCAGGACGCGGTAGAGCGTGGACTGGCCGTAGGAGCAGTGGATCAGCTCGCCGGGCTTGAGGCCGAAGGCGGCATCACCCTCCGGGACCCAGACCTGGGAACCGCCGGAATTGTCCACGCTCATCGGGAAGTAGCAGAGCGGCTCGTGGAAGGGCTTCTTCACGTCGTGCTTGCTCGGCTCGGTGCCGAGGAAGACGGGAAATTCCTTCGGCGTGAAGTAGTTCAGCTTGCAGCATGGCTGCCAGGTGCCCTCGTTCTCGCCGGTGGTGATTTCACCGTTCGGGCCGACGCCGAGGCCGCCGGGGGCGCGCAGGCCGGTGGCGATGACCTTGGACTTCGAGCCATCCGGCGAGATCTGCAGCACGGTGCCGTGGCTCGGGTAGATCTGATCGAAGCCGCGGCCGCCGCCTTTGACCGGTGAGGCCTTGCAGGTGTAGAAATTGCCGGCCTTGTCGGTCTGCAGTTCGAAGGCGAACTCGTGGAAGTTCGGTGAGACCGCCTCTTCGCGGAAGAAGGCCTCGTAGCGGTCGGCCTCGCCGTCGCCATTGAGGTCGGTCAGCTTGGTGATCTGGTCGCGGCCGTGGACGTGGACGATGCCATTGACGACCTTCAGGCCAAGCGGCTCGAAGAGGCCGGAGGCGAAGCGCTTCCAATTCAACTTCGACCAATCGCCCTTCAGGCCGGAGACGGTCCAGACGTCGCCATTCCAGGTGGAGATCGCGGCGGTGTCCTCATCGATGAAGTCGAAGCCGCTGAAGCGGATGTTCGACTTCCAGGGATTCTGGTCCGGCACGGTGAGGGTATCGGTGACCCAGGCCGCCTTGGTGTCGGTGGAGACATTCCCGGAGGTGGTGACGGTCTCCTTCCAGATGCCTTCGCCGCCCTTGGTGCGGGAGGCGAGATCGACCGGCTCGGGGGCCGCGCCGCCGCCGCCTTTGGTGTAGGCGATGGTGAAGGTCACGGCTGCACCGGAGGGCGAAAGCTTGGCGACCAGGCCTTCCTTGCTCTTGCCGAGGCTCGGGCCCTTGCCGCCGATGGTGAGAGAGGTGCCGCCTTTCAACTCGGCCTTGTCACCGCTGACGGTCAGCTCGTCTTCCGGGCCGGCGACGATGAAGCTGAGCGCTTGCTTGTGCGGGGCGATCTGGAATTGGCGGACGACGCCATTCGGGATCGATTCGAGCGACTCATAGACGACGGTGCCGAGGACTTCGTAGGAGAAGATGATCTTCGTGCCATCGCGGAAGTAGCCCTTAAACTTGGCGTGCTCGAGATTGCCCCAGCCGTGGAGCTCCTTGTCGCGCTTGTCGTCGAAGCTGCCGGAGGCATCGGCCCAGCCGGGACCGGCGGGGGTGGTGAAGAGTGCCTTGTCACCTTCATTGGTGATTCGGACGAGCTTGCCGTGATCGCCGGTCCAAGGCGTGCCGCCCCACTGGACGAAGCCCTTGTAGGCGGAGACAACGCGCAGGGTCTCGGTGTCGAAGAGCGCGCGGTTGCCATCGCCGAGGTCGACGAGGATGCCTTTGACGGCGGCGGCGCCTTCCTTGCCATTGATGGTGGCGGCGAAGGTATTGCTCCACGCCGGGCCGATTTGCATCTGCTCGAACCACTTGCCTTGTCCGAAGGCGGGTGCGGCGGTGAAGAGGGCGAGGGTGGTCAGGATGGATCGCATCGGAGCGGAATTCATGATCGGTTGCCGGAATCGGGATCGGGTTGCTGCTTGGGCAGAGCCTATACGCCCGCCTGAGGGGGCAGGTTTACGCCGAATCGTGTCTTGTTTTACAGGTGAAAATTTCTTGGCGGGTTTTGGGGGCGGGTGACGCTTTACTACTTTTGACGGAGGCCCTGCGGGCAGATCACCGATCCGCTTCAAACCGCAGGATCAATGTCTGCCACCGGCATTCCCCCGGTCGGGCGGGCGAAGGGCAGGAGCAGCAGGCCATACAGGGTGAAGGCCACCGCCTGAAGCGTCAGCAGATACCACGGATAAGGTCCCATGTAGTCGAACATCGTGCCGACCGCCGGTTTGCCGTTCAGGAAGCCGTAGTTGGCCCCCAGCAGGACGTTGATCAGCATCACTCCGCCCATGTAAACCCAGCTCCACATGATGGCCCGGCGGAAGGTGCCGGGCTGCGGGACGATGCGCGCGCCGAAGACCAGTGTCAGCGCCGCGACCGGCACGCCGCCATGCTGGAGGAAGAAGGCGTAGTATTCCGGCGTGTTCCAATCGAAATACAGGGTCGGCGTGATCAGGCCCTGGACGGTGCCGGCGACGCCCCACAGGTAGCCGATTTCGACCCAGCGGGGCCGCCGGGTGATCAAGGCGACGGCCAGCACCAGCGAAACGACATCGCACAAATAGAGCGGCAGGGCGGTCTCCCGGACGAGCCTGCCCGCGAGCGCCACGTCTTCCGCACCGCGGTAGCGCAGCCAGGTGAGGAGAGGATCGGCGGAAACGGCCAGCACCAGGATCACCGCAAGCGCGGTATTCGCCTGCTGCTTGCGGGCCTGCGTCACCCGCGGCGAGCGGTTCAGCCGGATCATGCCGGCCGCCGCCAGCACGGTGCAGATGATGGCGAACCAGTGCGAATCGCCGAAACATTCGAAAGCGCGTGTGTCCATGTGAGGTTATGGGCGGAGGTTGAGAGGTGAGAGGGTCGTGATTTTCATCACGGGCCATTACCGGGAGTGCCGGGTGGTTTCCGGCATCGATTTCTCTGATAGCAACATCGAGGGAAACGATGAATGGGTAGCGGGCTCAGATGGATAATCGCGGGCTTGCTCCGGAGCGGCGCAGCCGCCTTGGACTGCTGAGGCTTGCCACAGCCTTCGGCAGGAGGCTTGCCGACGGGGAAGCACGGGCAATTCCCGCATCACCCCTCCACGCGAACACCCCGGTAGCAAGCGCCGGCGCCGGAACCTGTGACCGCCCCCTACAAGGCAATGCGTCGGGCCACGCCCCTTGGAATATCGCATCTCCGGTCCCTCACGGCAGCGAGCTGCCTGCCGAAGGCTGTGGCAAGCCTCAGCACTCCAAGGCTGCGCCCAAAAAGAAAAGGCGGCCCACACAAGGCCGCCTCTCCGTTTAAAAATTAGTGCTTAGTAATTGGTAATTCGAGCCTCAAGGCGCTCCCGCCGCTTCCAGCGCCTTCACGATCTGCCTGCGCAGTTCCACCGCATCCACCTGGCCTTCGTGACGCCAGACGATCTCGCCTTTCGGCGAAAGCACCACGGTGTGCGGCTGCGCCCCGGTCCACTCCTTGTCGATCGCCTCGGCCAGCTTGTCGGCATTGTCGCCGGTGAAGAGGTAGTTGTTGGACTTGCGGCCTTCCTTGTCGACGGAGGGCTTGGTCTTGTCGGAGAGGGCGCAGGTCTGCTTCTGCAGGAACTTCTGGACCTTCGCCTCGTCCGCCGGGGGGTCCATGCTGATGGTGATGAAGTCGAAGTCGCGGTTCTGGAAGCGGCGGTAGGTATCGACCAGTTCCGGGAATTCGGCGACGCAGGGGCCGCAGGTGGTGGACCAGAAATTGATCACGCGGACATTGCCGGCGGCATTGGCGCGGAGCTTCTTGGCACCCTCGGCGTCGAGCTTGTCGACGGTCACGGTCTTGGCTTCCCAGTTCTTCTGGTCCTTCTCGCGCCAGGCCTGTTTCCACTTCCACTTGGTCGAGCAGCCGAAGGAACGGGTGACCGGCTCCGCCACCGGCTTGCCGGCCAGGATCGAGTCGAGGGCGTTCTTCACGTAGCTCTTCTCGACCGGGCCCTTCTTGCGGGCGGCATCGTCCATGCGGCCGGTGTAGGCCAGCTTGCGGTCCGCGCCGAAGATGAAAACGTGCGGGGTGGACTGCGCGCCGACGGCGGCGGTCAGGGTCTGGGTCTCGCCATCGAAGAGGTAGGGCATGGTGAAGCCGCTATCCTTCGCGAAGGGGGTCATCTCCTCGAAGGTATCGCCATGGGCGCCGTAGCCGAGTTCGTCCGGGGTCAGGCCCATCGGGCTGCTGCTATTGATGCAGACCACCGCCACGCCCTTGTCCTTGTAGGCCTGGTGGATCTCCTCCATCCGCGGTGCCGCGGCAATCGCGTCCGGGCAATGGTTGCAGGTGAAGATCAGGCACAGCACCTTGGCATCGGCATACTCGCTGAGGCTGTGGGTCTTGCCATCAATGCTCTTGAGCGAGAAGTCCGGCACCGGCTGCCCGATCGCCAACACCGGTGGGGTCGGGGGATCAGCGGCAAAGGTGGTTCCAGCCGTGGCGGCGACGGCGAAGGTGAGGAGAAGGGATTTCATGGGATTGGCTCGGTCTCTTGCGGAGGTGGAAATGGAATGCCGCGCATCGCAGCGGGATTTTGCTGGGAGGGCAAGGATCGAGGAAAATTCCCGCTGTCCACGGCATCGCGACGCAAAGTCTGACGGGGAATTCCATTTGCTCGCCGAAATCTTCGGTTCAAACTCCGGTCTCCTTGCCATTCTGCCGATGATCGATCCCCAGCAAGTTAAAGAGGATAATACCGCGCTGCTCCGATCTTGGGGATTTCCCGTGAATGATTTCCTGCCGACCCTTGAGGAAGAGGAGGACCTCTCACCGCCATCTGCTGTTGATGTGGCCCGGCGGTGTGTGATCCTGAATCATGTAATCGGAATCGGCTTCGGAGGCGACGCCGGCGAACTCTGTGCGGCGGTGAAGCAATACGACCTCTTTGACGCGGCTTCGGAGCACGAGCGTAAGCTGCTGGAAAGCGCTACCCACACCCAGCAAGAGCTCATCGATGCCACTTGGTGGATCGAATGTGTACAAAGCTTGGCATGGTGCCTCGGATTGGCGGAGTTGCCGCATCTTCGTGAAGCAGACGAGGACTTGGCGTCCAAGTTTCCTGCCCCCTACACGGACCCCGCTGCATTCATCGCGTCTGCGGCGCTACGGCCCTTTGAGGAAATCTATCGTGAGGCCGATCTGCACTACCGGCTTCATTGGGCGACTCGCGCCGCGAGGCTTGGCGGTCCTGAGGTTCCGCTTGGGGAGGGCCTGATCCGCGAACGCCGCAAGGCTCTTGATTGGGTGATCGGCGTGGAGACCGACTGGGATGAGGTGCCGGGGGATACCTGAAGTGGGGAAGTCTGCCGCGTATTGCCAACTCTGGCAAAGACCCAGATCATTGATTCGACGTGAGTCTCTTTGCTCGACAATCCAGGCTTACAAATCCTTTTCTCTCTCGCCACGGATACCAAAAATCCAGATCTCTGCGTGAGTAACATTCGACCCATCGACATGCGTTTTCTGGATGAGGTTTTCCAGATGGGCGGAGGCTACGTCCTCGATTTTAGTGACAGGACCATGCGCGAGTTCTTCGCGGACGAACTGAATGTCGATATTGATGATCCTGCGTATTCTGCAGATGGAAGATCCAAGGCGAAGCGTCTGAGGTGTTTTCTTAGGACAGTTGATTTACTCGCTGCTACACGAGCGATAAATGCGTTGTGGGAATACCGCGAAGTGTTGCGTCAGCAGAATGGAGGGGCTGAGAGTGTCGTGAATGCAGCGGGTCGCTTGCTGGAATTGGTGGCCCGGTTGAATGGTTCAAAGAATGAAGACTTTTCAGGGCGAGGTTCACCCCCGATTCAGGCGTTTGCTCGAGAGCATTTTGTCCGTCTCAAAAGCGCTTTGTGGGAAATTTTCAAACTCGATCCCCAAGCGAAAGGCTACGCGTTTGAAAAATTTCTAAAGGAGCTTTTCGACTCTTTTGGCCTAAATGCTAAGGAACCCTTTAGGATTCGAGGCGAACAGATTGACGGCAGTTTCATCCTCGCGGCCCATACGTATCTCGTAGAAGCAAAATGGCAGGCTCAACCGACAGGAGCGGCCGATCTGCATGTTTTCCAAGGTAAATTAGATCAGAAGGCGTCGTGGGCTCGAGGTCTATTCATTAGCTATAGTGGATTCACTGCGGAGGGATTGGATGCGTTTGGGCGAGGTAAGAAGGTGATCTGCATGGACGGCGGCGATTTGAATGAATGCCTGCAACGGGAGGTTCCTCTTTCCGAGCTTTTGGATCGGAAGGACAGGTGGGCAGTGGAGACTGGTCGCCCCTACGTTCCGTTTAATGAGCTTTTCAGGTAAGCGGAAAATCCGCGCGGGCAGCCGCAGTGTTGTAGTAGTCCGACCATGAACTGGACCTTGCTTCTGCTGAGTGTCAGAATCCTGTTGCCTTGGATTCACTGATACAGCTCCAACCATGAGTAACCCACCCCTGCTCGACCCCCTCCTGGAGTTCTTCCAGTCGGTCTCGCGCACCTCGTTCTCGCTGGCGGTGCGGTATGCGCTGCTGGCGGGGATCGTGTCCTTGCTGGCGTATCGGATCTTCTACCGGCGCTGGAAGCACCGGAAGGTGGTGCGGAAGTTGCCGGCGGGCTCGGAGATCCGGCGGGAGATGATTTACTCGGCGAGCTCGATGCTGATCTTCGCGGCGGTGGGGGTGCTGACCATCGTGCTGGCGAAGGAGGGCTGGACGCAGATCTACTTCAAGCGCGGGGAGTATCCGGTGGCGTGGTTCTGGGGCAGCGTCGTGTGCGCGATCGTGATCCACGACACCTGGTTCTACTGGAGCCATCGGCTGATGCATCATCGCAAGCTCTTCCGCTACTTCCACCGGGTGCACCACCTGTCCCACAATCCGAGCCCGTGGGCGGCCTATGCCTTCGATCCGGCGGAGGCGCTGGTGCAGGCGCTGATCTTCCCGCTGGTGCTGGTGATCATGCCGATGCATCCGGCGGCCTTCGGGATCTTCATGCTGTGGCAGATCATCCACAATATCCTGGGCCACACGGGCTTCGAGATCTACCCGCGCTGGCTGATGGATTCCTGGCTGGGCAAGATCCTGAACACCCCAACCAACCACGCGATGCACCACGAGAAGCTGCGCGGGAACTACGGGCTCTACTTCAATGTCTGGGACCGCCTGATGAAGACGAACCACGCGGAGTATGAGAAGCGCTTCCGGGAGGTGACGGGGCGGACGAAGGAGTAAGCGATGAAACCGCGCAGCTCATCCATCGCCTTCCTGGCATGCCTCGGCGTGGTGATCGCCGGCATCATCCTGTGGATGTTTCCCGCCGAATCCCCACGGGAGGGAAGCGATTCCGCAGCCTCTCGCGCCGCGAAGAGCGATGGACGCGCACCGACGAATGATCCCCATGCCGCCGAACGGGCGGCAACCCGGCGGGCAAGGGAGGCGCTGCGCGAGGATCCGCGGCTCAAGGCCATTTGGGTGGAGGGCAGCTTGGAAAACGCGGCGATGAGGGATCTTTTGGAGCCCTTCAATCCCTCGGAACTCCGACGGATGCTGGACAATGGAGGGGAGAATGAATGGAAGCTGACCGGCTTGTTGATGCGGGCCGGTGCGGAGAAACACCCGGGATTTCAAGACCTGCTGGCACGGCCGGAACTCAGGGCGAACCCCGCGATGGATATGGCACTGTGTGCCTATGACTACTCCTTGAATGGCAACCGCGAGGCGCTCGAGCGGATCGTGGCGGCTTACCGGGCGGCGGGTGCCGCCGGAGAAGGTCGCTGGAATGATCCCGCATGGCAGGCGCTGGAGTGCGTGGATGAATGGGATCTCGCGAAGCAGGCGCTGCTGTCTCACCCGATGGGCTCGGGAGGGGACTCGGATTTCGACCCGCAGCTTTCCTTCTGGCTGACCCGCCGCTACCTCTTCCCGATGAACCGGGATTTTCCCGAGGATTATGATCGCTTCACAGAAGACCTGATCCGGAGACAGGGGCAGGGAGATGCGCCCGAGGCAAAGGAGCGCTAGTAGCCGACGGGGCCCTCTCAGGAGCGGGTGCCATTCTCGGCGGTTGTCATGGACGCTTTGCTTCGCGCATGCTTTGAGGATGGATCGGGGAGCGGCCGAGGAGCCTTTCGCCGCGGTCCATCAAATCAACCAATCAACACACGACGATCATGGGTGCATGGGATGCCACGAGCTTCGGGAACGACACGGCGAACGACTGGGCTTGCGACCTGGAGGATCACGACGACCTCTCCTTCCTCGAATCCACCCTTCAGGTCGTGCTTGACGCGGGAGATGACTACCTGGACTCGGACGCAGCTTGCGAGGCGATCGCGGCGGCGGAAGTGGTGGCCTTCCTCCGCGGCCATGCCGCGCCGGTGGATGCCTACACCGAGAAGATCGCCGAGTGGGTGACCGCCCACGCGTTGGAAGCTCCCGATAGCCTGGTGAAAATGTCACTGGACGCGCTCGATCGCATCCAGCGCCCGCCTTCCGAACTGCCCGAGCTATGGGAAGAAGATCCCGAATGGATCGCCGCGATGGACGATCTGCGCAAGCGGCTGAAGATGGGGTGAGGAAACTCTGAAAGGGAGCGGGGCATTCCTATTCCTGTGCGCCGGTCCTGTGCCAGCGACAGTAAGGTCGCTGCTCCTTAGGCGATGCGCTTCCAGACGTCGCAGGGGTGGCCGTGCCTGAATTTGGCGGCAGGGTGAGGGCTGCGTTCGAAGAGCCAGACGGGTTGGGCAGGGTCGAAGGATTCGGTGTCGAAGGGGTCATCCCGGCCGGGTTGGTAGCGCTGGACGCCGCCGAGGCCCCACCATTCGAAGATGAAGGCGGGGTATTCCCAATCTCCGATGCGGCACTTCGCAGGGGATCCGGCACAACGCGGCGGGGCGAACTGGGGCGCAGTGGCGGTTTCCTGAGCGGCGGAACCGGCTGCGGCGGGGGCTTTAGCGCGGGAGGCTTTCATCATCCTCGCGGTCGGTGGTTGCGGGAGCGGTGGGGAGCTGAATGATGTTGGTCGGGATCGCGCCGGGGCGGGGGAAGCGCGGATTGGGCCCGCGATACCATGCGGCCACGGGTTGAGGGGGAAGGGCCTCACGGGAGATCTTTTCGCGGCGGTAGCGCTTCCAAGGGATATCGAGGTCGTCTTGCATGTGTGTTCATTAGAACACTATTGCGATGGATGTCAAGACGAGGACTTGCGACGGTGGCCGACGGGAGCGTCGTCTTTTCCCATACACGCATCGGGCGGGCGCGCCCCCGCGGCTTCGGCTCAGGGTGTCAGAAGGCGGAGCTTGAGGCCCCGGCTTTCGAATTTCCGAAAGTCACCATCGAGAGTCGCGAACGTGAGACCGTGTCGGATGGCAAAGGCGGCGAGGTAGGCATCCATCCAGACTTTGGCGGAAGCCGAGTCCAAAGCGGCGAGGTCGAACCAGAGGGATTGAATGCCTGCTGGTTCCTCCAAGAAAGCGATCTCCTGACGCCGGGAAAGCGATTCGTGGATTTGGAGTGCTTCGCGATTCGTCAGGCCCTCCGCGCCGTAGGCCTTGAGAATGACGGGCGTGGTGACGAGGCGGAGGAAGCTCTGCTGGGTGGCGCGGCAGAAAAAGGCAGGCTTTTCTGACGTCGCATCCGCATGGGTGGCGACGGCGCGGGAATGATGCGGGTGAGCCGAGAAGGTCAGAGCCAGTCAGACGCCGGAATCAAAGAGGGTGGCCAAGGCGCTGGAGATCCTCCTGGTGTAGGGTGGCTTGTTCGAGAGCAGTCAGCTCGGCAGCAGACATACGGAGCGCAGGAGCATCGGTTGAGCCGTGGACGACCGGGAGACCGCTAGGCTGGCTTTCAATGCGGGCCTTGCCCGAGGGTGGCGGGACTGAGGCTGGTGCCGCGAGACCACGGCGGAGTAGATCCGCAGCCAAATCCCTAAGCTTGCGACCTTCGTGAACAGCGCGGAGCTTGATCTCGCGCAGGAGCTCTGGAGGAAGATCGAAAGTCGCTTTCATGAGGGAAGTTTGCTGGTTTTCTGGTTTCCTGTCAAACGGCGAGGCGGGGGCGGTGAGAGGGCCGATCAGGATACTATTTTAGAGAAAAGAGATCGCGGCATGAATCTCCCCACAATCGGCTAATGCACTTTGCAGAATACCTCGCAGCCATTCGCGGCCCTCGGGATTGCGAAGGTGGTCGGAACAGTCGGCAACGATATCCGCGCTGTCAGGGCCGGTGGAGACCACATACGCCACATCCACCATGGCACTGGCGAAATAGTCGTCCACCTGGGCCGGATCCATGAGCCCGGACAATCTGATTTCGGGAGCACGATCCATGGCTTGGGCGACTCTGGTTAGAATCTCAGATTTCGACCGACTCCCCCAGCACCGCGACACCGATCGCGCCGTCGTGCTGCTCGGCCAGGGCGGCGCGCAGGGAGTTCGCGCGCTCCGGTTCGCCGTGGATCAGCCAGACGTTTTTCTTGGGGCCGGTGATGCGGTGGAACCAGTCTAACAGCTCGGAGTGATCGGCGTGGCCGGAGAAGGAATCGATGGCCTCGATGTGGGCGCGGACCTTGACCGGCTTGCCGAAGATATTGACCTCCGGGCGGCCATCGCGGATGGCGCGGCCGAGGGTGTGTTCCGCGCAGTAGCCGACGAAGAGGACGGTGTTCTTCGGATCGCCCAGGCCGTTCTTGAGGTGATGGCGGATGCGCCCGGCCTCGCACATGCCGGAGGCGGAGATGACGATGTATGGGCCGGGGACCTCGTTGAGCTTCTTCGAGTCCTCGACCGCGCGGATCAGGTGCAGGTCGGGGAATTGGAAGGGATCGCTTTCCTCGAAGAGGAACTTGTAGACGGTCTCATTGAAGCACTCCGGGTGGATGCGGAAGATCTCGGTGGCATTCACGGCCAGCGGGCTGTCCACATAAACCGGCACCGGCTGGACCTTGCCGGTGCGGAAGAGCTGGTGGATGATGTAGAGGATCGCCTGGGTGCGCTCGACGGCGAAGGCCGGGATCATGACCTTGCCGCGGCGGGCGAGGGCGGCATTGAGCATGTCGCCGAATTCATCGCTCGCACCGGTGGGCAGCTCATGCTCGCGGCCGCCGTAGGTGGACTCCATCAGCACGAAGTCGACATCGCGGACCACGGCGGGATCGCGGAGGATTTCATTGCCGCCGCGGCCGATATCGCCGGAGAAGAGGAAGCGCTTCTTCTTGTCGCCGTCTGCCTTGTCGATGACTTCTAACAGGACCTGCGCCGCCCCGAGGATGTGGCCGGCATCATAGAAGGTCACGGTGACGCCATCGGCGATCGGCATCGGGCGCTCGTAGTTGAGCGTGACGAATTGGCGGAGGCAGCGCTCGGCATCCTCGCGGACGTAGAGCGGCTTCACCGGCGGCAGGCCGTCCTTGGCGCGGTCCTTGTTGAGGTATTCCGTATCCTGCTCCTGGATGTGGGCACTGTCCGCGAGCATGATCTGGCAGAGATCGCGGGTGGCGAAGGTGGAGTAGATATTGCCGGTGAAGCCCTGCTTGCAGAGGTTCGGCAGATTGCCGCTGTGGTCGATGTGGGCGTGGGAGAGGACCACGACGTCGATCTCCTTCGGGTTGAAGTGCGGGAAGCAGCAGTTCACCTGGTAGCTGTCATCGCGGCGGCCCTGATAGAGTCCGCAATCGAGCAGGATGCGGGTGCCATTGATCTCCAGCAGGTGCTGGGAGCCGGTGGTGGTGCCGGCGGCACCGCAGAATTTGAGTTTCATGAAAAGTTGCCAAGGGTTCGTGGGCCTCGGTAGTCAAGGGCAGGGGATCAGGGGCCGCAAGGAGGGAAGTGCAGTCTGCAGCGCCCGCTTCCAGCTTGCGGGAACTATCGGATTCCCAAGGAAAGGATTGCAGACGAAAGTGACGTAAACCTGATGATGCGGAAACCCTTGTGTGTGCTGGTGAGCTTGATCGTGCCGATGGCGCGGGGAGAGGAGCGACTGTCTTACAATAAGGATGTGCGGCCCGTGCTTTCAAAGAATTGCTTCACTTGCCACGGGCCGGACGAGCATGCGCGGGAGGCGGAACTGCGGCTCGATTCCGCCGAGGGTGCGGCGCTGGGCGGGGAATCGGGCAAGCCGGCGATCGTGCCCGGGAAGCCGGAGGAATCGCCGTTGGTGGCGCGGATTTTCCACAAGAGCGCGAAGAAGCTGATGCCGCCGGCAGATAGCCATCGCGAGCTGTCGCTGGCGGAGCGGGACCTGCTGAAGCGCTGGATCGCGGAAGGGGCGGTGTACGAGGAGCACTGGGCCTTCAAGGCTCCGGTGAAGGTGCCGCTGCCGGAGGGGACGGATGCGAATCCGATCGACCGCTTCGTCGGGGCGAGGCTGGCCAAGGAGGGGCTGGCGTTTTCGGTGGAAGCGGACCGGGCGACCTTGTTGCGGCGGGCGAGCTTCGATCTAACAGGCCTGCCGCCGACGCCGGATGAGCTGGCGGCCTTCGAGGGCGATACCGCGCCGGGCGCCTACGAGCGGCAGGTGGATCGCCTCCTGGCATCGCCGCGCTACGGCGAGCAGCAGGCGGTGGCCTGGCTGGATGCGGCGCGCTATGCGGATACCAATGGCTACTCGATCGACGGTGGCCGCCACCAGTGGCTGTGGCGGGATTGGGTGATCAAGGCATTCAACGACAACAAGCGCTACGACACCTTTCTAACAGAACAACTGGCGGGTGATCTCCTGCCGGATGCGGACCCGCAGCAACAGGTGGCGAGCGGCTTCAACCGCAACAATGCGAACACCCACGAAGGCGGCACGATCGCGGAGGAGAACCTGGTCAACTACGTGGCCGACCGGGTGAAGACGAGCTCCGAGGTCTTCATGGGGCTGACGATGGCGTGCGCGCAGTGCCACGACCACAAGTTCGACCCGGTATCGCAGCGGGACTACTACCGCTTCTACGCCTTCTTCAATACCGTGGGCGATGCGGCGCACGATGGTGATGGCGGCAATAACTCGCGGCCATCGATCCAGGCGAAGAGTTGCCTGGCCACGGACACGGAGGCCGCGGCGATTCGTGCGGAGTTGGGGCAAGCGGAGGCCTCGCTGGCACAGCCGGATCCCGCAGGACTGGCGGCATGGGAAGCCGTGGAGCACGAGGATCTGACGAAGGCGGGCAAGGATTTCAAGCTGACGCCCTTGATAGCGGAATCGGCCACCTCGCCCAACGGGAATCCGGAGCGGATCAAGCTCGAGGAGGATGGCTCGGTTTCGATCGGCGGTGGCGACTATGCCGCTTACAACGTCATGTGCCGCTTGCCGCAGAATGGCCAGCCGGTGCAGGGCATCCGGGTCGAGTTCGTGCCGACCGAGGCGGCGAAGGGCAAGCTCGGCTTCTCCGGCGCGGGCGGCTTGGAGCAGAACCTCGTGCTGAGCACGATCACGACTTCGGCGAGTTCCTTCCCGGCGCTGAATGTCGACCTGAACGCGAGCCTGCCGATGGCGCGGATCTCCGCCAGCGCCTCGCAGGAGGGCTACGGCCCGGAGCGCGTGCGGGACACCACGCCCACCAATGGCTGGGCACCGCCGACGGGATCGACCACGCCGCAGCATCTCACGGTGACCTTCGGCCGTCCTGTCGATCCCGGCGTGACGCCTTATCTGACCACCGAGCTGATGTTCAATTTCGGCGCGAGCGCTTCACCGGCGCGCTTCCGGATCCATGCCTTCGGCGGCGCGGATGATGGCTCGCCGCATCCTGCGGAGATCACCGCGATCCTGAAGGCGGGCACGGCGCAACGGACGCCGGAACAGCTCGCGCAGATCGAGGGATACTATCGCGCCAAGTCTCCGGCGACGGCGGCATTGCGTTACCGCATCGCGAATCTGGAGGAACGTCTCGCGGTGCTGACGCAGGCGCATGCGGTGATGGTGATGAACACAGCGGAGAAGCCGCGGGTGACGCGGATCCTGGATCGCGGGGTTTATTCATCGCCGGGGGAGGTGGTGAAGCCGGGCACGCCGGGATCATTGCCGCCCTTGCCAGAGCCGGCGGACCGCGAGCTGAACCGCCTGGATCTCGCGCGCTGGTTGACGCAGCCGGATCATCCGCTGACCTCGCGGGTGGAGGCGAACCGGGTGTGGGAAGCGCTCTTCGGCAAGGGGATGGCTTCTTCGTCCGCGGACTTCGGCATGCAGTCGACGCTGCCAAGCCATCCCGAGTTGTTAGACTGGCTGGCCACGGACTTCATCGAGAAGGGCTGGGATGTGAAGGGCTTGGTCCGCGGGATTGTGACCTCGCGGACCTACCGGCAGAGCGCCGTGGCATCGCCGGAGCTGTTGAAGCGGGATCCGCGCAATGAACTGCTGGCCCGCGGGCCGCGCTTCCGCCTGAGCGGGGAGCAGATCCGCGATCAGGCGCTCTACCTTTCGGGCCTGATGGTCGAGCGCCTCGGCGGGCCGAGCGTGAAGCCCTATCAGCCCGGGGATTTGTGGCGGCAGATCTCGCACTATGGATCGAGCTCCGCGACCTCGCAGACCTTCGTCCAGGACCATGGCGAGAAGCTCTACCGGCGCTCCCTCTACACCTACTGGAAGCGCACGCTACCACCGGTGAATCTGGGCATCTTCGACGCACCGAATCGTGAAGTCTGCGCGATTGGACGGACCTCGACCAATACGCCGCTGCAGGCGCTGGTGACATTGAATGACCCGCAGTTCGTCGAGGCCGGGCGGGCGCTTGCGGTGCGTTTGGCAAAAGCCGGCGGCGATGACGAAGCCAAGCTGAAGGATGGCTTCCTGCGCGCGACCGGCCGCGCGCCGGTGGAACAGGAACTTGCTGTTTTGCGCGGCGCGCTGGAGCGCGAGCGCGGACGTTACCGTGCGGACCTTGCCGCCGCGAATGCCCTGCTGGCCATCGGCGAATCGCCGCGGGAGGCCACGCTCGACCCTGCGGAACATGCCGCCTGGACGCAGACTTGCGCGCTGCTGCTGAACCTTTCCGAAACCCTGACCCGCCCTTGATCGCGATGAAAGCACCACTCTTGTTAGATCGTCGCGCCTTTCTCGGTCGTTCCGCTGGCGGGATCGGCGGGATCGCGCTGCACACCTTGCTCGCGGAGGGCATGGCGATGGCGGCCCGAGGCGAGGAAGTGAGCCCGGAGATGTTCAAGGCGGTGGCCCCGAAGGCGAAGCGGGTGATCTTCCTGTTCCAGTCCGGCGGGCCCTCGCACATGGACCTCTTCGACGGCAAGGATGCGCTCGAGAAGCTGCACGGCACGAACCTGCCTGACTCCGTGCGCGCGGGCCAGCGCGTGACCGGCATGACCTCGGGCCAATCGAGCTTTCCGGTTCTGAAACCAATCGCTCCGGGCAAGCGCTGCGGTCCCGCGGGCGTGTGGATTTCCGACCTGCTGCCGTGGACGCAGAAGATCGCGGGAGAGATCTGCGTGATGCGCTCGATGCACACCGAGGCGATCAACCATGACCCCGCGATCACGCTGGCGAACACCGGATCGATGCAACTCGGCCACGCCTCCGCGGGTGCCTGGGTCAGCTATGGCTTGGGCAGCGAGAACAAGAATTTCCCGGCCTTCATGGTAATGATCTCGCAGGGCACGGGCAAGAACCCGGACCAACCGATCTTCTCGCGGCTCTGGGGCAGCGGCTACCTGCCCTCGCAGCATCAGGGCGTGATCCTGGGCGCGGGCAAGGAACCGGTGCTCTATCTCGATAATCCGCCGGGCATCAGCCGCGAACAGCGGCGCTCGACCTTGGACGACCTTGCGACGCTGAACACCCGCTTCGGCGAGCAGGCCGCGGATCCCGAAACCATGGCACGCATTCACGCCTACGAAATGGCCTTCCGCATGCAGGCCTCCGTGCCGGAATTGACCGATCTAACAGGCGAGTCCGCGGAGACCCTCGAACTCTACGGTCCGGAGGTCCGCAAGCCCGGCACCTACGCGGCGAATTGCCTGCTGGCGCGGCGCTTGGCGGAGCGCGGCGTGCGCTTCATCCAGCTCTTCCACCGCGGCTGGGACCAGCACGTCGCGATCACCCGGCAATTGCCGAACCAATGCCGGGACACCGATCAGCCCTCGGCCGCGCTGGTGATGGACCTGAAGCGTCGGGGCTTGTTGGACGACACGCTGGTGATCTGGGGCGGCGAGTTCGGGCGCACCGTCTATTCGCAGGGCCAGCTCGGGGGACCCTCCTCCGGCCGCGACCATCACGGACGCTGCTTCTCGCTTTGGCTCGCCGGTGCGGGGATCAAGCCCGGCCACGTGCACGGAGAGACGGACGACTTCTGCTGGAATATCACGAAGGATCCGGTGCACCTCCGCGACCTCCACGCAACGATGCTGGAGCGCCTCGGGATTGATCACAACAAGCTGGTATTTCCTTACCGCGGCTTGGATCAGAAGCTAACGGGCGTGGAAGCGGCGAAGGTGGTCGGGGAGATCCTGGCGTGAGCTACTCCCTCGGACTGGCCTTGCCACGAATGACTCCAAATATCTTGGCCAGTATGCGGGCGGTAATCTGATCGATTTCCTCGTTCAGGATTGGCTCGGTATAGGGTTTTGAAACGAGAACGTTTCCATCCTGAGTGATCGTGTACTTCCCTGGCGGGAAATGGATTCCGACGACAGAGGTGTGGTCAAACGGGGTCGAAGATTCACCCCTGTAACCGAGGAACCGGAAGCTCATCAGGATCTGTCCGCCCGGAATCTGAAACTCGATTTCTTGCCTTGAGACCCCTGCTCCAAACGCACGCGCTCCGCGTAGATTTTCGGTGACTACGTTGCACTTCGAAAAGAGGGGTTTCAAGCCGTCCAGCTTTCGCTCAAGTTCCGCGATGAAAGGATAGAAACTGGTCTCTGCCAACTGGCCTAGGACTTCACCCGTGGGCAAGCCGAGTTCCTTTTTTCTTGCTTGCTCGCCTCGGACGAAGAGCGCGACCTGTTTCTCCACGTCACTCGGCTCTTCGATGCTTTCACCCTTGGCGGCTTTGATTGCTAGCTTGAGGGATCGTTCAAGCTGCGTTCCAAGGAACTCCGACAAGGGGCCAAGATCCCCGGCATCGGCGAGCCGGAGGCTGGTCAGGTAGGAGTTCTTCTCACCGGTTGGAACGATGAGCGGCGGATAGCCTTCCCGAAGCAGGAGATAGTTCACCAGCATTCTGGAGACCCTGCCATTGCCATCGTCGAAGGGATGAATTAGAACGAAATCATGGTGAAGCTTGGCTGCAATCTGAAGGAGGTGCAGCGATCTTTCCCCCAGCGATGTAGCTAGCCATTCAACGACAGCTTGCATCCGGGCCGGGACATCGATCGGACGAGCATACTCGAAGAGTTCGCCCGTGGCGGTGATGACGCTATTGGGAAGAGTCTTGTACTCGCCAGGAAAAACCTTGGAGCGGGTGGGCTGGCCTTCTGTAGTCCGGGTTGGCTTCCAAAAAGGTTCTTTGAGGATGATCCGGTTCAAATCCCGGATGTCGGTCTCACCAATGAGACGGGCTCGATCCGCGGCAAGAAAACGGAGATGCTCGATGCCCATGTCGTGGGCCTTCATCTCCTCATATTCCCGGATTGAGTGATCTCCATGCGTCTGGCCATGAAGCAGCAGCAGGGCAGTCTCACCATATGTGAGAGTGTTTCCTTCGATGTGGTTCGAATGGTAATTCCATTCAAGCCGCAGCTTCTGCCACAAGCGCCGTTCATTTTCGAGTGCAAGCGGTTGGAGGGTGTCCCACTCGCTCTTGAGTCGGTCGATTGCTTCGAATGCCTTGCTCATGGGGACGGCGTTGGGGGCTTAATCAATCGATTCCGAGGCACTAATGCAAATCAGCTGAGATCTTTCTCAAACACCTTCGAATCCCGTCCGCTATCCTCGAGCAGCTTGCGCCGGTTCGCTGGTAGCACCGCGGCGTCGCGCAGGGTGTAGTGGACCCGGTGTTCGAAGAAATCCGCAGCGCGGGTGGTGAGCGCAAACAGCCGCGGTATGCTCTTCTGCCGGGCGATCTTCTCCGCATGATGGACAAGATCGACGCCATACCCCCGGCCCTCGTGATTGAGCTTCACGTAGAGGCAGGCCACTTCCGCGGTTTGTTCGGAGGGATACTCGTGCAGGGCCACGCAGCCGACAACGTTGTCGTCGATGGCCATGACGTAATACTCTTCCAGATGGGCTTCGATGTCCTCGTAGGTTCGGGCCAGCAGCTTGGTGCGTCGCACGGAGCGGCCGATCATGCCGAGCAGTTCGGGGATGTCCTCTTCCCGCAGCGGGCGGATCTCGCGGTAGCTGTCGGCGTGGACCATGGTGCCGACGCCTTCGTTCGAGAACAGTTCATCCACCAGCACGCCCTGGCGTCGACCGTTGAGGACATGCACACGCGGGACTCCGCGGCGGCAGGCTTCGGCAGCGGCGAGCAGGAGATGGTCGCCGGTCACCGTGCCGGAGCCCGCAAGCGCCTCGGCCTCGGAGGCGCGGACCGCAGGCACGGGCTCGCCATCGATGAGAATGGCTTCCTCTAACAGGGCGATCAGCTTCACCGCGCCGATGCCCAGGGTGAAATCCACCACCTTCGGATCGAGCGGGCTCTGGAAGGAAGCATCGGCCACCACGGTCTGACCACGTGCCAGGATCGCTTTCGCTTCCTCGATCGCTCCGGGCTCGCCAAGCGGGCGGGGGAGTCGTGCGGCCAGGATCTCGCACTCGAGGGTCCAGTCGTAGAGGTCCTTGATGTCGCCGCCAAGGACGCCGAGGATCAGCTTCACTCCGACATCCTCCATCGCGGCGAGATCGAGCAGCGTCTCGGCGATGGCCGGTTCAGGCAGCAAGCCTGCCTCGATCAGCACGACGAAGATCTTCCCGCGAAACCGCGGAACGTATTCCAGAACCGCCCTGACATCACCTTGATCGGCCACGGGGGATTTCTAGCAGAGGCGCGCGCGCGTGCAATGGCGGGGTGTGCCGCCTACACCGGATCGACGGAGGTCTCGCCCTGAGTCTTGCGTCGGATGAAGAGAAGCCCGGTGAAATTCAGGATCAGAGCGGCAAGCAGGCAGAGCAGTCCGGGGCCGGGACGGCTGCTTTCATTATCCCAACCGAAGGTCAAAAAGAAACCGATCCCGGCCAACGCCACGCCGGAACACATGGCAGCAACCCACCAGGAGACGCGGGACCTGCTCAGTATAGGCAGCAGGAAGGGTGCGGACAGGATCATCACCGTGGCAGCGAGAAGAGCCGAGACGATGATCATGGATTCGGAATCGAGATCAGGGTGCTTCAAGTAGAAAAGGATCCCGATCCATACGGTCCAGCCCCGCTCGACCTGACTAGGTTCGTGGAGCGGGTTCGCATAGGTCACCATCTTGAGGAGGTGAAACGCCACGAAAGCGATCGCCGCGGTGATGAGGATCGCCGTTGCGACGAGGTTCATCCACCGGGCACGACCATAGTCCATGGCGCAGAGCGCATCGGGAAGCGCAGGCTTAGGCAAGCGCATTGTGAAGAGCCACGGCCTCAATTGCTTCCTGGAAGCCTCCTTACTGCAGCAACATCCACACCGGCTCCGGCCAGACGCCGATGACGATCACGGCGACGGTCAGGCCGACCACGCAGTAGCGTGTGATCTGCGGCAGCACCAGCGGCTTGGCGTCGGCCTTGGGCGCTTCCCACCAGACGGCGCGGATGATCTTGAAGTAATAGTAGAACCCGGCGGCGGCTCCGATTGCCGCCAGCACGATGCCCCACCAGAGACCAGCTTGGGCGGCGAGGTAGAAGACGAGGAACTTGCCGATGAAGCCCGCGGTAAGCGGCACGCCGGCGAGGGCAGCCATGATCACGGTGAGGCCGAGGGCCAGCACCGGGTTGCGCTTGCCGAGGCCGTTGAAGGCATCGATCTCCTCGCTGCCGTCCTGGATGCGGATCTGGGCGAGGATGAAGAAGCTCGCCAAGGTCATGAGCAGATAAGTGGCGAGGTAAAACGAGACCGTGTTTGCAGAACTGAGGAACGCGGCACTCGTCTCGCTCCACGCGGCGAGCGCGAGGACGAGGAACCCGGCGTGGGCAATCGACGAGTAAGCCAGCAGGCGCTTGAAGTTCGTCTGGGCGATGGCCGCGAGATTTCCGTAGATCAGGGTGGCCCCGGCCATGATCGCAAGCATCAGCGTGACCTTGGCCGCCACCGGTGAATCGGGCTGCATGAAGGGCGTGAGGAAGCGGATCAGCAGGATGAAGCCCGCTGCCTTCGAGCCGACCGAAAGGAAGGCGGTGGTCGGGGTGGGAGCGCCTTGATAGACATCCGGGATCCAGACCTGCATCGGCACGGCACCGATCTTGAAGCCGAGCGCGATCAGGATGAGCGCGATCCCGAAGAGCAGCGAGGGCTGTGAAACCGCGCCATGGCCAAGGGGCACGAGCCGCGCCCCGATCTCGGCCAGGTTCATCGTGCCGGTCGCGCCGTAAATCCAGGCGATGCCGTAGACCAGGAAGCCGGTGCTGAGCGCGCCGAGGATCAGGTACTTCACCCCGGCTTCCAGCGAGCCGACATTGCGGCGCAGATAGGAGACCAGGATGTAGAAGGTGATGGTGACCAGTTCGAGCGCGACGAAGGCTCCGGCGAGGTCCTTGGCGGAGGCCATCCACATCATCCCGGCGCAGGCGAAGACCGGCAGCGCGTAGTATTCGCCGGTGCCCTTCTCGGTCCCGGGCTCATCGGTGAAGCGCGCGAGGATCGAGCGGAAGTCCACCGACATCAGCACGACGAAGATGGTGCAGACGAGAGCGAAGCCTTTGTAGAAGCGTGCGAGCGAATCGTACTGGTAGAAGTTCCACAGTTCCCACTTTGCCCAAGCCGCCGCTGGCTTGGCATCGGGCCCGATGGCGAAGAAGGACAGGATCAGGATGAAAGCGAGGCCTGCCGCGGCCGAGATGCCGACGATCTTCTTCGAGGCGAGCGGGACGAATGCCTCCAGCATCAGCAGGGCAATGCCGAGCGTGACGGTCAGGGCTTCGAGGTAGTAGGCGGGCATATGCAGGAAATGACTAATGACTAAGCACTAATTTCTAAACGAAGTGTTTGGAAGTAGAGGTCACTTGAGGAGATTCAGAAGCAGGTTCGGGAAGAGGCCGACGGCGAGCAAGGCAATCGCCAGCAGCAGGGCCGGGATGCGGTCGGCGAAGGTGAGGTCGGGCGTATCGACGGTGGCCTTCACGGGCGCGCCTTGGAAAATATTGCGATAGGCGCGGAGCATGTAGATCGCGCTGATCACCACCCCCCAGATCGCCAGGATGCAGGCGATCTGCACCGGGCCGAGGCCCTTGGCGGGATTGTAGTTTTGGAAGGAGGCGAGGAAGACGAGGACCTCACCCGCGAAGTTGGCAAGCCCGGGAAGACCGATCGAAGCCATGCCCACCAACCCGAAAAGGAATGCCAAGCTTGGAGCGGATTTGGCGAGGCCGCCGAGGTCGCTGAGCTCCAGCGTGCCGGTGCCGCGCTCAATCTTGTCCGCCAGGCCGAAGAGCATCGCGATCGAAATGCCGTGCGCAAACATCAGCAGCACCGCGGCAGGTTGGGCGAGGGTGTTCAGGAACTCGCCCTTCGCATAGACCGGGACGCCATGGCTATTGGCCGCGACGAAGCCGGCGGCTTCATTCCCCGTGTAGCTGGCGGCCAGCGCGGCGATGGCCAGGAAGATGTAGCCCATGTGCATGACCGACGAATTGCCGAGCATGAGGTCGAGGCGCTTCTGGTTCACGGTCACCAGACCGACCCACAGGATATTTCCGAGCAGCAGGACCAGCAGCGGAACGAGCCAGGCATTCATGCCTTCCGGCACCATCGGAATCGCGAGGCGGAGCAAGCCATAGAGGCCGAACTTCTTCAGCACGCCGGCATGCAGCATCGAAGTCGGGGCCGGGGCGCTGGCGTACGCCGGGGCCGCCCAGGAGTGGAAGGGGAAGAGCGAGACGAGAATCCCGAAGCCCAGGATCAGCAGGGCGGCGATCCCGCACTGCGAATCGTAATCGATCACCAGCGAGCCTTCACGGGCGGCGCGGACCATCGTCGGGATATCGAAGGTTCCCGCGAGGCCGGCCAGCCAGACAAGACCGGCCAGCAGGATGAGCGAGCCGAAACCAAGATAAATGGTGATCTTCCAAGCAGCGTCCTTGCGATCGCCGCGACCGAGGATGCCGATCATCAGGAAGGTCGGGATCAGCGCCAGTTCGTGGAAGGCGTAGAAGAAGAACAGGTCGGTGGAGGCAAAGGCACCGATCGCACCGGCCGAGATCAAAAGGGAGGAGCCGTAGTAGAGCTTTTCGCGGCCCTCCGGGGCCTTGCCGGTCAGCAAGGCGGCGACCGTCACGATCACCGAGAGCAGCACCAGGATCGCGCTCATGCCATCGAGGCCGAAGGCGAGGTTGAGCGATGGCTTGGTCAGCACCGGAATGGAAACCGACCACATGGCGGCCTTCCACGTGAATGCGGCCCACAGGCCGAGCACGAGATTGGCCACGCCCGCGGCCACGGCGGTCTTGCGGGCGGGTGCGCCGCCGAGGATCGCGAGGAAGGCGGCGAGCGGGAGAATGACTAGCAGGAGAAGCATGGATGGTTGCTAGTGTCGGTGTTAGAACGCGGTGAAGTAGATGACGAGGATCACGCCGATCCCGAAGACGAAGGCGTAGCCCTGCAGGTTCCCGGACTGCACCCGGCGGAAGAGACCGCCGACGCTTTCGGCAATCCGGCTGGAGCCTCCGACGATCAGGCCGTTGATCAGGAACTCATCGAAGAAATGGACGACCGCCGCGAAGCCGTTCTGGAAGTAGCGGACGATGAAGTTGTCGTAGATCGCATCGATGTAGAAGCGCTCGCGGAACAGCGGGACCGAGATCGGATCCTTCTCCTTGCCGTTGTAGAGGATGAAGCCGGCGAGCAGGCCGAGGATCAGCGAGCCAATGGAGGCACCGAGAATGATCGAATGACCTTCGTGATGGCCGTGGGCGTGGACGCGTGGATCGATGGCATTCAGCGGCCCGGTCAACCAAGCCGATCCGATCGCAAGCGCGGCGAGGACAATCAACGGCACGAACATCAGCGGGCCGACTTCATGGGCATGGCTGGCGTCTTCAGAACGGGACTTGCCAAGGAAGGCGACCACAAAGGCCCGGGTCATGTAGAAGGTTGTCAGGAACGCGACAAAGACGGCGATCCAGAACAGGACCTTGTTCTCCTCAAAGGCGGCAGCGAGGATCTCTTCCTTCGAGTAGAAGCCCGAGGTCACGAAGGGCACGGCGATCAGCGCGGCGGTACCGAGCGCAAAGGTGATGCCGGTGATCGGCATCTTTTTGAGCAGCCCGCCCATCTTCCAGATGTCCTGTTGGTGGTGGCAGGCGTAGATGACCGCGCCGGAGCCAAGGAAGAGCAGCGCCTTGAACCACGCGTGGGTGAAGAGGTGGAACATGCCCGCTTGGCCATGTAGCAGGCCGACCGCCATCACCATGTAGCCGAGTTGGGAAAGCGTGGAGTAGGCCAGGATCCGCTTGATGTCGTTCTGCTGGGTCGCCATCAGCGCGGCGCACAGCGAGGTAATCCCGCCGATCCAGGCGATGGTGTGGCCTGCGAAGTTGTCGAAGGCCGCTTCACCGATGGAAAGCTGCACCCGGAAGAGCATGTAAACGCCCGCAGCCACCATCGTCGCAGCGTGGATCAGCGCGGACACCGGAGTCGGGCCTTCCATCGCATCCGGCAGCCAGACATGCAGCGGCATCTGTGCGGACTTCCCGACCGCACCGCAGAAAATGCAGAGGATCGCAGCCCCGATAACCCCGGTAGATACGCCGGACAGACCGCCTGCGACCTTCCACTGCTCCATGCCGTCGAAGCTGAGGCTGCCGGTGATGCCCCACAGCATCAGGATCCCGATCATGAAGCCGAAGTCGCCGATGCGGTTCGTGATGAAAGCCTTCTTGGCCGCGTCCGCCGCGGAATCCTTCTGATACCAGTGACCGATCAGCAGGTAGGAGCTGAGGCCGACCAGCTCCCAGAACATGAAGGTCATGATGAAATTCGAGGCCAGCACGATGCCGGTCATCGAAAACATGAAGAGCGAGAGGCAGGTGAAGTAGCGCGCCTTCGCACTATCGTCCGCCATGTAGGCCAGCGAGAAGATGTGCACCAGCAGGCCGACGCCCGTGACCACTACCATCATGCCGGTGGAAAGCTGGTCGAGCTTGATGCCGATCTGGATCGAGAAGTCGCCGATGGTCGCCCACGACACGGGATCCGGCGAAGCGTTCTTGCCCAGCAAAAGGAGCGAGATCAGGAAGGTCGCCGCGACCGAGCCGACGGATACCAGCGAAGCGATGTAAGCGTTCCGCTTCAGGTAAAGCTGGTTCGCCGCCGCGGCGATCAGGGGCAGGAACAGGAGGAGCCAGGCCATTCGTTGAATGAAAATTGAAAATTGAAGAATGAAAAACGGCCTAGCCCCGCATGCTCGTCAGGTCTTCAGTATTGATCGTCTGCCGCGCCCGGTAGAGGGCGACGATGATCGCGAGACCCACCGCGACCTCGGCAGCGGCGACGGTGATGACGAAGAAGACCATCATCTGGCCGTGGTAATCCGGCAGGCCGTTGGAACCATTGAAGCGGGAAAAGGCCACCAGCGTGAGGTTCGCGGCGCTAAGCATCAGCTCCAGGCACATGAAGACCACGATGATATTCCGCCGCAGGATCACCCCGGAAAGCCCGATGGCGAAAAGCAGGCCGGAAACGAGAAGGTAGTAATGAAGGGATGCCATGGGAATCAGGCTTCTTGGCGCTTGGAAAGGACGACGACACCGATGGTGGCGACCAGCAGTAGCACGCCGACAATTTGCAGCGGCAGGTTATACCCCCTGAACAAAATATCACCGATCAGGTTCACGTCCGGCAGATGGCCGGCGGCGAGCTTGGCCGAGATCCCGGGGCTCGATTGGGCATGGGCGGCGGCACCAGCGGCCAGATCAAGAGGCTTCCACTCCGCATCCGGCGTCTTCGACAGGATGCCGATGATCTGGATGGTGAAGCCAAGCACGATGCCAAGCCCACCAAGCAGCGGCGCGAGCTTCGGGGCCCGCTTCTGCTCCACCTGCAGGTCGAGCAGCATGATGATGAAGATGAACAACACCATGATCGCGCCCGCATAAACCAGGATCTGGATGATCCCGACGAAGAAGGCATTCAGGCCGATGAAGAGACCGGCAAGCCCGACGAACGAAGCCACCATCGACAGCGCCGAAGCGACCGGATTGCGCAACGACACCACCGCCACGCCGCCGAGCAGCATCACCAGTGCAAAAAACCAGAAAAGGGGAAGGGGCATGGCTTATTTCAACTCGTTCCACTTGTTCACGAGGCCCACACGGACTCCCCCGATCTCATACAGCTTCTCCTTGTCGTGCATCATGTCGGCCCGCTTCAGGCCGGTGATGGCGTAGTCCTTGCGCAGGAAAATCGCCTGCTCCGGGCAGACTTCCTCGCACATGCCGCAGTAGATGCAGCGGATCATGTCGATATCGAATTCCAGCGGCCGCTTCTCGACCTTCGCCCATGGATCATCGGACGGGATCTCGCTCGGCGTGATCCGGATCGCCTTCGGCGGGCAGATGAATTCGCAGAGCTGGCAGGACACGCAGCGCTCGCGGCCCTGCTCGTCGGTCACCAGCGCGGGCGCGCCGCGGTAGTATTCGGGCAGATGCTCGTCCCACTTCTGCTCGGGATACTGCATCGTCACCCCGAGACCGGAGGACTCCATGTCCTTGGCTCCGCGGCTCTTATTCCGCAGCGAGGCGATGGCGTGCTTCATCGTGATGATGAAGCCCTTGAAGATCGCACCGAGGTACATTTTCTCCCCGGCAGCAAGCTTCGGGCGGGTGACTTTGACGACGGCCATTATGGTGAAAATTGCGAGTGTCTAAGCACGGATGCCTAAATCGAAAGGATTGGAGCTTTCTTGTCCGAGACCTTGAGGACCCAGACCAACGCGGCGGTGACGACCACCAGCAGGACCAGACCGATGATGGTGGCCATGGCACCGAACTGTGGCGCGGCGATCACGAGCGCGGCCAGGAAGACATTGATGAGGGCGGCTTCAAAGAAGATCACCCAGCCGAGGCGCATGAGCTGGTCGTAGCGGAAGCGCGGCACTGTCCAGCGCACCAGGATGAAGAACAGGATGAACGCCACCACCTTGGTCATGAAAATCGCCAGGTGGACCAGCCCGCCGAAGCCGAAGCTGCCGATCTTGAGCCCGCTGATCCACTCGTCCGCACCGAATCCCAGCGACCAACCGCCGAGGAACAAGGTCACCACCAGCGAGGAACCGATCACCATCGCCGCATATTCGCCCATGAAGAACATCGCGAACTTCATCGAGGAATATTCCGTGTGGTACCCGCCCACGAGTTCGGTTTCGCATTCCGGCAGGTCGAAGGGCATGCGGTTCGTCTCTGCGAAGACCGAGGTCGTGAAGATCACGAAGGCAATCACCGCCGGGATCCAGAACAGCCACTGACCGGCGCAGTGATCCCAGTAGGTCTGCGAAAGGATCGTGCCGTGTTCATTCCACAGCGGCAGCAGCAGCCAACCGTTCTTGGCCTGCTCCTCCACGATGTTGGAGAGATTGAGATCGCCGTAATAGAGCAGGACCGGCACCACCGAGAGACCGAGCGCGATCTCATAAGAGATCATCTGTGCCGTCGAACGCACCCCGCCGATGAGCGGGAATTTCGAGTTCGAGGACCACCCGGCGAGGGTGATGCCATAGACCGCGAGCGAGGAGATCGCGAAGACGAAGAGCGGCCCCACATCCAGATCGGCGATCACCAGCTTGTGCGCCTGCCCGTTCACGAAGATGTCCGAGCCGAAGGGCACCACGCAGACCGTGACCAGCGCGGGCACCACCGTGAGCGCCGGAGCCAGCCAGTAGAAGGCCGTCCGCACATGCGCCGGTGTAAAGTCCTCCTTCAGGAATAGCTTCACGCCGTCCGCCATTGGCTGGATCAGGCCGAAGAAGGAGAAGTCCTTTTTCGCGCCGAACAAGGTGAACGGCATCCCCACGCGGTTCGGACCCACGCGGTCCTGGATGATCGCGGAGAAACGGCGCTCGAAGTAAACCGAGATGGGCACCAGCGGCAGCACGACCACGAAGGTCAGGACGATGACCTTAACCAGAATGATCAGGAGTGTAACAAGGAGGTCCATGAAAGCGGGGAACCGGGATTAGCCATTGATCAATCCAGCCGCCTTGCGGGCGCGCTCGTTTTCCAGCAGCGGGATCTTCACGCCGGTATCCAGCACCGGCTTCCCGAGATCGCCGATCTTGGAAAGGCTCAGGCCGTTGAACTCGGCGACACCCTCCGCCATCGACTTGAAGACATCCTCGATCATCGCCGGGCCGGAAGTCGGGGAGGCACCCTGAAGGGCCGCCACCAGGTCGCGGAGAATTTCCCAATCATCGTGGGCATCGACCGGCGGTTCGACGGCGCGGTTCAGGCGCTGCAGGCGGCCGGTGACGTTCACCATCGAGCCGCGCTTCTCGGCGAAGGCAGCTCCAGGGAGCAGCACGTGCGAGGCATCCGCCGTCGGACCGGCCAGAAGTTGGATCGAGGCGATGAAAGCCGGCTTGGCCAAATCCTCCTTGCTGAAACCGGCCTCGGCGGTCAGTTCCTCGCCGAAGACGAGCAGCGCTTTGATTGAGCCATTCTGCACACCCGCACGGATATCCGCCAGCGGAGCGCCAGGATCCTGCGTGCCCCACACCAGCTTCGCGCCGGTCGTGTTCGGATTGCGGTCGGCGGAGACCAGGATGCCGTCCGCCTCGCCGGAGCGGGGCACCACGGTGAAAGCCCCGGTCCCAAGCTCGGTCGCCAGCGCACGCGCCATGAAGAGTTCCTCATTGGTCATCCGGGCCGACGCGATGATCGCGATCTCACCCGGTGCGAAGACCTTGAGATCCTTGGCCGCCGCGGCCAGCGCGTCCTTCCAAGGCACCGGCATGTGGATGCCATCGGCCTTGATCATCGGCTCGACCAAGCGCGCCGCGCTGTCGATGTAGTGGAAATTCAGGCGGTGCGAATCCGGCATCCAGGTCGAGTTGACCTCATCGTTCTGGCGCGGGGTAATCCGGTGCAGCTTGTTGCCGCGGGCCCAGATCGTGATGTTCGAGCCCGTCCCGCAATTCACGTCGATGCTCTTGGTCTCCTTCAGGAACCAAACCCGCATCTGGAAGCGGAAGTCATTCGAGGTCAATGCGCCCACCGGGCAAATATCGACCGTATTGAGAGAGTAATTCGAGTCCAGCTTCTGGCCCGGATGGACCGTCAGCGTGGTGTGCGTCCCGCGCTGGGTGAAGCCCAGCACCGGATCGTCCGCCACCTCGTCCATGAAGCGGATGCAGCGGCTGCACATGATGCAGCGCTCGTCGTCCAGCCGGACCCGCGGACCGATGTCCACGTTCTTCGGCTTCTTGACCTTCATGTCCACGAAGCGCGAGCCGCCGCGGCCGTGTTCCACGGAAAACTCCTGCAGGCGGCACTCGCCGGCCTGGTCGCAGATCGGGCAATCCAGCGGGTGATTGATGAGCAGGAACTCCATCACGCCCTCGCGGCACTTCGTGACGATCTCACCGGTGGTGCGGATCCCCATGTTCTCCGAAACCGTGTTCGCACAGGCGATCACCGGGCGGGGCATCCAGCCGATCGGCAGGTAGCCCGTCTCGTCATAGCTCGGATCCTGGCCGGGAGCAGGGCGGGGGGCATCCCCATCTGCACCAGGCACATCCGGCAATTCCCGGGCGCGGAAAGCTTCGGGTGGTAGCAGTAATGCGGCACCTCGTTCTGGGCCAGCTTGCAGGCCTCGATCATCCGCATTCCCTTTGGAACCTGCAGCCAGACGCCATCGATCTGCACGTTGACCATGCCATTCTCGGCGGCGAGATCCTTGGGAAGCTTGGCTTCGGCGGTGGCGGCGGTTTCGCTCATGGGGCGTGAAAGTCCACGGGGCAAACCCCGCGGCGGGGAGACTATGAAAAACCGTCCCGAATGCCGCAAGCGCACTTTGTGAAAAATTTCACAAAGTCGGTAGGATGTGAGGGTTCACTCTCCGTCCAAGGCGGAGGAAGCGTCGATTTTAGCCATCAAACCTTGGAGATTGTTGGATACTAGCAGTGCGTCCGGATGCTCCGGACCCAAACTGTTGTGTACAACACGCAGCGCTTCGCGCATCAGGGGTTCGGCCTCGGTGAGCCGGTTGGTCTCTTGGAGCAGCAACGACAGGTTGTTGAGGTCTTTGGAAATCGTGGCGTTTTCGTCGCCGAATGCGGCGCGGTCGATGCACAGGGCTTCGCGCATCAGGGGTTCAGCTTCAGCGAGACGGTTGGTGGCTTTGAGCAAAGAAGCTAAATTGTTGAGGTCAGTCGCAACCGTCGGATGGCCATCGCCGAAGGCGGCACGGTCAATGCGCAAGGTGTCGCGCATCAGAGGTTCGGCCTCGGCGAGCCGGTTGGTGGCTTTAAGCAATTGCGCCAGGTTGTTGAGGTCGGTTGCAACGTCAGGATGGTCGTCGCCGAAGGCGTCGCGGTCTATGCGCAGCGCGTCGCGCATCAGGGGTTCGGCCTCGGCGAGCCGGTTGGTGGCCTGAAGCAATTGCGCTAGGTTGTTGAGACGGACTGCAACCTTGGGATGGTGGTCGCCGAAGGCGGCACGGTCAATGCGCAGCGCGTCGCGCATCAGGGGTTCGGCCTCGGCGAGCCGGTTGGTGGCTTTAAGCAAGGACGCGAGGTTGTTGAGGTCGGTTGCGACTTCCGGATGGTCGTCGCCGAAAGCAGCGCGGTCGATACGCAGCGCGTCGCGCATCAGGGGTTCGGCCTCGGCGAGTCGGTTGGTGGCTTTAAGCAATTGCGCCAGGTTATTGAGGTCAGTTGCGACTTCCGGATGGTCGTCGCCGAAAGCAGCGCGGTCGATACGCAGCGCGTTGCGCATCAGGGGTTCGGCCTCGGCGAGCCGGTTGGTGGCTTTGAGCAAGGACGCAAGGTTGTTGAGGGCGGTCGCTACCTTGGGATGGTCGTCGCCCAAGGCGGCGCTTTCGATGCGCAGCACGTCGCGCATCAAGGGTTCAGCCTCGGTGAGCCGGTTGGTGGCTTGGAGCAATTGCGCCAGGTTATTTTCGAGCGTGGCGAGCAGAGATGTCGCTTCAAGAAGGCTGTTCTCGGTCATGGCTAGCGCCTTACGAAAAAGCGATTCGGCGACTGCATACTGTGCCCTAGTGAGATAAAGATTTCCCGCCAGATTCAATAACCCCGCGGCCTCATTCGATTTTCCAAACGCTTCCGCACTCGCTGCGAGGTGAGTCGCGTGAACTGCTCCGGGAATCCACCGCGGCCAATTCGCCGGATTTGCCGGATTCCCAATATCTGCCCCCTCAAACATGTCCAGTGCACGCTCCAAGGCCCGGGTAAGTTGATCACCATTTCCAAAGCGTGCCAAAGTCGCCGCGGCGATCTGCGGTTGGAGTCGAAACCATAGGCCATCGGAACTGCATTCCAACAGCCCCCTGTCAACTAGCGCACGCAGGCTCTCCAAGAGGTCCGCATCTTCCGGCAGAGAGGGATGCGCAGCGACCAACCAAGCGGGGATTGGAGCGGAAACATCCAACCAAGTGAGGGACTGCAAAAGCACAAGCAGGGGTGCTGGCAAGCGGTCTAACATGCCCTCGATATTCTCTGGTGGAACGGAATCTTCCCCAAAGTCAGGCGGCGTATATCCGGCCTCGGATAGAACGGCGGCGTTCCCTGATTCCCCGACGAACGGGACTTCCTCTGGAACCCTCGGACGCACGTCCTCTCTCGTTAGATCGAAGACTCCCGAACGCACGCTGAACCAGTCCGGCGCATGACTCCGGAAACTTTGGAACATCCACGGCGGTCCCGCAAAGATCAGCGGCACCGAGATCTCCCCGAGCAAGCGGTTGCGATGCGGATTGAGCGCGGCAAAGGCGCGATCCCAAGCAGCCTGGGCCGCCGGAAGTGCCCATTCAATCACCTCCGCCGGTAATTCGATCCAGAGCAGGCCGGGTGCGGGTAAGGTCGAAGCATTGTCGAAGCAATGGACGAGTTCCGCGGGATCATTGGGAATGTCCGGCTCCAAGTTGCGGATCGGCCGGCGGCTTTCCGGCAGGGCTAGGCTGAGGGCTTGCCGACAAGCTTTGGCACCGGTGGCATCGGGAGTAATGAGGAAAAGGAGGTCCGCTCCGCGAGTAAGGGCCAGGTGGCCCAAAAGAGCCTTCCATGCGGGCAAGGCGGTAAGCCGTGCCTCGAGGGGATCCGGTCGCGTTTCGGGAATGGCCACTCTTTGATCAGGAGTTCTTGCTCCGCGGCTTCTTCGCGGCGGGTTTCGCTGGGCGGGAGGGATATTCCCTGTCGTGGATGGCCTGAACCTCTTCCCGCAATAGCGGGTGGACATCGAACCAATCATCCCCGTTGAGGAAGAAGAATGCCATCTGGGTATTCATCAGATTGGCGAGACGGGCGATCTCTTCGTCCGTGCTATCCGAAATCCCGACTTCGCGCAAGGTCATCATCCGCAGGAGTGCTTCGGCATCTTTCGCCACCAGAGGAAGGTAGGACTGCCGCAACTCATCGATAGCAATGGTCAGCGTTTCGTCACCCGCTGGCCCTGCGGAAACCGACTCGCGCACGATAATCTGCAGGAGTCGGAGAAGATCGCGTATAAAACCTCCCGATTGACGGATCAGACGATCGATACCCTGCTGGATGTCGGGCGCAAAGAATGCGGCGAGCTGGTCCCCGGCATGGGAACCTTCCGTCAGCGTGAATCGTTTCAGAACCAATTCGCGCATGAGATTCATCTCGTCGGTCCTCTCGGTTCGATCCTCGTCACGCTTCCAGAGCGGAAAATTTGGAACAAACACGATCGGCACCCCCTTGAGTACGATCTTCAACCAGGACGGAACCGTTAAAATGAGGTGGACCCCGGGCAGCTTCAGCAAGTCTCGCTGGTTCTGGAAAAGCTGCTTGGCGCTGTTGATGATTTCCGAGCGGTCCGTTGTCGAAATAAGAGCACCGGGGTCTTGCTCGAGTTGGTCGAAGATAAGGACAATGTCTTTCTTATGATCGACGAGTTTCTCAAGCTGCGTTCTCAAGCCTACCAAGAACTCCTTGATCTGCTCATCAAGCGCGGCACGGCGGTTCGCGAGGAACTTGCGGAGATCCGCACGGAAGTCGGGATTGCTCGTGAAAGATGTTTTGAAATCGGCTGAAAGGGTAAGAGGGCCCGCAGGCACTTCCATACCAATGGTTTCCGGCGTGATTCTGAACTTCGATATCCAATCGCCGATTCGTTTGAAAAAACTCGCGCCCGGGTCTTTGACCCCCAGCTTGCGGTCAAGCTCAACACACAACGAACCGATAATGGCGATGCGGAGCAGGGAAACATCCAAAGGCTCATTCGGCCCGATATACTGAGCTGCATCGGCATAAAAGACGTTGTAGCCGTGCTCGTGGTGAAGCTGATGTTTGAGGCGGAGAAGTTCCGTGCTCTTACCCGATCCCCGGAAGCCCGAGAAGAACTGGAGGCTTTCTTTCCCGCTCAGGAGAAGGGTGTTGATTAGCTTCCGCTTCGGATCCGCCGCGATCCGCTGATGGTACAGATCTACATATCGTGGGTCGGTCGCAGGGAGTGCTTGGCGGGGATCCAGATTCTGGAACAAGGCGCTGGCGAGTTCCAGATCGGGGAGATTCGTCGGGCTGCTCATGTCGTCAGCGACAGCGTGGCCGCACGGGAGAGGATTGGCAATGGCGGTTTCGCCCTTGAAATCGCAGGTCGCGCTGACAAAAAAGCCGGACCCCTCGCGGAGCCCGGCTTTTCCGTAAAATCGTCTTAAGCCCGGCTCAGGTAGCTGCCGTCTTCCGTCTTGATGATCAGCTTCTCGCCCGGATTGATGAAGAGCGGGACCTGCACGATCAAGCCGGTTTCCATCGTCGCGGCCTTGTAGACATTGTTGGCGGAGTCGCCCTTCACGCCTTCCGGGGAGTCCGTCACTTCCATGATCATGGAAGGCGGGAGTTCGATGTCGGCCACCAGACCGTCCGCGAAGAGCAGCGTGTAGGTGTTGCCCTCGATCAGGTAGTTGCGGACCGTGTTGATGATGTCGTCGTGGATGGCCACGTCATCGTAGGTCTCGTTGTGCAGGAAGTGGTAGCCGCCGGAATCCTTGTAGGAATACTCGTGCGGGATGCGCTCGAGCAGCACCGAGTCCATCGAATCGTTCGAGGTCAGGCGCAGGTTGGAGACCTTCTTGTTGCTGACGCTGCGGATCGACATCACCACGTAGGACGCCATCCGGGGCGGCGTCTTGAGTTCGTGGGAGATCACGACGCAGACGTCGTTGTTGTGACGGACGGCGTGTCCCTTGCGGAGATTGATTGCGGGCGTGCTGGCCATATCGTGGACAGGCGGAATAGGTGCGGACGGGGCCGCGTGCAAGAGCGAAGAAATACAGCTCCCCCGGGCCCCGCTGCCCCGACACCGGTTTCCCGGTGAAATGATTGCTACGGCGGCATCAGCACCGGGATCGCCTGGCGGCCGTTCCGCCGGTAAATCCGGAAATCGCGGAGGGCGGCGATGAATGGTCTCATCTCAATGAGCACGATGCTCACCATAGCCCTCCATGTGCTTGGGATTGGACGAGAGATCCCCGGGAGAGCTGTCGCCATCGATCACCAGATCCTGCATCCGGCTCCAGAGCGACGGCTTCGAGTCTCCGGCAAACTGGGAAACAGGGCCTGCAAGCCGGCGTCGCGCCACCTCGGATTTGCTCACGTTCAAACGCTTGGCCTCGGCCTCCAGTTCGGCCGCCAACTGGTCGGAAATCCGCAGCACCAAGGTTTTCATGAAACTCCTGTAATACGCTTTCCAACGGTTTCCAATACTAGATCGGCTGCGGTGGCAGGGCCGGATTTGGACCAGGATGGACGGGATGAATAGGATGGAGCCCTGAACCCGGAAATTCATATCCACTGCCTTTATCCCATCCATCCTATCCATCCTGTATGTTTGGAAATGCCGCTATTGACCCCGGATCCGCCGCGGGTGGCTTCCGAGAATGGGCCGGAACGAAGCTCGTCGGAGGAAGCCACCCGCGGCGGATCGCCAGGGACCATCTCGTGTGATCCCATTGCGGCCGCCCCGGGAGAACGCGGGCGGGGGTGGCCTCCCCCGCCCGCGGCGGAAACGTCCAGGCCGAATCCATCCAGGACCTTCGAGTCCGTGACCGAGCTCATGGCCGTTCGTTTCCGCTCCCGGTTCAATGCTCGAACCACTGAATGGGTCTTTGAACCCGCATCGCAAGATTGAGACATGAACCGCAATACACCTACCCACATCGGCATCGACGTGTCAAAGGCACGCCTCGACGTCCACATCCCCGGCCAAGCCCACCTGCAGGTCGCCAATTCCGCCCGCGGGCTGGACGACCTCTTCACCGCCATCGCCGGCGTGGAAGCTCCCCACCTCGTCTGCGAGTCCACCGCTGGCTACCAGAAGCTGTTGGCCGCCACCGCCCTCCAACGCGGGATCCCCGTATCGGTCGTCATGCCCGCCCGCGTCCGCTATTTCGCGCTCTCCGGAGGCATCCTCGCCAAGACCGACCGCATCGATGCCCGCCTCATCGCAAGCTACGCCGACACTCACCGGCCCCCGGCCCTGGTGGCTCCCGATCCCGCGGCCGTCGTGCTGCGCCAGATGCTCGAAGCACGGCGCGTCCTCGTCGACCTCATCACCGATACCGGCAACCGCCTCGAGCTCGCCGAGGGCTTCCTTCGCAAAACCCTCACCAAGCTGCGCCGCGCGACACAGCGCCTGCTCGACCAGGCCGATGCCGGTATCGCCGCCCACGTCGCGGCCTCGCCCGTGCTTGCCGCCAAGTCCGCACGGCTCCGCCAGCTCAAGGGGGCAGGTCCCGTCCTCGCCCACACCCTGCTGGCCTACCTCCCCGAACTCGGCATCTTGCCCGACAAGACCGTGGCCTGTCTCGCGGGCGTCGTCCCTCATCCCAAGGACAGCGGCGCCACCTGCGGCAAGCGCAAGATCCAAGCCGGCAGGGGGGCGGTGCGCAAGGTCCTCTACATGGCGGCGGTGTCGGCCTCGCACTCCAACACCGTCCTGAAAGCCTTTTACCAACGTCTCCTACAAGCCGGCAAGCCCGCCAAAGTCGCGCTCACCGCCGTCATGCGCAAAATGATCACCATACTAAACAAACTTCTCGCCGACCCGGATTTTACCCTTGCCTGAAAACACCACTGCTCGGTCCAAACTCCGAAACCATCATCCCTTCATTCCCGTTTTGAATCCCTTTAAATCCGGATCTGTCGGCCGCGTGGCCAAAATCCCCCGGATTTATCCGTTTGCCTGATGAATACTCCGGGCAGATTCTACGTCACTTCACCGACCATGACACGCCACCGCTCTTTCCTCGCCGTTCTCTCCGCATCTGCCGTCCTATCCGGAATCGCCCAAGCCGACCCCGGGACCGAGTCCCTGGTCACGCTGCGGCTGATCGAGCAGTATTCCGTCCCCGGCACCATAGCCAAGGACGCCACCGGCAGGCCGCTCTCCCCGCGCACCCCGGCCTACGAGAACGAGTGGTCCCGCACCAACTCCCAGGGCGACGTGATCTCAACCAACTACGAGTACCAGTCCCGTATCGCCACCACCCGCCTCTCGAACCGCGAGTTCCTCGGCTTCCTGGTGAGCGAGGGCGTCATCCCGGCCATCAACGGCTGGTCGCTCAAGGCCATCTACAACGAAGTGGAAGCGATCCCGGCCTTCTATGTCACCAAGCCGGGCAGCGCGCCGATCTACGTCGGCAGCTACCTCGACATGGAGACCTACGGCGAGGCGGAGGCGGTGAATGCCACCAGCCTCGAGCGCTTCAATTCCGCCGGTGATTCAATCGCTTTCTCGTCGCGGGACGAGTCGCTCACGAAATCGGAGACCTTCCTGACCTTCACCACCCAGGCCGCCCCCGGCGCGGAGGGCTCGACGATGCATATAGCGGGCATGTGGCAGCACACGCTTTCGCTGCGCCCGGTGCGAACCGGCGGGGCCGTGGAATACCGCTACCTCAACGGGCGCGGCTCGATCTACGCGATCTCAGGCTCGATCGATGACGTGGTGTCCGATGGCTCCGGCGGCTTCGACAATTTCCAATCGATCATCGAAGGTTCCTGGCTCTTCTCCGCTGGCTTCCCGATCGATGACCTCTCGGACCTTTACCCGGACGCCGAAGCGCCTCCGGCCCCTTGATCCGCGCCCATTATGAATTCACGCATGCTTCTGGCAGCGGGGGAGCGATCCTCCTGCTGGCCGCGGGATGGGTTTTCACTCGGGATGGCAAGGAGGACACACCGGGGGAGACGCCACCACCGCAGGCAGCTTCCGGGCCTCTTGCTTCCCGTCCCGCCACGTCATCCCGGACGACGCCGCGGGATCCGCAGGCCACCACTCCGGCGAACCCGAAGCTGACCGACGAAGAACGAGTCGCAATCCTCGGCAAGATCGAGGAAGCCTCCGTGACCTACGACGCCAAGGCACTTCCTGAGATCGAGCCCTTTCTCCTCCACCCGGACCCCGAAGTCCGCACCGCGGCCCTGAACGGCATGATCGTCCTGGGCGAAGCGGGCGCGGCCCCGCTGCTGCGCAAGGCCGCGGAAACGGCCCCGACCCCTCAGGAAGCCGTCGCCATGACGGAAGCCGCGGGCTACCTCGAACTCCCTTCCGGCACCTTCGTCCCCAAGGATCGCACCGCTCCCGGCACCCGCCTCCCGGGCGGAGACAAGGCCCCCGAACGCCGCCGGCCCAAAGGCCCGCCCGTGTCCGAAGATGGCGACGATCCGAAGTGAAATTTCTGCAATGCCCCAAAGGACGGTTCTTCCGCTGGGAGCGCGGAGCCACCGGCCCGCAGAAGCAGCCTCAGACGCGGTGGACACGACACGACCGGCACGGAGAGCGACGTTACGCAATTGCCGACCTTTGGGTAAACAGCGCAGCAGGGACCACTCTGCGGGCCGGTGGCTCCGCGCTCCCAGCGGTAAAGCCGTCCCTGTCCCATTACTCCCCGGGCTCTGCCAGCGTCCCTAGCGGAAGTCCCGCCTGCCACGCCGCCGCCGCTTCCGCATCCTGCTCTCTCCACAGGAAATCGAGCCGCTCGATCGCCGCCTGCCGGGAACCCGGATCCTGCACGGTCGCGATGGTGCCCGCGGCCTCCGTGAACTTCTTCTGCAGCATGAGCGAGGGGACGACGGACGAGGCGAGCGCATCCCGCTGCGGGGAAGGCGGCTGCTCTTCAAACCAGCCCAGCATCGCATCGGGATACTTCTGGGCCCAGCGGGCCATGGCCTCCCGCATCGGCGCGGGCGTCTCGGAGCATTGCCCGTAGCGCTCCATCCACCACTCCAGCGCGGGCCGGTCATACTCGCGGAAGATCGCCGCGGCCACCGCCGTTCCATCCACCTGCTGGCGAGCAGCAGCGGGCACCGCATCGGATTCCAGATAGCCGCGCAGCTCGTTCAGGTAGTTCATCATTCCCAGCGCATCCTCCTGTGGCCAGGCCTTGAGCAGATCGTGATTCAGGGCCGCATAGTCTTCGGGGCGTCCGGTCGCTTTGGCGAATTCCACCAGTTGCCCGCGCTTCAGCGGATCATCGGCATACTCGTGGCCCCAGAGCCCCATCAGGTTTGAATAGTCATCCACACCTTCCACCGGTCGCTCCATCTTGAGAAACTCCGCGCTCGCCAGGGAAAAGTCCCGCTCCACCAGGTTCATCAAGGCGTTCCTGCGGAATTCTCCCTTGAGATCCGCGCCGATGGCAGGCGCTTCAAAATCGCCACCGGCCTCGTGGGGTGGGGGACCTTCGGGCAGCTCCGCCGAATCGAGCCATGCCAGCGCAGCTTCAGGCTCCTCCTGCAACCAGCTCCCGAAAACGGACCCCGCCAGATGTCTTCCCCAGCGGGATGACTTGCCGATCTCCAGGACCGCCTTCATCGCGGCGTCCGGATCCTTGGCCATCCACACCGCTCCGATCTTCGAGGCGAGCAGATAGAAGTTCTCGTCTCCCGGCCGGACCACGCCGGCGAAAACCTCCGCCAGTTCGGCCGCATTGAGCCTCGCGAGGACGCCATCCATCTGGGCCAGCGCCTCCCAATCCGACTGCAAGCGCGGACTGCCATCGGAGAGCGCATTCAATCGCTTGATACTGGCAGCTACCAACTCGGCGCGCACCGGCTCCCGGGCTCTAGCGCCGCGCAAGCCCGTGTCGGCGCTCCGCGGCTTCTCCGCCGGAGCGGAGCGCTGGAGGATGCCGGAGCAGGCGAGTTGTTCGCCCGCTTTCTTCCCTGCATACCCCAGCAAGCCGAAGCAGCCGATCATCAGGCCGGCTGAGAGGAATGACTTAGCGCGCGGCATGGTTTCGGGACAGGTGGTTCCGGATGTCGGCAGGCATCGTTCGCAACCAGGCTTCCGCAGCCGGCGCGTCCAGCTTCTGCCATGAAGCATACTGCGTCACGATCCCCTTCTCCCCAAGACCGAACGAGGTGCCGCCCCCGGGCTGCCAAACGGAACGAAGCAGGTTCTTCGCCTGGGTCTTGACCGCATCCTCAACGAACCCGGTGCGTCCGGTTTCTTCAGCCCAGGCGGCGGCTTGGGCGGGTTCATTCGAGGCCCAGTCCGCGTAGTAGGATTGTAGTTGTTGGTCGATGGATTTGGACTCGGGCGCCGCCAAGTGTTCCATCCTCGCCCGGAAGCTGTAAGGCGTCGAAGAGACCGCAAGCTGCGCCCGGAATCGTCCGATTTCCTCCGCGGGGACCCCGGCCCTTTCAAGCTCGTCGACCAGCACGCCGGCCTTCTCCGGCCCCTGCCGTAATGCGTTTGAGAACAGTTGCTCCACGTAGAGCTGCCGGGGCCTTTGCTCGGGAAGTGTGGTCAGCTCGGAAAGCTGCTTCCGGCGGGCCTCCTCCGTGTCGGCCGATTTCCGCGCCAGGACGAAGATCACGTCGTCCAGCGCCGAGGGGAACTCCGTGATGGCCTTGGCCAAGGCATCCTCCGGGCTGCGCAGCGCCAGCGCCCTGCCTGCGGCGCTCCCGATCATGTGCTTGGCCATGTCCGATTGGGAGTTGGCAGCCCAGCGCAGGGCTCCCTCGGGATCCCGGTCCGCCCATGCCGTAGCGACGGATGAAATCGCGGAATAGGACTCCCCGTAGCTGCCCGGCTGGACGGCCTCCCGCACTGCGGCTTCGGGGTCCATTTGGGCCCAGCGGTAGAAGAGCATCTCGGTCAGCATCTCATTCGCCTGCCGCTCCGGCTTCCGGGGGATCTCGGCCAGGCCAGCTTTCACGTCCTCGATCGTGAATGCGCGGATGATCTCCCACGCCTCGGTCGTCTCGCGCCGGTTCGCATAGGTGCGCCCGGCACTATGGCGGATCCGGTTCAGCCGGTCGATATGCTCGTTGCGGGACTTCGGCGCCATCACCCGCCGCACCACCGATTGGAAGGTCACCGGCTTGCTCCCGGCCGCATCCATCACGTGGCACTCCCCGCGATAGCCCAGCCAGGTGGCAAGGCCCAGCGTCCCGGCGGCGAGAAGAAGTCTGTGTTTCCAGGAAATCATTCAACTCTATCCGAACCATTGAGGGCCGCAGATAAGCCGTCAACTCGAATGGAGAGCGTCCCGTTTCAGGGGACGCCCCTCTGGGAGCGCGCGGAGGCACCTGCCCCGCAGAGTGGTCCTTGGCTGCCGTGCTTTGCCGCGGATCGGGCGAATCGGAACGGCGCTATCCATGAGGAACGCGAGATGTGCTTTGCTGCATGGGACCACTCTGCGGGGCGGGTGCCTCCGCGGTCCCAGGGGGGCCGTCCGTTGTTCGGCGCGCCCAAGGAGATTCTTCCTGAATTCAATGCCTCTTCCGATCCATAAGCCCCCTTACCCCCATGCGGCTTTCAAGAAGCAGCGTGAGGAATGAGGGGGCATCGCCCAGGACCGTATTGACCGCCCGGTCCATTGTTTAGAGGCGGAGTGTAATCCGTCCGTGCTGTTGCAATGGTGCCGGAGCTTGGAACCACCCGGGAGCCCTCAAGATGGAGCCGCCGGACCGGAGAGCACAGGGCCGTCCGGACTTCCAAGGACTAGCAGAAATCGGGGATTCCGTCAACCGGGGTAAGTGTTCAGAAGATCAGTCGTTAAACCCCGAGAATCGGGATCCCGTATTCAGCGAGGATCGAGTCGCGGGTTGCCAAGGTCAGGTTCTCCAAGCGGCACTGGGCGATCAGGGCCCGGTCAAAGGGATCTCCGTGGATCGCGGGAAGCTTGATGGATTCCGCCGCATGCCGGACTGTGAAAGACAGGGACGCGATGCCGTTCCGCCCGAGTTCTTCTTCAAAGCCGGCGGGCAGCTTGAGTTTACCCTTTGAAACCTTCAGTCCCAACTCCCACACCGAAGCCGCGCTTGCAAACACCTCGGTGGACGGGTCGGCGATCACCAGCCGTGCGGATGGCACCAGCTTGCCCGGATCGTCGATCCACCAAAGCAGCGCGTGAGAATCGAGGAGGATTCTCACTTCTTCGTTCCGTAAGGTGGTGATTCCTCCGCCACCCTCGCCGATGGTGAATCCAAGGGGAAGAGTGGCCCCTTGGTCATCGCGTCGAGCGCCCCCTGATCAGGCTCCCAGCAGTCTGCAGCCTCCCAGATCTGACCATGAAGAAAGCCTCCTTTGCGGGGTTCCGATTGGACAGAATAGGGGACTAGCTTGGCCATCGGCTTGCCCGCTTTGGAGATCACGATCTCCTCACCCGCGGCGGCACGCTCGACCAACCGCGAGAAGTGAGTCTTCGCTTCGTGGATGTTCACGGGACTAGACTAAGCTTAGTCTAGTCCCGTGTCAAATCACCTCAGCGCGTCGAAGCCGCCTCATGCTGCTCCTCCGCAGCCTCGAGCGCGGCACGCTCTTTCGCGATCACGCGGACGAACTTCTTCAGGCTGCCTGCCCAGTCCTCGAGGAGGGCCTTGGCGTGCGGGCTGCCGGTCTTCTCGGCGTGCTCGCTGATCAGCTTCTTGAGTTCGGCCAAGTCCTGGGCGCGCTGCACGGGCAGGGGCACGACCATCTCCGGATTGATCCGCGAGTAGAGGCGGCCATCCACGTCATAGACATAGGCGGTGCCGCCGGACATGCCCGCGCCGAAGTTCTTGCCGGTCTTGCCGAGGATCACGACGGCGCCGTTCGTCATGTATTCGCAGCCGTGGTCGCCCACGCCTTCGACCACCGCGGTCGAACCGGAGTTGCGAACGGCGAAGCGTTCGCCGGCGCGGCCATTGGCGTAGAGATAGCCGCCGGTGGCACCGTAGAGCGCGGTGTTGCCGAGGATGGTGTTGACCGCCGGGTTGAACTTCGCGTCGGGCGAGACCTTGATGACGATCTCACCGGCCGCCATGCCCTTGCCGACGTAGTCGTTGGCCTCGCCGGTCAGCTCGATCTTCACGCCGGAAACCAGGAAGGTGCCCAGCGATTGGCCCGCGGAGCCGCGCAGCTTGAGTGTCACGGCGGTGTGGCCGTTGAAGCCGCGGTCGCCGTGGATCTCCGCGATCCGGCCCGAGAGACGGGTACCGATGTTGCGATCGGTATTGACCACATCGTAGCTCAGCTCGACCGGCTGGCGGTCGGGCAGAACCTTGATCGCCGCAGAGATCGAGTCCGGCGTCGAGTCCGGGCCATACTCCGGAGTGTCCGCGGAGACTTCGCCGGTGCCGAGTTCCTTCGCGAGATCGCGCAGGACTTCGAGGTCGAGCGGAATCCTGGAGATGCCGTCGTTGCGATCCTTCGCACAGATCCGCGAGATCGAGGATTCCTCGACGCCCTGGTGCTTGGCGAGTTCCGGGACCACATCCTTCAGCACCGCACCGAGGTCGATGAGGTTGGCCTTCGGGTGATCCGGCACGTGGCGTTGCTTGAGAAATCCCGGACGGCCGATGAGTTCATCCAGCGTGCGCACGCCCAACTGCGCCATGATCCCGCGGGCCTCGGCGGCGACGCCGTTGAGGAAGTTGATGACCATCTCCGGCGTGCCCTTGAACTTCGCGCGGAACTTCGGATCGGTCGTGGCGATGCCCACCGGGCAGTTGTTCAAGTGGCACTTGCGGACATAGACGCAACCCATCGCGATCATCGAGATCGTGCCGAAGTTGTATTCTTCCCCGCCGAGGATCGCGGCGATGACGATGTCCCTGCCATTGCGCAGGCCGCCGTCGGTGCGGAGAATCACGCGGTCGCGGAGACCGTTGATCAGCAGGGTCTGCTGGGCCTCGGAAAGTCCGAGTTCCCAAGGCGAACCGGCGTGCTTGGTGGAGGACAGGGGAGAGGCCCCGGTGCCGCCATCGTGGCCGGAAATCAGGATCGTGTCCGCGCTGGCCTTCGCCACCCCCGCAGCCACCGTGCCGACGCCGGTTTCGGCAACCAGCTTCACCGTCACGCGGGCCCGCGGGTTCACTTCCTTCAGGTCGTGGATCAGCTGGGCCAGGTCCTCGATACTATAGATATCGTGGTGCGGCGGCGGCGAGATGAGCTGCACGCCGGGCTGCGTGTGACGCAGGCGGGCGATCAGGGCATTCACCTTCTGGCCGGGAAGCTGGCCGCCTTCGCCGGGCTTCGCACCCTGCGCCATCTTGATCTCCAACTCGTCGGCATTGACGAGGTAGTGCGCGGAAACACCGAAGCGTCCCGATGCCACCTGCTTGATCCATGAGCGCGCAAGATCGCCGTTCGGGTAAGGCTTGAAGCGCACGGCGTCCTCGCCGCCCTCGCCGGAGTCCGACTTGCCGCCGATGCGGTTCATCGCGATCGCCAGGGTTTCGTGGGCTTCCGGCGACAGCGCACCGAGCGACATCGCGGCGGTGGTGAAGCGGCGGCGGATGTCCTCCACCGACTCGACCTCATCGATCGGGATCGGCCCCGAAGCGGCGGGCACGAATTCCATCAGGTCCTTGAACGCGACCGGCTTGGTCTCCAGCGAGACCTTCACGTAGTCATCGTAGTCTTCCGCCTTGCCGCTCTTCACGAAGGTGTGGAAGTTCTTGATGACATCCGTGGTCCAGGCGTGGCGCTCGCCGGCCTTGCGGTAGCGGTTGTAGCCCGGGTCGCCGAGATCCAGGGTTTCGCCTGCGGGCACCTGGGTCTCGAAGGCCGCGCGATGGCGGATCAGCGATTCCTCCGCGATCTCCGCGAAGCCGATGCCGCCGACCTTCGACTGCACGCCGGTGAAGGCGAATTCCACGACCTCGCTGCCGATGCCGATGGCTTCGAAAATCTGCGCGCCTTGGTAAGAATTGAGCACCGAGATGCCCATCTTCGACATGATCTTGAGCACGCCCTTCTCAAGCGCTTTGGCGTAGTTGGCCATCGCCTTCTCCACGCTGATGCCGTCGAGCTTGCCCTTGCCCGCATCCGCCGCCACGAGCTGGCGCACGGTCGCGAAGCCGAGGTAAGGGCACACCGCGGTGGCTCCGAAGCCGAAGGCGCAGGAGACCTGGTGGGTGTCGCGGATCTCTCCGGACTCCAGCACCAGCGAGCAGCGCATGCGCTTGCGGATCCGGTTCAGGTGGTGATGCACCGTGCCGGTCGCGAGGGTCGCGGGGATCGGCACGCGGCTGGCGGAAGCGGCGCGGTCCGAAAGGATCACGATGCTCACGCCCTTGTCCACAGCGGCCTCGACCTCGTTGCAGAGCTCGTCGAGACGGGCCTTGAGTCCGGTATTTGCGGCTGCCACCGGCCAAGTGATATCCAGCACCGCGGCAGGGAAGCCCTCGTCGCCCAAATGCTTGAGGCGATCCACCTGATGCTCGAAGAGCACCGCGGATTCCAGATTGATGATCCGGCAATGCTCCGCCGTTTCATCGAGCAGGTTGCGCTCCGGGCCGAGGCCGGCGGCGGCGCTCATCACCGCCCACTCGCGGATCGGGTCGATCGGCGGGTTGGTGACCTGGGCGAAGCGCTGCTTGAAGTAGGTGAAGAGCAGGCGCGGATAGGTGGACAGCACCGCGAGCGGGATGTCGTCGCCCATCGAGAACACCGCTTCCTGCGCGCCCTTGATCATCGGCGGGAAGACCATGTCGAGTTCCTCGATCGAGATCCCGTGCGTGACCTGCTGGCGGGAGAGATCGAGCGTGGTGAAGTCCTCCGCGGGAGCAAGCGCATCCGGGGAGCAGAACTTGCGCAGCTCGAGGCGGTTCTCGTCGATCCAGCGGGCGTAGGGCTTCTGCTTGGCGAGCGCTTCCTTGACCTCGCGGTCGTTCTTTACCTGGCCGGTGGAAGTGTCCACCGAGAACATCTGGCCGGGACCGAGGCGGCCCTTCCGGATCACCTTCGCGTCGTCGATGATCACCGCGCCCGCTTCCGAGCCGATGTAGAGCAGGCCGTCCTCCGTGAGCTTGTAGCGGGAAGGGCGCAGGCCATTGCGGTCGAGCGAGGCGCAGAGCTTCGTGCCGTCCGTGTAGACCAAGCCGGCCGGGCCGTCCCAAGGCTCGGAGAAGGAGCGGTTGTATTGGTAAAATGCGCGGAGATCGTCGGAAATATCCTCGTCGTTCCGATAAGCCGGCGGCACCAGCATGCACATCGAGTGCTCCAGCGAACGGCCGGACAGCACCAGCGCCTCGAGAGCATGGTCGAGCGAGGCCGAGTCCGACTCGTGCTCGTTCATCAGATCGTGGAGCAGGGTGACGTCATCGCCCCAGATCGGGTGGGAGAAGAACTCCTCGCGCGAGGCCATCCAGTTGCGGTTGCCTTCGACCGTGTTGATCTCGCCGTTATGGCACATCATCCGGAAGGGCTGGCCGAGCGGCCAAGCCGGGAAGGTATTGGTCGAGAAGCGCTGGTGGTAGAGCGCGATCGAGGTCTCGAAGTCAGGGTCCTGCAAGTCGCCGTAGAAGGCGCGCAGTGCGGCCGGCATCGCCAGACCCTTGTAGGAGATCAGGCGGCTGGAGAAGGTCGGCATGTAGAAGCCGTTCAGCCCCTTGGTCTGCCGCTCGATGGTCCGCCGGCAGAGGAAGAGCTGGCGCTCGTAGTGATCGCCGTCCCAAGCCGCGGGCTTGAGCAGGAGCAGGTGCTCGATGTGCGGGCGGGAGACCAAGGCCTTCTCGCCGAGTTCTTCCGGAAAGACCGGCACCTCGCGCCAGCCGATCACGGTGATCCCGCGCTGGGTCACCACCTCTTCGGCCATCTCCTTGAGCTGCTTCTGCCCGGCTTGGTCATCCTGCGGCAGGAAGAACACCGCCACCGCCAGATCGCCGTCGTTTTCCAGCGTCGTGCCGAGCTTGGCGGCAGCCTTGCGGAAGATCGGGTAGGGGATCTGGGAAAGAATGCCCGAGCCGTCGCCGGTCTTCATATCCGCCGCCACCGCGCCGCGGTGGACCATGTTGCAGACCGAGGTCAGCGCCATGTCGAGGATCTCGAAGGAGCGTTTGCCGTGGATCTGGGCGATTGCGCCCATGCCGCAATTGTCGCGCTCGGCGGACAAGCGGTGCATGGAACCGGGGACCAGCGGCGTGCTCGGATGGTAATAGGGATTCATCGCAGGGATTGGCAAAAGTTGCCGGTCCCGCGGTGCCGCGCTTTCAGATCAGCGCGGAAGGGCAGACCACCGCGGGGGCGGGAATTAACGGCAGCTTCGGGGGTATGCCAAGCAGGATTTGTGCCCCCGACTGGCATCGCCATTGGCGTGATGCCCGGACAGCGGCGGAAATTGGCGGAAATGGGGCGATTCGAGGGTAAGCGGGGTTCTTGTCGTTACAAAAAAGAGCTTGAAAGCGGCTGAAATGGCCTGCCTGCGGTCGGCGCTCGCCGGAACTTGGGCAAATGCTCCCGACAATCCGGCTCTGCCCCGGCGTTTTATGCGCACCGGTGGCCCGGCGACGCATGTTTGGTATCCACCACTTCCTCCCCAAATTCCTCTTGGCTTGCGTGGTCGCTGTGATCGGCGGCGGTTTCTGGCTCCGGCATTCGATGGATTCCATCGTGAAGGGGAAGGAGTATCCGGCGGCCGAGCACGAGCGCGAACTCGCGCACGATCTCAGCAAACGCTTCGGCTGGCCGGGCTTGCCCCGGGGTAGCTTGGAGCGGGTATGGAGGCAGGATTCCCTTCAATGTCACGGCAGCCTTTATCGCATCCGGCTTGACCCCGGACGCTTTGCCGAACTGCGCAGCGCCGTGCTCGGCACCCGCGGGGCTGGCGTGGAATCCGACGATCGGGATGACTTGAGGCTGTGTCCCGATCACTTCGCGACGACTTCCCCTCAAGTGGCCAAGGGGGTGCACCTGCCGGAGTGGTGGGAAGCAGCCTCGCTCCGGCATTTCGACGGCATCCTCTGGCGTTCGGACCGCCACATGTATTGGTTCGGCTACGATCCGGAGAGGCAACTGCTGTTTCTCTACAGCTACTCGACTTAGCCAGGAAGTCGTTCCGCCCGCCTCCAGAAAATTTCCGGTCCCATCCGGGGAGGCCCGTCGGATAGTCTCCGAACATGGATGCTTCCGACCGGACACTACTCGATCGCTACCTTGCCGGTGGCGATGAGGCGGCATTCGGCATTCTGGTCGGGCGCTACCTCGATCTCGTCCACGCGGTGGCACTGCGCGTCACCGGCAATGAGGAACTGGCCCGCGACGTCGCCCAACTCACCTTCGTGCGCCTCGCCCAGCGGGCCGCGCTGATCCCGGAGCACGTCACCTTGACGGCATGGCTTCACCGGATCACCCGCGGCTTGGCCGTGGACCAGGTGCGCGCGGAGTCCCGGCGGAAGAAACGAGAACTCGCCACGACCTACCTTCCTTCTCCCATGGACACTTCCGACCCGGAACCGAATTGGGCCTCCCTTGCTCCGGTCATCGACGAATTGGTCGACCGCCTGCCCGCCGCCGATCGCGAGCTGCTGCTGCTCCGCTACTACCGCAACCAATCCCACGCCGCCATCGCCGCACGCCTCGGCCTCACCGAGGGCGTCGCCCGCAAGCGTGCCTTCCGCGCCGTGGAGAAGCTCCGCGCGCTGCTAGGCAAGCGCGGGATCGCCACCAGCGCGGCGGCCCTCGCCACCCTGCTACCTGCCCACGCCAGTCCCGCCGCTCCGGCCTTGCTCTCCGCCTCCGTGCTCCAAGCGACCCAAGGCATCACCCCGATCGTTCCGCATTTCCTCAACTCGCTCCTGCTTGCCGTGACCACATCCCAAAAGACCGCTTTGGCCGGGTCTCTCCTGCTATTACTGGCCGCAACCGGCTATACCTTCTCACCGGACCCTGCAGGGGGTATCGCCACCCGCCCGCCGGAATCCGTGCTTACCCCGTCGGAGCGTGGCGGGGACCCGGCAGCCGGACGCGACCGCCGCGTCCGGGCGGCACCCGGCACTCCGGGGGAGCGTTTCGAGCGACTGCAAGCCATCATGGCGATCGAGAACCGCGCCGGGCGGCATGCCGCGCTGATCGATTACCTCGACGGTTTGCCACCCGACCTTTTCGAAGAAACGGTCCGGGATGTCGGGACCCTCAGCCAAGGGTATGACCAAGGGCCGGTCCTCCTGGCGCTGTCCGGATGGACCCGGCTGGATCCTCCGGCGGCGCTCGCCTTCACCTTGGCCCAACCGTGGGGCTCCGCCGGGGCGGGCCACGAAAAGGCAATTCTCATGGACTGGGGAACCCTCGACCCGCGAGCGGCGATCCAATGGGCGGAAGCGAGGCGGCCCGACGATCGGGCGGGCGGCGTGAATGCCGTCCTCCTCGGAGTCGCCCGGAATTCTCCTGAAGATGTGCCGGGCCTGATGGGTAGCATTGGCGACCCCGATTTGCGGGAGGAGGCGATCTATGACCTCGTGCGGGAACTCAAGGGTGATCCCGGGAAGGTGGAGCGGATCATGGCGTCCTCTTCGGAATCCCAGCGCGCCGCCTTCCTCGGCAGCATGGCCAATGAAACGGCGGATTGGCTCAAGGGCGCTGCGATCCTGAATGAGCACCCGGAGGCCGTCGAATTCTCCTCTCCGCGGTCCATCTACCGGCAATGGGTTTATAATGACTTTTCCGCCGCGACGTCCGCCGTGGCTGCGATGCCGCCCGGCATGCTGAAGGAGAAGGCGGCCGAGGGAATCATCGAAGGTGCCGTTCACCGGGATATCGGGAAGACGCTGGAGCTGATGAAGCTTTATCCGGATGCAGTGAAGGATTACGTCCGGCTGGATCTTATCAGGGAAATAGGAAAGACCGAGCCGGCGCTTGCGATGGAGCAGATCCCGATGCTTTCGGACGAGTCGCAGCGCACCACCATCGTCGTCCGGCAATTGAAGGAATGGATGACCCGGGACCCGGCCGCCGCGCGCGATTGGATCGAGGCCCATCCCCAGCCGGCCGACGTGCTCGAACAACTGCAACCCTGAAGCCATCGTGAAACTCCACCGCTCCATTCCGTGGCTCATCGCCAGCCTCACCGCGATCGCGGCGTTATCGCTCATGCTCCACACGGCAGTCTTGCGGCACAGCGCCGCGAAGGTCCTCCGCCTCGCCGCGGAGGAAGCCGCCCGCTCATCCCCGCGCCATGCCGGGCAGGAAGAAGAGGGAGCCGGTCATGCATCACGCTTGCCGCCGGGCGGGCCGGAGCGGGAGGCGGCCATCGGGAAGCGGGTGCGTGCCGCGCTGTCAAAGGGCCATGCGTTCGAGCGGACGCGCGCCCTGCTTGCGCTGATGAAGGAGTTCACGCCCGACGATTTCCGGGTGGCCCTGGACCTGCACCGGAGCCTCTTCCCGGGGGACCGGGGAGAAGATTTCAGCGCTCTTCTGGACGAGTGGAGACGGCGCGATCCGAAGGCCGCCATGACTCAGGCCACGCAGGATACCTCCGTGAGGATGGAGGTGTTCGACGGGTGGGCGAAATCCGATGAGAAGGCGGCCTTCGAATGGGCCCGGGAAGAAGCTCCGCCCGACCAGCAGCAGGCATTCATGGCACATATCATCGCCGTCATGGCCCGCCGGGATCCCGCGCTCGCCCTTGATCACCTGATGATGCTGGATCCGGGGGCGCGGCTTATGGCGCTATCGCCGATGCTCTACTTGAGCGGTAGCGATGCCACCGAGGCGGCTTTGAACTGGATCGATTCCGTGGAGGATCCCGCGGAGCGCAAGGCGGCGTTGAAAGTGGTCTTCACGAGCTGGACCTCCGACAAGGCGCAGGAGAAGCTGGCACTGCTGCTTCGGAATCCGGAGGCTCTGGCGGAGGTCGATCTCGGGGGGGCATTTGCGAACTGGGCGTCCGCGGATCCGGCCGCAGCCAGTGCGGCACTCGATGAGATACCCGCCGGGCCGGCGAGACGCAGCGCCACCCAGGCAGCGATCCTATGGAGCTTTTCCAACGATGTGGAGGCGGCCCTCGGGATCGTGGACCGCTATCCGGGCGAGGTGGACGACCGGTTGTTCCAGAACTGCATCGTGGCACTCTCCGGCCGCGATCCGGGGCGGGCACTGGAGCATGCGCATTTGATCAAGGACCCCTACACTCATGACGAGACCTACACGGGTATCATCGCCGGTTGGATCAACGATGAGCCGGCTGCCTCAAGGGAATGGCTGGGCAAGAACAAAGTACCGGACGGGGTGCGCGGTTACATGGAGAAGCGTGGCTACAAGGAGATGCTTGAATCCATATCGACCGCGGGGAAGTGATCGAACCAAGTGGCTGGCGGCGGCCCCGGCAGGACGGCGGTGACACCGTCGGGCGGTGCGCTGCAATCCACGAGGGGCGGGATCGAGTTGCGCACCGCACAGTTCGGGAAGGACGCTGGAGGGAGCGACTTCTTCCGGCTGAAGGCCAATGTCTTTAAGGATTCGCCTTCCGCGGCTTCGCCGCCGTGGACTGCGTGCAGCCTGCTGCCGCTGTCCCGATGCAGCCTGCTGCGAGGGGCGCTGCAAAGGCGAAGCACCGGGTGTGGCGAGCCGTGGACGGAGCGGGAGACGAAGATCCCACGTGCTTCACGGCAGCAGGCTGCCTGCCCACAGCGGCAGGAGCCTGCCGCACTCCACGGTCGCTACGCGACTCCCGTTCCGGACACCTGCCGGTGAATCCTTACAGGCATTGGACTGAAGGCCACGGTGCCTTGAAAGGTGGTCCTCACAGTCCTCTGTGCGGCCGAAGCAGTTCTGGCGGCGGCATCCACCCGAGGGCCCCCGGGTGAGGCGCGTTACAAGGGTGGCTTCGTCCGCACAGAGGACTGTGCGGTCCACCTTTTGTCCGATCCGTCCGACAGCCTTAGGGGTGTGGGACGGATCGGACAGAGAAAGACGGCCCTCAGCGCAGGCTGCCGCTCTTCACCACGATCATCTTCGCGGGATCAAGACGGCGGCGGATCACGTCGTTGACCTGCTCGAGGGTCAGGGCGGAGACTTGGGCCGGGTAGTCGTCGAGCCAGCTCAGAGGCAGGCCGCGGCGGACGGTGGTGAGCAGGGCGGCGGCGAGGTCCGCGGTGGTGGCGAGGCCGACGCGGTGGCTGCCGATCAGGACGCTCTGGCGGTAGGCGAATTCGGCCGGGGTCAGGCCGGCGCGGTGCCACTTTTCCAGTTCGCGGCGGACCGAGCCGAGACCGGCGTCCATCAACTGCGGGGCGAAGGATGAGGAGATGACCCATGCTCCGTCCGCCGTCGTGTCGCCCCAGATCCCGGCATCGATGCCGTAGGTCAGGCCCTCGGCATCGCGGACGGTGCTGAGGAGGCGGCTGGTGAAGCCGTGGCCGAGCGCGGCGGTGGCGAGTGACAGGGGGAGAACGTCCGGATCGCGGAAATTGAGGCCCAGCGGCTGGCCGAGCACCACGCTGGCGCTTTCCTTGCCGGCGATGGGAACCTTGACCTCGGCAGATGAACCGAGACCGGGTGCTTGCGGGGGAGCCGCGGGATGCAGCCCGCCGGTCCAGCCCTTGAAGGCTTTCTCAACTTCGGCTTGGCAGGCCGTGGCATCGACGTCGCCCACGACGACGAGGGTGGCGGCGAGCGGGCCGAGCCACTTCTTGTGGAAGGCCAGCAGGTCGGCGCGCTGGACCTGCTTGAGCGCGGCGATCACTTCGCCGGTGCTGGCACCGTGGTTCGGATGGCCCGCGGGGAAGGCGGAGCGGCTGAAGGCGATATTGGCCTGGACCCCGGTATCGGCCCGGCTTTGGGCTGCGGCAGCGAGGAGCTGGGTGCGGGCCTTCGCGACTTCATCCGGCGGGAAGGCCGGGCTGCGAAGCTGCTCGGCGAGCAGGGAGATGACGAGCGCCAGGTCCTTCTTCAGGCAGCGCGCAGTGAAGTCCAGGTTCCCGTTCGCGGCGGTGAACTCGATGGTGGCGCCGACGCTGTCGAGCAACTTGCTGATCGCGGTGGCCGCGTGGGTGGTGGTGCCCTTGTCGAGCATCTCGGCGGTGAAGGAGGCCAGCGCTTCTTCGCCGGGACTCCCGCAGGGCAGGCCGCCGCTGAGGGTCACCACATCCTTCACGTCGGTCGGGCAGACCAGCAGGTCCAAGCCGTCGATGCGGCTGCGGGTCACGCGCGGCGCGATCTTGGCGACCTCCACGGCGGCTGCAGGTGCGAGCTCCGGCAGGATCAGTTCCGGATGCGCGGGAGCCGCCGGGGGTGGGGGAGTTTCCGCTTCGGCGCTGGCGGGCTCTTCATCGGCGCGGGGCACATACCAGCCGGTGGTGCTGCGGTCCCTGACCAGCCAGCGCTTGGCCACACGCTGCACATCCGCGGCGGTCACCGCCTTCAGTGCCTCCGGGGCGCGGTAGTAGAGGGTCCAGTCACCGACGGCGATGCAGTTGGACAGGTCGGCGGACATCGCCTGCGAGCCGTCGCGGGAGAAGGCCGAGTCCGCGGTCAGACGAGCGATCGCCATCTGGGTCTCTTCCTCGCTGACGCCCTTCGCGATCACGGTATCGAGTACTTCGTGGAGCTTGTTCTCCACCGCCTGGTGGGTCGTCTCCGGGGTCAGCTCGGCGGAAATTGTTAGAAGGGAAGCATCGCGCGTGAACTCCGGATAAGCGCTGGCATCCGTGGTCAGGCCGGGATCGGTCAGGGCCCGGTAGAAGCGGCTGCCCTGGCCATTGCCGAGGAGATCGCAGAGCACGCTCAGGGCGGGGAAGTCCGCATCCCGGGCCGGTGGCGACTTGAAGCCGATGCTCACCACCCCGAGTTCGCCGGGGCGCGCGACCACGACCCGCCGCGGGCCGGTCTGGGCTGGCTCCTCGGTGTAGACTTCGGGGATCGGCTGCGGTGCTTTCGGGATCGCCGAGTATTTGGCAGCGATCAGCTTCAGCACGGCGACCGGCTCGAAGTCGCCGATCACCGAGACGGTCGCATTGTCCGGCCAGTAGTAGGTATCGTAGAAGGCCTTGAGCTTCTCGATCGGCACCTTTTCCACATCGCTGCGCCAGCCGAGGGTGCTGTGGTGGTAGGGATGGGCGAGGTAGGCGGTGGCCCAGAGCTCGGTGCTTAGCGCCGTCTGCGGGTCGTTCTCGGCGCGTTCGAATTCATTCCGCACCACGGTCATCTCGGGACGGCGGTCTTCCTCGCGCAGGCGCAGGTTGCGCATCCGGTCGGCTTCCAGTCCGATCACCACCGGCAGGTCGCCGGGGCCGAGGGTGCAGAAGTAGTTGGTGCGGTCGAGCCAGGTGGTGGCGTTGAGTTGTGCGCCGGTGCTTTCCAGAAGCTGGTCGTAGCCGTTGCCCGCTTCCTTGTTGTGGGCGGCGGTGCCCTTGAACATGAGGTGCTCGAGCAGGTGGGTCGCGCCGGTGGTGCCGTAGCTCTCGTTCCGCGAGCCGATGTGGTAGGTCACCATGAAGGTGACGACCGGCGCCGACTTCTCCGGCATCAGCAGCACACCGAGGCCGTTCGATTCGAGGCGATACTCGGTGATGCCGTTGAGCGACTTCACCTCGGTGAAGCCTTCGACCGCGGCGGACAGGGGCAGGCACAGGGCCACGAGGAAACAGACTGGCAGAACACGGCAACCCATGGCCGAGACTGGACGGAAGCCCCCTCCCGCCGCCAGTGCGATTTTCGGACGCTTCAGTCGGCGGGCTCGACGATGCCTTCCTCGATCGGCGGGGCCGGTTCGAGCAGGCCGAGATCGACGAGGAACTGGTCCGCAGCCTTGATGCTGACCTCGTAGTAGAGCTCGGAGACGTTGAAGTTGAAGAAAGCGTGGTCGCCGTTCTCGAAGTCGAGCAGCTCGATCTTGTTGCGACGCCAGCGCATCGACTTCACGAACTTCTCCACCAGTGCGAAGGGCGCGGCGCGGTCCTTCTTGCCGTGGAAGAGCATCATCGGCGGGGCCTTGCGGCGCACGGCCTTGAGCGGGCTGAGGCGCTTGGCGGTGGCGGTGTCCGGGAAGCGCTCGATCAGCGGGCGGGTGGTGGTATCCAGCAGCGAGCTGAAGAGTAGCAGCGCCGCGGGAGAATAGACCGCGGGGTGTTCTTCCTTCAGCAGCTTCGGCAGCGTGGCCGCCAGGGCGAGGAAGGCGCCGCCGAGGGCACCGGCGAAGACGACCTTGTTGGGGTCGATGCCGAAGTGGTGCTCGTAGCTCTTCAGCCAGGCGAGGAAGGCTTTCAGGTCCGCCAGGGCCTCCATCGGGCCGGTGCGGTGGGTCGAGAAGACCCGCGTCTCCAGGGTGGCGGCGACTGCTCCGCGCTCCGCGAAATACAGGCAGTGCGGCACGAATTGCGTGGCCATCGCGCTATCCCAGAGCCCGCCGTGAAGGAAGACGATCAGCGCGCGCTTGTCACCGGGCTCGAAGCCGGGCGGCGCGAAGAAGTGGCCGTGCAGCGGCCCTTCCGGCGTTTCGGAATAAGGAAAGGAAGTGGCCGACTTCAGCAATTCCCGCTGCCTGGCTTGGCCGATCAGCGGGGTTCTTTGGAGTAGACTCATCGAGGAGGACAAAAGGGAAGGGGGCCCGGCGAAGGCCGGCGTGCGAAAAGAATTGTTATGTCCGCCCGCCACTTGTCCAATCGATTCCGCCGATGACGCGCTTCCTGACCACCTTTGTGCTGGCGGCGACTGCTGCCGCTTCCTTCGCCCAAGAGCCCGCGGCCGACACCGCGAAGTCGCTGATCAGCGTCTACAGCGGCTGGCGGGCGGCGATCACCCGGAAAGACGCGCAGGCCTGGCAGCGCTTCACCGCGCCGCACCGGCAGGCCGAAATCCGCAACCGGATCGTCTCCGAGAAGCGCAATTTCCCCGCCTGGGTCTTCGAAATGCCGGCCCCGCCGCCGCCCTTGGAAGGGCTCAAGATGATTCACCTCTCGGTCAAGGGCGCGACCGCCAAGGCGGCTTTCTTCGGCAAAATCAATTTCGGGGTCGGGGGCGAGCCGACCGACAATATCCTGGTGGTGTCCTTCACCAACACGGGTGGTTGGAAATACGACCGCGCGGATTTCGTGAACCTGGTGGCGCTGCCGGAGGTCCGGAAGGAACTGGCGGCCGGGAATCTGAAATACGTCTCGGAGACCCCGGAGTTCCAAGCCGATGGCACGGTCCCCAAGGCACCCTTGCCAGTGCCCATGGCCAAGTACATCGCCCAAGTCTATGTCTTTTGCCCGGGCCGGGAGGTGAAGGTGCAGGTGAACCAGCTCAGCCACCACCGCTTCGCCAATGCCAAGGAGGCGGAGATCGTCATCGGCGGGGCCAAGGACGGGAACAACACGATCAGCTACACGGTGCAGAAGCTCGAGGGCGGCACCGGCAAGGAGGCCATGACGATCCGGGTCTACCTGATGTCGGAGATCGAGGGCACCAAGCCGATCAAGGCTTTCGAGTATCAGGTGGCGGAAGGGGGGCCGGTCCAGGGATTCGGGAAGGGGACCTTCAGTTTGGACGCGGCCACGGCTGCAAAGCTGGTGCCGCAGAGGCGGTAGAAAACTGGCGAAGGCAGGGACCTTTCTCCGAAAGGTCAGGCGGGGGACGGTCGGAAGCCTCGCAGCCAAGCCGGTCTAGATGGGGAAGCGCCATCAGCCTGACCGCCCGGAGAGCGGTCCCGGCCTTTTTAAAGCTGTCCGATCCGTCTCATCCCCCTGGGGTGGTCGGACGGATCGGACAGAAAGGCGGAAGCAGTTCTGTCGGCGGTATCCACCCGGGGGCTCCAAGGTGAGGCGCACTGCCGGGGACCATTCGCCGCACAGAGGACTGTGCGGACCACCTTTCAAGCGGCCTACGTTGGAGGGGAGGCGGAAATATATCCGGTCCGTGGAACGGGGGCGCGAAGCGTTCTGGGGGCTTGGGTTATTCACAAGACACTTGAGAATCAAGGGCGTTCAAAAAACGGACACGGATTTTCTTGTTAAGATCTCCGGAATTTACATGATTCCGCAAAGGTTGATTCCCTAACGGGGTTTGACCGGTCGGAAGACTTCCATGAAAAGCCCCGGCATCGCTCCGCAGAATTACCAGATCCGTTCCGGCAAGGAGGCCGGTTCCGCCCCGAGGAAGGGGCGTCTGGGGACGACGCGGACGAGACCCGGGGCAGGCTTCCGAGCTGCCCTTTCCAGAGATCGCCAACTCACTGCTCCGTTTCCCCCGGAGTGGTGCGCCGGACCCCGTGTCCGGTCGCGCCACGAGTTGCGTTTCGCCTGCCCCCCGCGAGTCCGGCCCGGACCCGCGTCATGTGAAACCGCAAACCAGCCACCTGCAGATGACACCATTGGTCCCCGCCAGAACATTCCGATCTATCGCGGCTAGCGCCGCCGCTTACTTTGCCATGACGGCGGGGGTTTTTGCCGCCGCCAACGAGTCCGTCACGCTCGCTTGGAATGCCAATCCCGAGACGAATATCGCTGGCTACCGCCTGCGCTACGGGACGGCGCGCGGAACCTATACCAGTACCGTGGAGGCCGGGAAGACTCTCTCGGCCACGGCTACCGGGCTGAATACGGGGACGACTTATTATTTCACGGTCATAGCCTACAATACCACCGGACAGAGCAGTACGCCTGCCGCCGAACTGGCCTATACCACACCGGGCAATCCGAACTCGGCACCGGTGGCCGATGCCCTGACCCTCACCACCCTGGAGGACACCAGTATCGCAGCCACATTGAGCGGGAGCGACGTGGACGAAGACCCGCTGATCTACACGATCCTCACTCCGCCGACCAAGGGCACGCTGAGCGGGACGCCACCGAACCTGACCTACCAGCCCGCCGCCAATGCCAACGGCAGCGACAGCTTCACTTACCTCGCCAGCGACGGGGCGCTGAACTCCGCCACGGTCACGGCAAGCATCACGATCACGCCGGTCGAGGATCCGCCGGTAGCGGCTTCCACCTCGGTCACGACGAATGAGGACACGAACGTCGCGGTCACCCTCTCCGCGTCCGATCCCGAAGGTGCGGCACTGGTCTACAGCCTCCTGAGTGCGCCAGCGAAAGGCAGCCTGACCGGCACGCCACCCAATCTGACCTTCCGGCCGGCGGCGAATGCGAATGGCAGCGACAGCTTCAGCTTCAAGGTCAGCGACGGCAGCGCCGAATCCGCCCCGGCGACGGTAAGCATCACGATCACGCCGGTGAACGACGTGCCGGTGGCGAACGCCCAGTCCGTGACCACCTTGGAAGACACCCCGCTGGCCGTCACGGTGAGCGGCAGCGATGTCGAGGGCAGCACGCTGACCTACAGCGTGGTGACGGCACCCGGCAAGGGCACGCTGTCCGGCAGTCTGCCAAATGTCACCTACACCCCGGCGATCAATGCGAACGGGTCCGACAGCTTCGTCTTCCGCGTGAATGACGGTACGGCGAATTCGGCCAATGCGACGGTGAGCATCGCGATCACGCCGGTCAACGACGCGCCGGTGGCCAGTTCCTTCGCGGTCATTACCAGCGTGAACAACGCGATCGCGGCCACACTTTCGGCCACCGATCCGGAGAGCAGTTCGCTGACCTATACGGTGGTGGGCAACCCGGCCAACGGTGCTCTCTCCGGCAGCGGCAAAAACCTGACCTACACCCCGGCCAGCGGTTTCACCGGCAGCGACAGTTTCACCTATCGCGCCAGCGACGGAACCTTGCAGTCCGCCCTGGCCACGGTGAATGTCACGGTGACGCAGGCCAATGCGCCCCCGCAGGCGACCGCCCAGACGGTGACGGTCACGGAGGATACCGCCAAGTCGATCACCCTCACGGGCAGCGACCCGGAGGGAAGCAACTTGAGCTACGCGGTGGTGGGTTCGCCATCGAAAGGGACGATTTCAGGCACGCCGCCGAACCTCACTTACACGCCCAAGCTCAATGCCAACGGGGCGGACAGCTTTACTTTCCGCGTCAACGACGGCGCGCTGAACTCCTCCAACGCTACCGTTTCGGTCACCATCACGCCCGTCAACGATGCTCCGGTGGCGGCGGCGAAGAGCGCCACCGCCCCGTACAACACGGCGGTGGCGATCACGCTCTCCGGCAGCGATGTGGATGGCAATTCCCTGACCTACTCGGTGGTCACGAATCCCGCCCACGGGAGCCTCTCGGGCTCCGGCGCGAACCTGAGCTACACCCCGGCCACCGGCTACACGGGCAGCGATAGCTTCACCTACCGGGTCAATGACGGAACGGTGAATTCCAGCTCCGCGACCGTAAGCATCACGGTGGTCGCACCGGCGAATCTTCGACCCATCGCACACTCCAAAACACTTTCCGTGCTCAAGGGCAAGGGGCTGAAGATCCAGTTGAGCGGGGTGGATCCGGAAGCCCAGCCGGTATCTTTCCGGATCCTCAACGGTCCAGCCAACGGTCTTGTCACCGGGACCCCGCCGAACCTGGTTTACAAGGGCCGGGGCAAATTCGTCGGGACGGATACCTTCACCTATGTGACCAACGACGGGACCATGGATTCGGCACCGGCGACGGTGACGGTGGTGATCCGGGGCAAGAACGTGAAGCCGACCGCGGTGGCGAGGGCGATCGTCGTGAACATGAATTCCAGCGGGGCGGCGACGCTTCAAGGGAGCGATCCGGAGGGCGATCCCCTCCAGTTCCGGGTCATCAAGCAGCCCAAGAACGGAACCCTGTCCGGTACCGCGCCGAACCTGATCTACACGCCCAAGACGGGCTTCAAGGGGAAGGATAGTTTCAAGTATGCATCATCCGACGGGATGGCATCCTCGGCTGCGGCCGTCATGGGCATCACGGTGGTAAATCCGAACAACCGCGCGCCTGTCGCGATCCCGGCGGTTTACACCACCGACATGAACAAGGCGCTGAAGTTCTCTCTTAAGGCGACCGATGCGGACTTGGAGCCGGTGAAATACCGGCTTCTCACCAAGCCTGCCGCTGCCGCGGGCAAGCTGGCGGGCAAGCTGCCGAACATGACCTTCAAGCCGAAGAAGGGCTTCACCGGCAGTGTCACGCTGACCTTCCTGGCGAACGACGGGACGGTGGATTCCGGGACGGGGACAATCACGATTCATGTGGTGAACCCGGGGACCAGCGCCCGCTCGCTGGCCGCGAAGTCGAGCCTTACGGGCAGTGCCGGAACGCCGATCCCATTGCCGGTGCTGAAGATCGAGCGGGATGCCGGCCGGCCGGGCGGATTCCTGCTCCATGTGACCGGAACGGCAGGGGCGAGGTTCCAACTGGAGAAGTCGGACGACCTCTCGGATTGGACCGGGCAGGGCGAAGTGCTGATCGGCGAGGAAGGGGTTACCACCTTGGAGATGACCATACCGGGCGGGTCGGAAACGGGGTTTTATCGGGTGACGGATCCTTGAGGGGGGGGCGGGGGCTTGCGGGCTGCCGCAGTCCGAGGCCGCTGCGCGACTTTCGTTCCAGGCACTTGGCGGCAGACGAAGTTGTCAGGTGCTTCGTCCGCCTGAAGGCGGGACTACGTACCCTTGGTGGCGGGCTATTAGGGACCGTTCTTGCCTTCTCTCAGCGGACGAAGTCGTCGGAGTTGTACATCTTGCGGTCGGGGCCGGCGGAGCGGATCTCGGTCTTGTAGGTCCCGAGTTGATGGAAGAACCACGGGGTGCCCCAGGGATCGCAGAGTTCGCCCTTGGCATTGAGGGTGGAGCCGACGGGGATCTCGAGTTTGAGCTGCTTCGGGTTATCCCCTAACAGGGCTGCGGTGATTTCGGCATTGGTGCCGACCGGATTGCCCTTTAGTGCGGCGCCGTAGTCGCGCAGCGTGAAGCCGAGATTGTCGAGGGCGGCACGAACGGTCGCGAGATCCTTCGGGGAGATCTTCGGATCCAGTTCTTGCGGCGGTGGTGGCGCAGCGGGGATCCGGGGTCCGGTGTTCGCGGGAAGCTCCGGATCGTTCGCGGCAGGCGCTCGCCCGGGAGCGGCCGGATCAGAAGGCGGTGGCGGTGGAACGGGGTCATGCCCGTGCTCCCATGGCCGCCAGATTACGACGACCAGGGCGAGGCTGAGCAGGGCCCCGGCGATGAAGGTTTTCGAGGTCACCCGCTCAGCTGTTCATGAAACCGAGGTCCGGATTGCCGAAGCGGCCGACATTCGGGAAGACGACGGGCATGTGGGCCTGATCGACGCCAAACCACTTGGCGAAGGTGGCGCTGTATTCGTCCACGCTGGTGGTAGGAATCCAGCGGCCGGTGCTGGTGTCATCGGGGCCGTTGACCTGGAGGACGGGGAAGTTGCCATAGGTCCGCTTGCCGCGGAGTGCGCCGTTGGCTGTGCCATTGCCGCCGAAGAGGATGTGGTGGCTGCCCCAGCCGTGGTCGCTGCCCTGGCCATTGGTGGGGAAGGTCCGGCCGAAGTCGGAGGCGGTGAAGCCGACCACGCTATTCTGAAGCGTCGATCCGCCGAGCTGATTCATGGCCGCACTGAGGGCGGCGATGCCGTTGCTGAGCTGGCCGAGCAGGTTGGCATGCGTGCCGATGAGTGGATCGGTGTCGTTGGTGCCGATCTGAGAAGTGTGGGTGTCGTAGCTGCCGAAGGTGACGAAGAAGATCTGGCGCCTGATCTTGAGCACATCCCGGGCGGCAATGATGCGGGCCACCATCTTCATCTGGTCGCCGAAGCTGCCGGTGGGGAAAGGGGTGGTGAAATAGTTGGCGGCCTTGGTTGAATCGATCGCGTCGTTGAGCAGGGACCCGGTGGCCATCGCGTCATCGATGATGCTACCGAAAGCCCCGGCCTGGAGATTGTCCTGAGGGATCCGGGCGATGCCGCGGATGGTGTTCTCGCGGTTTTGAGTGACCGTATTTGCATTGCCCGCGCCGGCCATGGTCACGGCACCGGTGGTGGAGACATGGTATTGCTGGATGGTTGCGCCGACCTCGAAGGTATTGGAGCCCGCGATGCTGGTGCAAAGGGCGATCTTGGCGCGTTCGGCGAGGTCGTTGATCAATTGGTCCTGCATGGGGTGCAGGTAATCGGCGATGCGGCCGCCCCAACCGCTGCGCGGCGGCTGGTCGGGCAGGGAGGTCTGCCAGTGGGTCACCTGGTCGGAGTGAGAGAAGAGCTGCGGCGGCAGGGCGATGGTCTTCTTCTGATACTGGATGCGGGTGGTCGGGAAGAGCAGGGGGCCGACATTGAAGAGCACCGCGGCCTTGCCCGTCTCGAACATGTTCTGAAGACCAGTGCAGGAGGGGTGGAAGCCGTATTCGTTGCCATCGTTATTCTGCGGATTGATCGGCAGGAGGCTTCCGACCGGGATGGTGAGGTTCTGGCGGATCGAGGCGTAGTTCGAGTGGGCCGCCGGGTTCCGCGGGACGATCAGGTTGTTGCTGTCATTCCCGCCGGACATGAAGACGCAGATCATCGCCTTGTAGTCCGGGAAGGCGAAGGGGCCGTTGCCCTGGGCGAGCGCGGCATTGATAAGCCGGAAGTCCCGCAGGGTGGCGGAGACACCCAGCGAGCCGAGCGCGGCGGCACCGAAGTCCGTGAGGAAGCTGCGGCGGGTGCGGAGGAACTTGGCGCGGTCCTGATCGATGGTCGACATGGCGTGACGGGTGTTCGGGATGAGTTCAGCGTTGGATCGCGAGCTCGGGGGACACGGCGATGAGGTGAAGGATGGCACGGACGCGGTCGCGGCGATTGGTCTCGGTGGGAGTCGTGCCGTAGGCGACATTCGTGGTGTTGATCACGAAGTCGTAGATCTGGTCTTCCAGGGCCTCACTCATTTGTCCGGCCATCAGGATTCTGGAAAATTCCTGGATCAGCAGGCGAAGGTTGGCGGTGTTGGTCCAGTAGTCGGTGCCACCGGTGGTGATCGGTCTCATCCACGGACTGAAGTCCACGGTGATATCGCCTTCGCCCCTGCGGAAGGTATTGAAGCCGTTGGTGGGGCCGGCGTTGGTGGCGGTGGCGCTTGAGAAGATGCCGCCGAACATGAAGTTCGCCTGGCGCAGGACATTGGTATCCGAGCTGATCTGGAATTCCGGGGTGATCAGGTTGTTCGCGGCGAGCGTGCCGGGGAACTGGTAGTCGGGCTCGAAGAAGTTGAAGACGGTGTTCGCCCGCAACGGCGTCTGGCCGAGATCGGTAGTCGTGCTGTCGATATCCCAGCTCGAGAAGCCGGTGGTCGCGATATCCTCGGGCAAGCCGCCGCGATTGAGAACGGGGGTGAGGGCCGCGGCTTGGAAGCTTCCTTCGATGCCGTTCAAGAGCGATTGCACACCGCTATCGGGTTTCAGGGTGAATGAAGGTGGCTGCGTGGCGACGACCGGGCCCACGGTGTAGGTCCCGTTCGGCGGCGGGGTCTCCCCGGCATCGGGGGTGAAGGAGACGCTGAGCTTGTCCCCTTCGGCGAGCGCCGGGACCGTGTCGCAATAGATACGGAGCGTGGTGACGCCGCCGGTGACGGTTTGCTTGTAGTCGCCGAGGATCCAGGCGGCATCGAGGGTATTGCCGGTTCGGATCGCGGAATCCGGAGCGGCGACGGTGAAGGTCGATCCGCTCGCGGTGATGAGTGGATAGACGCCATCGACGAGGACGCCGGCGGCACCGGTCCGGAAGCGGAGGTAGACGGACTTACCCGCCGTGAGGTTATGCGCTCCGGAGGTGGTGACCGTGATCACATTGGCCGCCTGTGTCCAATTGCAGCGGAACACGTCCTTGGCGCGGACGCCGAAGGTGAACTCGGTGACGGGGACGGCACTGGTCAGCGAGTAGCTGCCATCGGTGCTGGCCGCGGAGGGCCCCGAAAAGGCGAGTTGGACCGCTTGGCCGCTAGCCAGGCGATGGGGGGCCGGGCTGGTATTGATCGTGATGAGGCCGCCGTCCTGGGTGTAGGCACCGGTGATATTCCCGGGCGGGCGGAAGGCGCGGGCGAACTGGGTCACGCGGATCACCGGCTCGCGCTGCTTGCCGTAGCCGGGCGCATTCGCGGCGACCAGGGAGCGAGCCTCGTAATCGAGCAGGATCGCCTTGATCACGGCCTGCATGTCGCCGCGGACCCCGGAGCCGTTGTCATTGAACTTGCTGACGACGCGGTAGATGTAGCCGCGGCTGGGGGTCGAGGTGACGAGACGCTGGATCAGCTGGCGGCAGAGGAAGGGGCCGAAATTCGGGTGCTGGAAGATCTGGTCGTGGACTGCGTCCAGCTCCAGGCGGGCGAGGGCTTGGAACTCGGCATTGCCGGAAATGGCTGCACCGTTGTGGCTGCCGTAGGGATCGAGCGGGGCACCGTTAAGAGTCGAAATACCGGGGAGGACCACGTTGTTGAGGATGCGCTTCCTGCCGGTGAAGTGGCGGGCGGGGGCCTCGCGCATCGGATCGACCCAGTTTGCCGTGGCGCTGAAGCCGGTGGTCAGGGCACCTGTGTAATGGTAGTCCCAGCCGGTGAAGACGTGGGCGAAGCCGATGATTTCTTCCTGGCCGTATACCGGTATGGTTTCGCCCTTCGAGTTCAGGATCAGGGAGCCGTCCGGATGCATCCGGTAGAGGCCGAGTGAGAAGAGCTGGAGGATTTCGCGGGCGTAGTTCTCGTTCGGGATGCGCCCGGAGGTGAGGTCGGGCTTTTGGTTCCGGAGCATGTCCAGGTACTTGCCCATCGCGGGATGGAGGGTCACCGCTTCGAGCAGGTCGCGGGCATTGCCGAAGGAGTGCTGCAAGAGCGTGTCGTAGTAGTCGGAGACGGCATCCGCACGTTCGTCGAGCGGGCCGTTTTCCGAGACGACCATGATCTCGCTGAGGGCGAAGGCCACGCGCTGGCGGAGCTGGTCATCGGCGGTGATCGAGTTCTTCCACCAGGAATTGAAGCTGAAGTCGCCAGTGAGTCCGAGATCGATCGGGTCGTTCAAGACCTGCTGCTGCCGGACGTAGGGCAGGTGGAGCGTGGCCGGTTTCAGGAACTGATCTTCGATCCACGAATCGAAGGATGCGGCGGACTGGAGGGCGGCGATATCGCTACCAGAGGCCCCGAATGTGGCCTGCTGGAGGATGCGGGCGGCACCCTTGGACGCGGTATTGGCAGCATCTGTCTCGCTGGTCCAACTCGGCGGTGCGGGCGGGGGAGTGAAGGTGGCCGTGCCCAGCGGCAGGTCCTCGAAGCGGGTCAGGAAATGGCCGGGGATGACAACGGGATCAGCGGTTTCGGAGACATCCGGCCGCCGCCAGCCAAGGGCGAGGTGATCGCGCCCGCTGCCTTCCTTGTGGCGGATTTCGAGGTAATATCGCTTGCCCGCCTCAAGCCGCAGCAGGGGGGATTGAACTGCTCCGGTCCAATCCGCCGCGGATACCGGGGAGGTGACTTCGGCACGTTTCCAAGCATTCACCGGTTCCTCGTCGTCGGAGAGATAGAACTCTGCAGACTCGTCGGCACGCAGGAAGAAGCGGTAGTCGCCGGAGGCGGGCGCGGTCACGAAGCCGCGGATGCGCGCGCCGTAGTCGTTGGCCGCATCGACGGGAGCCTGCAGCGAGGTGAGGAGGGATGTCGAGTTTGGCGCGGTTGTGAGAGGAATCTGTGAAACCGAGGTGCCGGGGATGCCGGTCCACAGCTCGCGGGTGATGCCACCACTGGTGCTGATCACGGTGATATCGAGGAAGGCGGAACCGGAACCGAAGTCATTGGTCGCGGTCATCAGGACACGCCATTCACCGGCCTCGGCCGGCGAGCCGCTGATCAGGCCGCCCTCGCTCAATTCCAGACCAGGGGGGAGGTTGCTAGCACTGTAGGAGGTCGGGTTGGCGCTGGCATTGATCTGGTATTGGAAGCCGCCGACATCACCGACAAAGGCCAGGGCCTCGTATGGACCGAGGATGCGCGGCGGGGTATTCGGGAACAGGCGGGTGGCCGGGATGACCTGCTTGATCTGGCTCTGCGATTGCCAGGAGAGGACCGCCTTGTGGCCGCCGCTGTTCTGATAATGCTCGAGGACGATCGGGTAGCGCTTGCCGGCTTCCAGCGAGATGATCGCCGAGAATTCGTTCTGGGCGTTGGCGATGCGGTTCGGCCATTCGTCCCAGATCGCATTCGGGTTCGCGGGAACCGGCTTGGCAGGCCAGCGGTTCATGAGGACTTGGCCGTTGATCATCAGGCGCGAGGACTCGTTCGCATCCACGAAGATGGTGTAGGACTGGGAGAACTCCGGGGCGATTTCGCCGGTCCAGCGGCTGGAAAAGTAGTTGGACGTGGTGCCGACGGTGATCGGTGAGCCGGGCCAAGCGGCGACCGTGCTGTTGAAATTGATCGTGGAGTCGATGCGCGAAAGCGTGGGTGCTACCGCGGCGGGCAGGTAGGGAAGGTTGTCGGTATAGAGGGGAGCGACGGCGTTGGCGGGATGCTTCCAGTAGTTGCCGGCCAAGCCGATGCCATTCGCCAGCACGCGGTCGTGGATGAGCACGGTGGCTTTGGTGCTGCCGCCCAGGTCATAGGTCGCGGCTGGAGCGAGGGTGATGATGACCGACTCATCCGACTCCGTGAGCAAGTCGGGCAGGGCGTTCACGCTGACGAGGATCTCCTGCGCGGCAAGAGGCACCGCGACGGTCGCCGGGATCGCGGCAAAGTCGGAGACACTGGCGGTGCCTCCGGTGGAGAGATTGACGACCACGCGGGAGATGCCGCCCTGGCGTCTGATGCGGAAGCTTGCGTTGTCCGCGACAGCGGCACCGTTCGGATTCGCGGGAGGCTCGGTGGCGTCTTCGTCCACCGCGGAGATGGATATGACCGGGTCGCTTTCCAAGGCGGCGGTCAGGCGCTGCAGGTCGCTGCCGCCGGTTTGGTTGTTCACGGCCGGATCGTAGCCGGCTTGGATTTCCTCCCAGTCGGTTAGACCGTCGCTATCGGTATCGACATCCGCGGCGACGACCCGGAAGAATGCCTTGGCTGCGGCGGGTTGCGGGGTGGTGGCGTCGAGATCCTGGCCGGTTCCAGAGTGGATGCCGGGTATGGCCAGCCAGCTCGCGGCGGTCCCTGGAGTGGTCGTGCTTTGGATTTGGTAGCGCTTGCCGGTTTGGGACGGCCAGGTGATGAGCAGGTTATTGCCCGCCACTTGGATATCGGAGACGGAGAAGATGTCCTCTGCGGAAAGCGGGTCGGTGCCGGCTTCGCATTCTTCCAGATTGGTGCGGCCGTCGGCGTCGCTATCCACGGAAGCCACCAAAGTGGCTGGCTTGTATTTCGCCTCCCAGACATCGCCGAGACCATTCGAGTCAAGGTCGAGATCGGCGCGTGCGCTGGCGGCAAGGCAGAGGACGAACGCGGCGAGGCGTGCGGTGTGTTTCATGGCGGGTGGCTGGCGAGACCGATCCGCGGGGAGGTATGCCAGGCCGAGAAAGGAAGCCGGGCATCGGAGCAGGTAGACGCATCATGGGATGCCAGAATGAGACAGCGGTGGCGAGAGGAATTTCAAAAAGCCTCGAAAACCGGAGGCTGCCGATAGCTTCAAGGGACGGGGTCCGAACCGCGGGACAGGTCCCCCTGAAAGAGGGTCGCCCCTCCGGCTTGTCCGAGCCAGAGGGGCGAAAACACCATAATCAACTTCGAATACCAGGAAAGTCCGGGATCGATTAACCCGATCTGTCGTGAGTATAGGCGGGGCCTGCCGCGGTGGCGATACCGTGATCGCGGGGGAAGCGAGCCAACCTGCGAGGCCCGCTCAGTGCAATTCGAGCATCAGCGCGCTCAATGACGGCAGCGGTGGCAGGGGGAGGCCGTCCCCGGGCAAGAGGGCGGCTTCGATCGTGCTGCTCCATTCCGGGGCCAGCCGTTCGCTGAACTCCAGGCGCGCCGCTTCGCTCTTGCCGAGCCAGTGCAGGGCGTGGGAAGGGACGATCACCTTCACTCCTTCCAGCGCCGCGTGGCCATGGAAATTCACCACGACGAGGAAGGCTTGGCCGGAGGCACTGTCTTGCCGGAGATAGGCATAGAGCCAGTGACCGCTGGTGGTTTCACCGTCCAGGCGACCGAAAGCGGGGTTCTCCTTGTTGCCATGATTCAGGCCGTAAAATTCGCCGTGGGTGAAGGCCGGCTCGTGCATGAGGCGGATCAAGCGGCCATACCATTCGCGGAGGGCGGTCTGCTCCGGGCTCAAGCGCCCGCTATCGAACTTGCCGCCATTGACCCATTTCGCGAACTCGGGCATCGACCAGTAGTCGAAGATCGAGCTGCGCGCATCATCACCGCCGAAGCCCTCGGAGCCGGCGGCGGGCTCGCCGACTTCCTGGCCGGAGTAGAGCATGATCGGGCCGCGGCCGATCCCGAAGACGAGGGCGGAGACCGGTCTGCCCACGGCCATCCCGAGGCCGCCCCATTCCTTGGGACTGGCGAGGCGCACCTCGTCGTGATTCTCGGCGTAGCGCAGCGAGCGGTGGAAGCGGGTGCCGGCGAAGGTCAGGGCGTCGAGGTCGTTCGCCCACTTGCCGGAGGCGTAGATGGCTTCCAGTTCGTCGTAGACCGGATCGTCATAAATCGCGTCGAAGCCCGCCTCTAACAGGGCGTCGAGCACGTGGCCATCGGTGAGCTTGGCGGGGTCGTTGTCGTAGGCCTCCGCGCAGAAGAAAGCGCCGGCGTTGCGGGCGCGGGCGCGGCGGATGGCCCAGCGCCAGAACTCCATCGGGATCATGTGCGCCATGTCGGCGCGGAAGCCGTCCACGCCCATCTGCTGCCAGTAGGCCAGGACGGCGTCCATGGTGCGCCAGGTGCGGGGCACCGTTTCCGGGGAGGCATTGGACTCGGGGAGGTGCGAGGTGTCGCGGCCGGCGGTGAAGTCATGGCCGTAGTTCAGCTTCACCGTCTCGTACCAGTCAAAGATCGAGGGAGCCCATGAGACGACGTTGTTTCCGCTCACGCGACCGTGGTCGGTTTCCGGTGCGAAAAGGCCGCTGCATCCCGGCATGCCGGCGGTGGGCAGCTTCAATGGCGGACCCTCGCCGGGGTCGCTACTGCGGAGATAGTAGAAATGGTTGTCGCGCGAGAAGAAGACGCTGCGGTCGTCGCCCTCGCCGAAGGACATGGCGGGCTTCACGTCGGAGTGATAGGAGCGCGCGACGTGGTTGGGGACGAAGTCGATGATCGTCTTCAGGCCGCAGGCATGGCAGCGGGCAAGCAGCGCCTGGAATTCCGCGAGGCGCTCGACCGGATCCTCCGCGTAGTCCGGACACACGTCGAAGTAGTCCTTGATCGCATAGGGACTGCCGGCGATGCCCTTGAGGATGTCCGGCGGATCGGCCGGGCGGTCCGGGTAGGCGGTGCCGCTGGCCTGCTCCAGCACGCCGGTGAGCCAGAGATGGGTGAAACCCATTTCCCTGATGGACTCGAGCGCCGCGGTGCCGATGTCATTGAATTTCCCGCAGCCGTTGACTTCCAGCGGAGCATTGTGTTGCCGGGTCTCCACGACATTCCCGAAAAGCCGGGGCAGCATCTGATAGATGGCCGGGCGGGCGGGGACATGGGTGGAGGACTTTTCCGACAAGGGAAAGAGGATGGCCGCGGGTGCCGGTATTGTCCAACGGGAAGCCAGCCAGCCGCGGCTGCCGCCCGGTCAGGGAGCCGCCGCTGCCGCCAAGGACCGCCGGTCTTCCAGGATCACCTTGAGCGCGAGCGGACCGAGCCGCGGCTCCGTGCCGGGGACGACGAAGACCAGGCGGCGCACTTCATTCTCCGGCTTCCAGACACCGGTGTAGAGCGGGGTTTTCGGGGGTTCCGCGCCGGAGAGCGAAACTGGCAGGGCATTCTCCCCGCCCGGGCGCAAGTCCACCGGCTGCCAACCGGGGGGTAGGGGTTTGCGGGTGGTGCCAAAGGTCACCTCCAGGGATTTGCCGGTGGCATTGATGAAGCGGAAAGTGCCCCAGGGAAAGCTGTCGCTGTCGTCCTCGATCGCGTGGCCGCGCAAGCCTCCGGCTGCCTTGGCATCGGGCAGCAGCAGCACCAGCGGGCGGGTGAGGTTGCCGGGCATTTTCACGGCGAAGTCCACCGGCATGCCCGCAGTGTCCTGACGGTCGAGCGCGCGCAGCGTGATCGCGCCGCCGGCGGGGGCGACCTCGAGCCCCTCGCTGCGTTGCAGGGGATGGAGGCCTTTGATCGCGGACTCGCCCTGCCCGGCAGGCACGGCGATCGGGCGGGCGGCGACTTGCTCATCCCAAGCGAGAAAACGGACTTCCAAGGCGAGGGCGGCAGGGGAGACGGCAAGCAACAACAGGAGTATGACCCGGTGGAAAAGGCGCTTCATGAAACGGAATTGAAATCAGGCGCCGAGCTCATTGTCAGGCAGCTCGCGGTAAGAAATGACTTCGAAGCGGCGGCCGAAGCGCGCATTGATCGGGGTCAGGTCGAGCGGCAGTTCGGTGGCATTGTCGTTCGGATCGGGATCGAGCAGATCGGGGACCCGCTGGACCACGGCTTCGCACCAGGCACGGGCCAGGACGCGACCTTGGGCATCCTTCGACTCGCCATAGGCGCGAATCGTGAAAGTGTCTGAACGAACGGTGATGAAGGGCCCCAGCGCGGTGAGCAGATCGGCTTGGTTCAGCCAGCCGGGCGTGCCGGTGCCGGTGAAGGGGTCCGGCAGGTTCGCCTGGAAGGGGTATCCCTCGCGGCTGAATTTCTCGATGGTCGCCTTCGCGTTGAGCCCCGAGCGATCGATCGCTGCCTGGAGAGCCCCTTTGAGTCCCACCTTGCCGGAGCTCAGGCGGCGGTTGACGAATTCCCCCATCGACTGGAAGGGCCCCCGCTCCCGGACCTCTTTCACGATCTCCTTCGCCAGAACCCGGATGTCGGAATCGGAAAGCTCGCGGAACCCGTTCCACATGTCGCCGGGGCTGCCCGAGGGCCGGCGCAGGCGCGGCACCGGGGTGGAGTCGGCGGACTGGTAGGTGCCCTTGCCGGTGACGTCCAGAGTGCTGCCGCGCAGGCTGGAGAGCATCGCCCGCCATGCGGCTTCGTTGACCGAGTTCACGTTGAAGGCGCCGTCCACCATCATGTGGGCGGCGGCCCAGCGGCAGCCCGCGGGCGAGTTCAGGCGGTCGGCGATCTGCTGGTCGGTCAAGCCGCCGCGATAGAGGATGTGGCGGGGATTGCGGAGGGGATGGGCATCCGGATCGTTCACCCAGTCCTTGATGATCGAGGCGGCTTTCTCCTCCGTTTTTACCGTCGGTTCATCGTAAACCGAGGGGGAGCCCCGATTGACAGGTGGAGACCCGGCGCGGGTCCGCGGCGCGATCGACGAAAAGTAATAGCCGTCCCAGACCGCCGCATTGAGCAGGTAGGAACTATCGTAGAGGCCGACCCCGTTCGGCTCGATTTTCTCGCCGTTGATCGGTGCGGCCTTGAGGTGGTTGACCACCTTGTTGTTGGCCACGAATCCGGAGGCCCAGGCATTGCCGAACTGCGATCCCGGGGTGAAGGCGGAGTCCGCCAGATCCGCATTCTGGAAGGCACCGAGCGAAAGCATCGGCTCCTGCGGTATTTCGAAGAAGGGCAGGTAATCACGACCGCTGCCCGAGGCATTGCTCATCCCGTAATAGGAACGCTGTCCGTCCTTGGTCACTTGGAAGGCGGAGCTGATGAAGTCCGCGACCGGGTGGATGCTCGACTCGTAATGCGGTCCGGCGGCGAAATTCTGGGATCCCGACAGCATGCCGTTCACATAGCGTTGGCGCGGATTGACGGTGTAAACGAGATCCGCCATTTGACCGGCTTCCCCTGCGGTGCGGTGGTAGGTCTCCAGCAACGCGACCGGCTGTGGCTTGCGCATCAACGCTTCACCGGTGTAAACCGGGGATTCCAGACTCTGGATGCCGATCTTGCCCTTATGGATCTGGACCTCGGAGAGTGTCTTGCCGCGATCGAGCCCCTTCAAGCGTCCTGCATCCTCCGCGCGCACGAAGTAGTGGAAGCCGTCGAAGCGCATATCCAGCTTCACCTTGACCTGATCCTTGTTGCCGATGATGCGGTCGATCGGCTGGCCCATGCTGATGTTCATCGGCACGCCGATGCCACCGCCGAGCACCAGATCCTCAGCCGCGACGGCCGGCTTCATGAAGAGAGCGGTGCGGTTTTTCTCATCCGGGAAGCGATCGTAGCGGACCACGGATTTGGTGGCCGGGACAAAAACCCGGACCTCGCCGGGACCGATCCGGATCGGCGTTTTGAGGCTCTTGGTGCCGTCGCCGGTCAGGTTGCAGTAGAAGTAGGGCTCCTTCTGGCGGCCTTCCTGCTGGCCGGTGGTGTCGCGGCCCATGTGGAAGGAGAGGGGGACTTGGCCGAGCCCCTGATTGTTGACCGTGAAGGTCTCGAACAGGGGGATGTCCATCCACGGGAAGACCACGAAGCCCTCCGATTCCACGGCGACATTGTAGGGATTCCAGAGGGTGATCACCGGGGTGAAGACGGTGTTCAGGTAGCCCTGGCTATCCACGTGGAGGCAGACGAAGAAGAGCACGCGGTCGAGCACCGGCGCGACGGAGGTTTCGCTGCCGCGTTCCGACCCGACATTCGGCCAATAGGCGCTGGCCTGGGGACGGTAGGAGGCGGTGGGGCCGCCGGAGTTGTAGAGATGCTGGTAGAGATTGTAGTGCGAGCGCAGGGACTGGAAGGTAGGTGCCGAGCCGCTCTCGAAGATGTGGTCATACACCACCGAGCGGTAATTCATCGTGACCTTCACCGGGGTGCCGCCGTTGAGCGGTTGGAAGAGGGGGACCTCGCCGTCGGGAGCCGTGCCGCCGGCGAAGGGGTTCGCCACCTTGTCCCAGCGGGATTGCTTGAATTGGGCATCGGAGAGTTCGAATCCGAGCGAGAGGTCGGTCTTGAGGCCGCCCCTGACCACGTTGGAAAGCACGCCGCGGGCGACGGCGGTATGCTCGCGGCCAAGCTGGCCGGCGGTGTTTTTGGCGAGCTTGAAATCCGTATCGAGCACCGCCTGCCGCATCCCGAGCACGCGTGCCGAGCGTTGGGACCAGCCGGCGGAAGGCTGGGTGGCTAGATCGGAAAGCGCCAGGCTGGGGCCGTTCGGGGCTTGGATCGCATCGTTGAACTCGGCCCGTGAACTGTCGCTGCCGAGGTTGATACGCGCCTTGGTGCCCTCCTGGGTCACCGCCCAGGCCATGCCGCCGATGCCATTGAGTTGGGCCACGGGGACGGTGGAGGCCTTCATGTCGAAGCCATCCAGATCCTCCGAGAAAAGGCGCGGTGCCTCGGGAGGGACCGGCGTGGCCGGGAATTCCCGCCGCTTGAGTTGGTAGGGGCTGGGACTGGAGGCCAGCCAGGTGCGGAATTTGTCACGCTTCCAACCTTCGTAACCGGGAGCGGCGGCGATGATGTTCGAGAGGTTGCTGCCTGAGGCGGAATCCCAGACGCCTACCAGTTTCGACTGGGTTGATTTGGCATCCAGAAGGGACGCGTCCGCGGTGATGCGGCGGTCATCACCCAATTCGCTCTGCAACTGGCCGATTGCCAAGGCGAGCGCCATCCGGGCATTGGCTTGGGCCATCTTCCGGGCCTCGCCGTGGTTGGAACTCCGCAGCGAAACCCTGGCCAACGAGAGCAGCCCGATCACAAGGACGGACACCAAGGTCATCATCAGCAATGTCACCACGAGGACGAACCCCTTCTCGCCCGTAGGGCGGAAAAGCCTCGAGAGCCTTGCTCCCAAGCGGGTCGATCCGGATGGCTTCATGGGGTTTTGTACCTGCTCCGTAATCACGCAGTTATCGCGCCTAACCGGAATCTTTACGTCGATTTCATAGGGTCTTCAATCTCATTTTCCCAGTGGAATAGATGAATATGCTTGATGGTACCGGAGCCTACGGGAATCCACCCAGATCACCGCCCGGCACCATAGCGCAGGAATCGGTTCGTTCAGCGGCTCGCCGGACTATCCCCGTTTTGGGGATACGTGAGCATCCTTACCGTGAAGTTCTCCAGGGCGACATCGCCGCCGCCGTCGTTCGAGACGATCACGGAGTCCAAGGAATTACCCGCCCCGACCTTGAAGGGCTGGTCGATCAAGGTGCCCTTGGTGCTGCTTCCCTTGTAGAGGCGGACTTCGCCGGTTCCGCTGTCATAGGTGAGGGTCAGATCATGCTGCAGCAGGGAGGAAACCCGGGTGCCAATCGAATGGTCGCCGTTGAGCTCGTTTTTGATCTGCCAGTGGTGCGTGCGGGAAGCACGGGCGACGAGGCTGAAGAGAGGTGCATCCCCCGGGCGGAGAAAGGTGATCCTCTCGGCGGCATCGGGGTAGCCGGCCTTGTCCCAGATATTCCCGGGAACCTGGGTGGAGAAATTCACGATGTAGACCCTCCGCTTACTGGACTGGTCCGCTTTGAAACGGGCTTGGAGCGAGCGCGGTCCCGTCGAGGTATCGAGCATGCCGCCGGAGATGGTGGAGGGATTCATCTCCATCAGGGTCGCCCACGGCAGGCCGGTGTCCGGCTTCTTCTTGTCGAGCACCGTGCCATCGGGGTCGTCGAAATTGTCATCGAAGATCGTCTCTTCCCAAGGCAGGTCCTCGACGAAACGTCCGGCGGTGTTGATGCCGCCGCGGATCGCGCCCTTGCCGTTCCAAATGGCCATCTCGCCGGCGCGGATCTGGCGCTTGGCCTGGCCGTCCTCCCGGTCGATTTCGACGGTGCCGGCGCTTACGTGGGTTTCCACGGTGCCGTCCGCCGCGACATGGACGCCGAACTTGGTGCCGATATCGCGGATGATACCACCGGGAGTATGGACCTCGAAGCCCTTGCCGCCGGGGAGAATCTGGAGGAAGACGCTGCCTTCCTGAAGATCGAGCCTGCCCTCGTGCGTTGTCAGCCGGAGCCGCGCGGGAGCCTCGATCAAGGCCTTCACGTGAGGGCCGATGGACATCGAGAGCACGCCGTTCTTCACCTCCAGCATTTCGTCCTCCTTGAGCGTGGTGATGCTGCGTTCGCTGCCGTCGATGGTGAATTGACAGTCGAACGAGGAAGTGAGGGTGGCGGCCGGCGGCCGGTCGCGGAATAGATAGGCCCCGCCGAGCGTGAGCAGCACGCAGGCGGCAGCGGCCCAGACGGCAGCTTTCACCACCTTGTGCTTCGAGCGCCGCACCACCCAGTGGTCGTTCATGGCCTTGGCCTGGACCGAAATATGGGTGGGCACCTCGTAGCGCTCGGCAAGCATCAGATCGACGCCGATGAGATCGTAGTATTCGGCGCGGACCTCGGGGCTGACCCGCATCGCACCTTGGAGCCGCGCAAAATCCTCTTGGCTGATCGTGCCATCGATCAGGCGGTTGAGGAGGCGGTTGATGTCTTGTTCTTCCATCGGGTCAGGATTCGCGGGGCGACAATTGGGAGCGGATGCAGCGGCGCAGATTGCCGCGCAATTGGAACAACCGGGCCTTGAGGGTGCCGACGCTGCGCTCGGTGGCGCGGGCAAGGGAGTCGAGGGAGCCGCCGGACCAGTAGTGGTGCCGGATCAGTTCGTCGTCCTTGGGGGTGAGCTTTTTGAGGCATTCCGCCAGTGCCAAGCGGCGCTCCGGCAGTTCGTCGATGATCGACGGCATCTCGGAAGCGAAGCTCTCGATCAGGTCGGCATCGAAAGAGACCGTGCGGTCCTTCTTCTTGCGGCGGAGATAGGTCATGACCTCGAGCTGGGCGATCCTGAAGGCCCAGTTCTTGAAGCTGCTGCCGGGGCGGAATTTCTCGCGCTTCCGCCAGAGGATCATGTTGACCGCCTGACGGATATCCGCGGCGGCATGGGGATCCCCGCAGAGCGCGCGGATGAAATAGAACAGGTCGCCCTGACAGCGGGTCAGTTCGTGGACGAATTCTTCGAGATTGTCCTTAGGGCGATCCATGGGGCGGCTGGGGAACGCTGATTCACGTGAGAGCGCCGCGCCGGGTTTAGCGGAACGGCCATAAATTCAAGGATTGCCGGGATTCCGGCATACCGAGGGAAGTGCGGGAAAGGGGATGAATCGGGAGAAGACGGGAAATCCAAACGCAAGAGATATGCCAACGGCGAGCATTGATTTTTCGGGATGCCCGCAGGGCCGAAGCAGGGAAGCAGTTTTTCGGAATTGACGCCACCCCCCGGGTGGGGAGATGGAGGGAGCGTCTTGAGCCGCTTCATGCGTATCGTCATTGCCGTGCTCGGCTGCCTGCATCTCTGCGGCGGCCAGTGGGGGACGTTGCAGGTGGTGGCGTGGTCCAAGATGCTCGTCGATTATTCGGCGCAGGACGGCATCGTCCAAGGGGCATCCAAGACCTTCGACGGGGCCCACCCCTGCTGCATGTGCAAGGCGATCGCCGAGGGCAAGAAGCAGGAGTCGAAAGGGCCCGAGAAAGTGCCGGTCGGCGCGCAGAATCTGGTGCTGAAGGATTGCCTGCCTGGCAAGGCCGTGGTCCTGCCGCTGCCGGTGGCCTGCGATGTGGTGCTGGTTTCCTTCCCGGATCTTGATTCCCGGGGAGCCCGGGTGGGCTATTGTCCGCCGCTGCCACCGCCGCGAAACGCCGCCTGATCCATCCCGACTTTCCGTGCCTGTAGCGCGCGGGGAGGGCTGGGTGCTTGCGGATGAAGCGGACGCTTCGGCGGATTATTTGGCTTCATTGACGGAGTGATCTTCGAACGATCATCCCGGTCCGTGTCTGGCACCGACCTCTCTCTCTCGCCAGGAGCTGAACTGAGCCCGTCTCGCTTGATGCCGCTTTGCGGCACGCGGGAAGTGATCCGCCGGGATGTCGTCAACAGGTCGCTTTTTGAGCGTCCCTCCGGTCCTTTGCCATGGCTACGAAATCCATCGTACAATGCTCTTTCGTTTTTTCACATACCTCGCCCTTGTCGTGGCGAGTCCTTCGCTGCACGCCCAATTCGAGGCGCGCCAAGTTCATCCGCTGGCTCTGACGCCGGACGGGACCCGGCTGCTTGTGGCAAATTCACCGGAAAGCTCGCTTTCGGTCTTTGATATTTCCAATCCCTCACGGCCGGCACCCTTGCTGATTGATGAAATTGGCACGGGTTTGGAACCGGTTTCAGTGCGCGCCCGCAGCAATGGCGAGGCATGGGTGGTCAACGAACTCTCCGACTCGATCTCGGTGCTATCCCTGACCGAGCGCCGGGTGCTGGCGACTTTGTCCGTGCCGGATGAGCCGGCGGACCTTGTATTTGCCGGGGGCAAGGCCTTCGTCTCCTGCGCCCGGAATTCGCTGCTGCGGGTTTTCGATGCGATCACCCGCGAGCCGGTTGGAACGATCCCCTTGAACGGGGTGTATCCGCGGGCGCTTGCTGCCAGTGCGGACGGCAGCAAGATCTACGTCGCTTTCCTCCTGTCGGGTAATGGCAGCACCATCCTGCCGCGCACCGTAGCACCCGCACAACCGGCACCTGCGAATGGCTTGCCCGCCGCACCGCGGACCGCGCTGATCGTGCCGGCGTCCGATCCGCGCATCCAGCACACGGTGGTCGATCACGATGTCGCGGAGATCGACACCACGACGCTGGCGGTAACCCGCTATATCGGCGGCACCGGGACGCATCCCTTCGACCTCGCGGTGCACCCGCAGTCGGGCGAGCTGTGGATTGCGAATTCGGAGTCGCTCAACCTTGTCCGCTTCGAGCCGCAACTCCGCGGGAACTTCGTGCGGCACCGCTTGACCCGGGTCCCGCTTGTGGGCGCGCCAGTGGTCCATGATCTCAATCCATCGGTCAACTACAGCCTGTTGCCCAACGAGCCGGCCAAAGCCATCGCGCTCGCGCAGCCGACGGGACTGGCCTTCAACGCCGATGGTTCCCGTGCGTGGATAGCCGCCTTCAATTCGGACCGTCTCGCCGAGGTCAACACCGCCGATGGCAGCGTGCTCAACCGGGTGGACCTGCGCACGGGCGGGGGCGGTCCTGCCGCGATGCGAGGGCCGCGCGGACTCGTGCTGTCGAATGGCGGCACCCGCTTGCAGGTGCTGAACAAGTTCTCTAACAGCATCACCACGCTCGATACCGCAAGCCGCGCGATCCTCTCCGAAATTCCTGCCGGCAGCTACGATCCAACGCCCGCGGCGGTGCGGGCGGGTCGCGGCTTTCTTTTCGATGCCCGGCTCTCGGGCAATGGAACGAATTCCTGCGCGAGCTGTCATCTCGATGCCGATCGCGATGGCCTGGCATGGGATCTCGGGGACCCGGGCGGCAGCATGGTTACGGTGAAGGGCGCGAATCTCTCCGCGCACAATCTCATGCTCCGCGACCGAACCCTGCACCCGATGAAGGGACCGATGATCACGCAGACGCTGCGCGGCATGGCGGCCAATATCAGCGGCGTGACCCAACCGGCGGCGGCGGTGACACCGAAGTTCCACTGGCGCGGCGACAAGCCCTCGATCCAGAGCTTCAACTCCACCTTCAGCAACCTGATGGGCGGCAGCCAGATCCCGGCGGCGGACATGAACGCGCTGGCTGCCTACCTGAATACGATCCCGCATCACCCGAACCCGAACCGCAATCCCGACCGCAGCCTGCCGACATCCTTCCGCGGCGGCAATGCGTCCTTCGGCCGCGATCTCTTCAACAACCACCTGGTGAGCCACTGCGTGGTCTGCCACCCGCTGCCCGCCGGAACCGACAACAACATCGACCTGAGCCGCGAGGTGGACGGTACGCAGAACATGAAGAACCCGCCGCTGCGCACCGTCTACCAGCGCGCGGACCTCTACAATCCCGCCCCCGGCGCGCAGTCGCTCTCCGGCTTCGGCCTCGGCTCGGACGGCACCGGTCACGAATTGCCGCGGAGCCATTTCTACCAACTGGACACGATCGATAGCGAAGCCGAGTTGGCGAATCTGACCGCTTTCTTGCTGTGCTTCGACACCGGCACGGCACCAGCCGTGGGCCGCAGCGTGACGGTGGATTTGCTCAATCGCAGCTCCGCCGCGGTGCTCGCGGAGATTGCCTTGCTGGAATCGCAGTCCGGCACCAATTGTGATCTGGTGGTGCAGGGCAGGGCAGGGGGGCGGCGCTTCCGCTTCGCACCTGCAAGCTTGAAGTACGATGCCGATCGTAGTTCGCGGCCCTCACTCACCCGCTCCCAGGTTCTCGATCTACTCGGCGGCGGGGATTCCTTCACCTTCATGGGCGTGCCGCTTGGCGCAGGGCCGCGCATGGGCGGCGACCGTGATGGTGACGGCATTCCCGATGCCGACGAAGCGATCCCGGCCACCGAACTCGGCCTTATTCCAGCAGGAGCGGACTTCAGCTGGGCGGCCGGGGCAGGGGATTGGACCCCGGAAAGCGCCATTTCCTTGGAAGACGTTTGGAGCCCCCTGAACGGAGCGCCTTCCACTACCGGACCCTTCCTGCGGCTCGAGCGGCCGCGCACTGCGGATGGCCGCGAGTTTTTCCGGCTCCGCCGCACCTGGTGACGAATGATTTCCCTAACAACAATCCAATGACAACAAGACACATTGCCTTCGCGGCGCTCCTCGCCGCGCCTCTCACCCGAGCCGCCACCGTGAACTTCCACGATGCTGGAAATCCCGATGCCGCCGGCGGTATCGGCTACGAATGGTCCGTCACGCTTGATGGCGACGATGTCGGCGTCACCCCGGATCTCGCCGGCTCGCATGTCGGTGCGTGGTCCTGGGAAGACCAGAGCATGTTCGAGCCGGGGGACCCGACCGCGGGCTGGACCCACACTTCCCAGTGGGCCTCGATTACCCTGACCGAAGCGGCCTACCTCACGATCCGCCTGGAAGCGAATGGCTCGATACCCTTCACCGGCTCCGGCAATGTCGGAGGCTTTAGGCCGAGCGATGGTTTCTTCCCATCCTTCACGCTCTTCTCCGGGGTCGATCAGGATGAGATTCCGGTAGAGATCGCAGACCTATTAGGAGCGAATCCGGCGGACGGCGAGTTCCACACCTACAACAACCGCGGCAACATCGATTGGGCGGAGGATCTCACCTTCATCGGGCTCAAAGAGAACAGCACGGAATCCTCCGCGGAGGCCACATGGCTCCTCCCTGCCGGCACTTATACCCTGGCCATGGGTAGCAACGCGCCCTCCGACCTCAACCCGCCGCGCCAGGGCTTCAAGGCCACCTTCTCGACCATTCCTGAGCCTTCGTCGTCCCTCTTGGCCGCGCTGGCCGGTGGCCTCGCCGTTCTCCGCCGCCGCCGTTGATTCACATCGCACCCGCCATGCATCCCAAAACGATTCTCTCTCTAACAGGCGCAGCCAGCTTGGTGGCCATTCCCACCGCCCGTGCCCACCACGGCCAGGACTTCCTCGTCGCGCTGGACGCCGATGTGCCCGATCCATGGCACGCGACCGTCTTCAGCTCCTTCGAATGGTCGAAGCGCGGAGATGAAGATGAGCTAAGCATCGAGCCGGGATTCATGGCGGGGATTGGGCCGGGGCTAGCCCTCGGAACCTCGGTCCGCTTTGCGGAGGAGGAGTCGTCCGGTTGGGACTATTCCTCCGTGGATCCCACGCTCCAGTGGAAGATTCCGACCGGAGACTTCCCGGTCTCTTTCGCACTGAGCGCGGGCTATGTCTTCGCGGAGGAATCCGGCCACAGCCATGGCTCGGCGGGGCATCACCATCATGAGGAGGAAGAGGAAGGCGGAGTCGACCCCGGCCCGGATGGCCCGGGGCCCGGCGGAGAAGAACACGAGCACGATCATGGTCAGGAGCATGACCACGGCTCGCACAGTCACGGCGGCATCCACCGGCATGGCGAGGATCACTTCCACCTTCGCTTCATCGCCGACACCCGCCTCGGGGAGCAGACGCGCCTGGTAGTGAACCTCATCGGCGTCGCGCCGGGTTCGGGCGAGTATGACTTCGGCTACGCGATCGGCCTGCGCCATCAATTCACGCACGCTTGGGCCGCGGGCGTCGAGAACATCGGCGACTTCAATGTTCATGGTGAAAACGAAGTCATCGCGGGACTCTACTGGACCCCGGTGCACGCCTGCACCATCCGCCTCGGCGCGGGCGCGGGGATCGGCCAGGCTTCGAGCGATTTCTCGCTGCGCTCCGGTGTGACCTGGCGCTTCTAGGGCTTGAATTCCACACCGCGCACTGTTTTGCCGAGTGACTTCGCTTCTTCCTCGTCGGTGACCGGATTCACCCAGTCCGCCGGTGGCCATACGAATTCGCCGGCAAGAAAGGCTCTGCTTCCTCCCAATGCTTCAAACTTCTCGAGATCGGTGACCCACCTCAGCGAGATTCCGTAGACCTCAAGATGCAATTCCTCGATTTCCCAAACCAAGCGATCTCCTCGAACCAGGAGCAAACCGTGGGATACGGGAGTCCGGCAGCGGATCATGCGGTCTCCATCGCGGTAGAAACGCCTGAATTCGCTCCAAACGGATGATTCGCCCCGGGCTTCGAGCTGTTTCAGATGCTCGATGTCTTCCCAGAAGAGGAGACCGCGCGAGTCGAGGCAATAGTCCGCGGTCAAGGCCTCCAGCGGATCCTGACCTCGCTTATACAAGCCGTATGCGTGGGCGAGCGCATCTGCCATGTCGTCGCGATGATACAAGCGGAAGAGTGCCAACTCGTCGCGCAGGGGACAACCGTAGAACTGAAGCCGGAAGGTGCGCACGATGAGATTCGTGACCTTTCGCCGGAGTCGGCCACGATCCAATGGCTCGATACCCCGGTCGAGTTCTCCTGCTTGGGCAGCGCTAATTTCCTTCTCTTGAAGCACTGCGTCGAGAAAGCCGAAAACGCCATAGACTAGTGTGTCGTGAGGCAAGCTTCGCGGGATCCCGATCTTGGTCTGATCATCGTTTTTCACCGTGCTATATTTACAATGCCCGTTGACCACCCCAAGAAAAATTCCGGACAACCGACTGGCTGAAGCCGCAAGGCTGCGGCCTAGCGGGCACCCAGCGAAATGAGAGCATTCACGGCGCTTTCCACCGTCGCCATCTTCTCCGCGGTGTCGTCGGGGATGGAGACATTGAACTCCTCCTCGCATGCCATCACCAGTTCCACGAAATCGAGGCTATCCGCGCCGAGGTCCTGGACGAAACGCGCGGAGGGCACGACCTTGTCCGCCGTCACTCCCAACTGCTCGACCACGATCTTCCGGAGCTTTGCTTCGACCTTCGCCGCGCGCCCATCGGCCAATCCCAACTCGCCAGGCGTCGGGGAATCGGTGGACAGGATAGGACGACCTTCCGACGAATCGGGCAGCCTCGCGGATGGAGGCGTGGCAGGTGAAGCATCGGCTTCCGGCGAGGGTCTCTGAGCCGGGGTTTCCGGGTCGCGCTTGCAGGCCGCCAGAGAAAGGGCACCGACGGAGAGGATAAGAGGCAGCTCGAGTTTCATGATGAAGGTGTGTGGGTGACGGCTTCTCAATTTTTTCCGCGGCATCCCGGCCCGTTGAATACTAGCACGAATCCCCGAGGGACAACATTGTGCGCCAAAATAGAGAGAGGGGGATTTGAAGTTTGACAGGTAAGCGATCGCTTACGCATATTCCAACCATGGTCATCGCTCCGGATCGCAAGCCCGACGTGTTCGTCGCGATCAGCCATCGTGCGCGGCGCCAGATGCTGGATCTCCTCACCGACACCGAGCGTCCTGTCAGCGACATAGCCGCGCACTTCGAAATGAGCCGCCCGGCGGTCTCCCAACACCTTCGCGTGCTGCTCGATGCCGGCCTTTTGACCGAGCAGCGACACGGCCGCGAACGCCGCTACCGCTTCGACCCGGAACGACTCGGCCCGGTGCGGGACTGGATCTCGCAATACGAACGGTTCTGGGACGACCGCCTCCTGCGGCTTCAGAAGCAGTTATTCAAGAAGAGCGAAACATGAATAAGACGATTCGAAGAGAGATTCTGCTTCCGCAGCCACGGCAGCAGGTTTGGGAGGCAATCGCCGGGAGCACCGCCCTGGCCGGGTGGATGTTCCCGAACGACTTCGAGCCCCGCGTCGGCCATCACTTCACGTTCCGCGTGCCGGGGAATCCCAAGATGAATTTCGACGGCTTGATCGTGAGTTGCGAGGTGTTGGAATGCGAGCCGCCGAGCCGGCTCGTCTTCTCATGGTCCGCTGGCGGACCCGTCGTCGATACACGGGTGAGCTTCGTGCTTGAGCCCGACGGCGATGGCACGCGCCTCCTCTTCGAGCACTCCGGCTTCGACTTCTCCCATCCGGGAGGCAATCAGGCGTTCAAGGGGGCGGAGTTCGGCTGGGCGAAGATGCTCGGACAGCTTCCCGCCATCATCGCGGGCTTGGAGGCCGACCGCGGTTAGGAGCGCCGCCTGTTTCACTCATCATCACCCAATCATCCATCTCAAATCATGAAAGATGCCACCAAGCGTTCCATTCTTCGCTGGGTTCACATTATTTTTGGCATTACTTTGGTCGGCTATATTTATGGTCCACCCGAGCAGGTTCAACCGTATGCCCGGTTCTTCCAATACTTCTACTTTCCAGCCGTGGTCCTCACGGGGATCTTGATGTGGAAAGGCCATGCCCTGCGTCGGCTTTTCTCAAAGAAGGCGGGCTAGCATCGACCCCTCAAACGAAATAGCATTAAACCGAAATCCACATGAAGGACGCTGGATCAAAAAAGAAGCTGTCGTCAGAGCAACGCGAAGAACTGTTCAAGGCGTTGAAAGCCCGCTTCGAGAAGAACATGAACCGCCATATAGGCCTCGAATGGGCGAAGGTGCAGGCGAAGTTGGAAGCCAATGCCGGAAAGCTTTGGTCACTCAATGAGATGGAAGATACCGGCGGCGAACCGGATGTGGTCGGTCACGACAAGAAGACGGGCGAATACATTTTCTTCGATTGTTCGCCGGAGAGTCCGAAAGGCCGCGCAGCCGTGTGCTACGACCGTGAAGCGCTGGACTCCCGGAAGGAACACAAGCCGAGGGATTCCGCCGTCGACATGGCAGAGGCCATGGGAGTCGAGCTTTTGACGGAAGAGCAATATCACGAGCTGCAAAAACTCGGGGAGTTCGACAAGAAGACGACGACTTGGGTGAAAACGCCCGCAGATGTCAGAAAACTCGGCGGAGCCCTTTTCGGCGATTGCCGCTTCGGTCGTGTCTTTATCTACCACAACGGCGCGCAGTCCTACTACAGCGCCCGGGGATTCCGTGCCTCGCTAAGGGTCTGAATTGGAATTCAACCGATTCCTTTTCCCAAGGTGACGGAGGAGCCAGATGGTGCGCGCTGCAGGTTTCGAACCTGCGACCCCATCCGTGTGAAGGATGTGCTCTACCACTGAGCTAAGCGCGCTTCTGTTGGCCTCTCGGCGGGCGGGGATTTGGGGGGATCGGGGAGGGGATGGCAAGCATTTTGGTGCGGGAATCCGGAACCGCGCTTGGCGGCGGCGGCAGGGCAGGTAGGCTGGCGGCCATGGACGATCCGGCATCGCGGCCACCGCGGAGGAAGCGCTACGCGGGGAAGAATCCCCGCCGCTTCGAGGACAAATACAAGGAGCTCGACCCCGGCCGCCACGCGGAGACGGTGGCGAAGGTGCTGGCCTCGGGGAAGACCCCGGCCGGCACGCACGTGCCGATCATGGTCACGGAATGCATGGAAGTGCTCTCGCTGGAGCCCGGGAAATGCGGGGTGGATGCCACGCTGGGCTACGGCGGGCATGCCCGCGAAATTCTCTCCCGGATCACCCCGGGCGGTCGCCTGATCGGGCTGGATATCGATCCGATCGAGCAACCGCGGACGGAAGAGCGATTCCGCGATGCCGGTTTCGGCCCGGAGAGCTTCGTCGCGCAGCGCTCGAACTATGCGGGGATCCGCAAGGCCTTGGATGGACTCGGACTCGATATCGTGGACTTCGTCTTCGCCGATCTGGGTTGCTCCTCGATGCAGGTCGACGACCCCACGCGCGGGTTCACCTTCAAGACTGACGGCCCGCTCGACATGCGGATGAATCCGCAGCGCGGCATCCCGGCCTCCGAATGGCTCGCCAAGGTGAAGCCGGACAAGCTCGCCACGGCTCTCCACGGGAATGCCGACGAACCACGCGCGGAAGAAATCGCCGCCGCTCTCGCCGGCCGCACCTTTCGCGGCACACTCGATCTGGCCCGCTCCATCCGCATCCTCCCGGAGATCGCTCGTCTCGACGAGGAGCGCATCGACCTGACCGTCCGCCGCGTTTTCCAAGCGATCCGCATTGCGGTGAATGAAGAATTCGTGGCTTTGGACGCCTTCCTGCGCGTCCTGCCGCAGTGCCTGAAGCCCGGCGGCCGGGTCGCGATCCTGAGCTTCCACTCCGGGGAGGACCGGCGCGTGAAGAAGGCCTTCCAAGCGGGACTGCGCGAGGGCGTCTACGCCACCGCCAGCGATGGCGTGGTCACGGCGACCCCGGCGGAGCGCCACGCGAATCCCCGCAGCATCCCCGCGAAACTGCGCTGGGCGGAGAGGTCCCCCGACGCTTAGTTTTTTCATTCCGTCCTCCGCTTCCGCCGCTTTGACTCCGCGCATGAATTTCAAGAGCACGCTTTCCCTGCTGGCCGCACTTGTCGCCACGGCGGCATTCGGGCAGGAAAAACCGATGACCAGTGCCCAGGCGGAAAGCTTCGCGAAACTCGCCCTCGCGGGGATCGACCGCGAATTCCCGAACAAGACCGGCCACGTCACCACCGGTCCGGAAGACCTCAAGACGCCGCGCGGGATGCACCCGGTATTTTACGGGCACTTCGATTGGCACTCTTCCGTGCACGGCCACTGGACGCTGGTCCGCCTGATCAAGCTGTTCCCCGATGCTCCCTTCGCAGCGGAGGCCCGCGAGGTCCTTAACGGCCGCTTTACCCGGCAGGCGCTCGAAGGCGAGGCCGCTTACTTTCGAGAGAAGAATAACAAGAGCTTCGAGCGCATGTATGGCTGGGCTTGGGCGCTGCGCCTCGCCATGGAACTGCGCACTTGGGACGATCCCGATGCCAAGCGCTGGTCGGCCGACTACGCGGTGCTGGAGAAGGAGATCGTGACACTCGCCGGGGATTATCTACCCAAGCTCGATTGGCCGATCCGCTGCGGCTTTCACCCGGAGTCCGCCTTCCCGCTCGCCCAGATGCTCGATTACGCCCACGCCACCGGCGATACCGGGTTCGAGCGGCTCCTGTTAGACAAGGCCCGTGCTTTCTACGGCAAGGATCGCAATTACCCCATCGCCTACGAACCCTCCGGCAACGACTTCTTCTCGCCGGGCCTCAATGCCGCGGATCTCATGCGCCGCGTGCTCCCCGCGGAGGAGTTCTCGAAGTGGCTCGATGACTATCTCCCGGCCCTCGCGAAAGGGGATGCGGGCAATCTGCTGACCCCCGTCACCGTCAGTGATCCCACCGACGGCCACCTCATCCACCTGGCCGGCCTCAATCTCACCCGTGCCTGGACCATGCGCGGTATCGCTTCCGTGCTCGCAGACACCGACCCGCGCAAGAAAGTCCTGCTCGATGCCGCCACCAAGCACAGCGAGGCCGGCCTTGCGATGGTTGTCACCGGCCACTACGAGGGCGAGCACTGGCTCGGCTCCTTCGCGACTTATCTCCTGAGCGGGGTAGGGGTGAAGTAATCCGTTTCGCCTGCCCATCCGTTCCATTTTCGAACCGTGTCCGTCGTCACCAACATCGCCGCCTACCGCTTCGCCCGCATGGAGGGCCTCAAGGAATTGCGCGAAGACCTGCTCTCCTTTTGCAAGGAGCACGGTCTGAAAGGCACCATCCTGCTCGCGCCCGAGGGCATCAATCTCTTCCTAGCCGGTGATGCAGATGCCGTCGAAGGACTGCTCGTAAAACTCCGCAGCTTGCCGGGCCTCGAAGACCTCGCCCCGAAATACAGCGAGAGCGACACCCAGCCCTTTTCGCGCATGCTGGTGCGCCTCAAGAAGGAGATCATCGCCTTCGGGGTCGAGGGCATCGATCCCGCCGCCTACACTTCGCCCCGCATCGAAGCCCGCACGCTCAAGCAATGGCTCGATGAAGGGAAGCCGGTGGTCCTTTACGATACCCGCAACGACTACGAGGTGAAACTGGGCACCTTCCGCAACGCGATCACCGCCGGCATCGATCACTTCCGCCACTTCCCCGAGGCCGTCGCCAAGCTTCCCGCCGAGATGCGCGATGCCCCGGTGGTCACCTTCTGCACCGGCGGCATCCGCTGCGAAAAGGCCGCACCCTTCATGGAGCGGGCCGGCTTCCGCGAGGTCTATCAGCTCGAAGGCGGCATCCTGAAATACTTCGAGGAAGTCGGAGGCGACCACTACGATGGCGAGTGCTTCGTCTTCGATCAACGCGTGGGCGTGGACCCCGCCCTCAGCGAGACCGGCTCGGCCGTCTGCTTCGCCTGCCAGGCACCGCTGACCGCTCACGAACAGGACGACCCACGCTACGTCGCGAACGTCTCATGCCCGCACTGCCATCGCGAAAGCAGCGATCAAATGGCGGAGCGAATCGCCGCCCGCCATGCCGCCTTGGCCCGCCTCACGGATACTCTACCCGGTAGCGTCCCCTACGAAAACCGCCGCCCGTTGCGGATCCCCGGACAGCATGACGGTAAGACGATCCTCGACACGCTCATCGCCATCTTCCCTCAACTCGCGGCCGAGGGCTGGCTCCAGCATTTCGCCGCGGGCCACATCCTCGATCCCCGCGGAACCGCTGCCGCTCCGGAGCGGATCGTCAGGGCAGGGGAGGAGTGGCAGCGCCGCTTCCCCGGCACCGTCGAGCCCGCCGTGAATGCCGGAATCCGGGTGCTACATGAGGACGAGGCTATCGTCGTAATCCACAAGCCCGCGCCGCTGCCGATGCATCCCTGCGGTCGCTACAACCGGAACACCCTCGTCCATTTGCTTCACGAAGCTTGGCACCCCGAGAAGCCGCGGCCCGCGCATCGCCTCGATGCCAATACCAGCGGCCTCCTCGTCTGCGCCCGCACCCGTCACTTCGCCAAGCTGCTGCAACCGCAATTCACCCGCGGTGAAGTGGAGAAGACCTACCTCGCACTCGTCCACGGCCATCCCCCCGAGGACCAGCTTGCCGTCGATGCCCCGATCTCCGAGGAAGCTTCCGGTCCCGGCGCACGGGAGATCGAGGAAGGCGGGCTCGATTCCCTAACCGAGTTCCGCGTGCTTCAACGTCATGACGACGGAACCGCTCTGTTAGAAGCCCGTCCGATCACCGGTCGCACCAATCAGATTCGCATTCACCTCTGGCACGCCGGCTTTCCGATCATCGGCGATCCGGTCTACCTCCCGGCAGGCAAACGCGGCGATACCCAAACACTTGCGGTGGGCGATCCTCCCATGTGCCTCCACGCGGCTCAAATCTCATTCACTCACCCGCTAACGCTGGAGCGCGTAACCTTCGAGGCCCGGGCACCCGACTGGAGTGGCTTTCAAGCTTGAAGCCCCGCCAACTCGAACAGGCTGGACAAGATCCGGTCCGCCCCAGACTCATGCAAGCTGCGCCCGTGCAGCCGGAGCGAGCCCGGATCTCCGACGAGCAGCGCCGTCTTGAAGCCACACGCCTTCGCAGGATCGATATCCTTGAGCACGTCATTCCCCACGAAGAGCACCTCATCCGCCGCCAACCCGCGGGTAGCCAAAACCTCCCGCAAGGACTCGAACAAAAACGGATCCGGCTTCGCCCGCCGTTCCAAATACGAGAAGCGGCACAATTCGGGGTCGACCCCCAGCTCCTCCAGGGAAGCACCCAGACATTCCTCTAAGAGCGGCGCCGTGTAGAACTGCGCATTCGACACCAGACCCAGCGCGGGTCCCGCCGCAGCAAGCCCGCGCAAAGTCTCCGCCGCGCCCGGCATCTCCTTCACCGGGTTGCTCGCTTTCTCCTCTTCCAGCACAAGCGTCTCGATCTCCCCGCTCGAGAGCCCCGGATACAGCGAGCCATAAATCTCCCTGATATCCACCTCCGGAAAAGGATGCGGCGATCTCGCATGCTCCGCCGCAATCGCCTCCCTCAAGCGTGGATCGGGGTGCGTTCCGCCGGCATTGGAAACCAGCAGCGTCCCGTAGATGTCGAAGAGCACCGCGCGGATGCTCACGTGCACAGGAAGTGAAACGACCCCGGCTTGAGGAAGCGGCTCAGCACCTTGTGCTTCGGCACATACTCCGGTGCCGCCGGCTTCGCCTCGATCACCGCCTGATAGAGCTGCTGCAAGCGCTCCACATAGGCCGCCGTCGAATAGGCCGCCATGTCCTCGGGCTTAGCGGTCGGTCTGGTCTGCTTCAAGGTCCGCTTCAGCCAGCCCCGTAGCGGTTGAGTCTCGGCGCGAATTTCCACCAGCACGTTGTCGGCGTCCTCCCCGGCCAGGATGCGGTGGATTACCTGCCGCTGCAGGTCCTCCGGCAGGTTCCCGAAATCAAGGTGGCCCTTGTGCACCATCGCCGCGAACGAGCGGTCCAGTTGCTCGTTCGACATCGCCTGGCCATAGGCTTCCAAGGTCGCCCGCAGGCTCCGCACCAAGCGCTGCCGCAGGGTCTCCATGCCTACCCACGATGCCGGCACCAGCAGCCGGTCATACAGCCGTCCCGGGACGATGCCCGCTTCCGAGAAATCATTGGTCACCGCCGGCAGGTTCCGCCCCAGCAAGGGCTTGCCCACCGTGATCGGCTCCAGGAAGCCCAAGCCGAAGCCCTCCGAAACCGAGGCCGTGATGCAGTGCGTCGCATGCCGCAGCCAGCTGGAATAGGTGCGCAGTGCCTTGGGTGCCGGAGCCAGGCGGCCGACCACATCCATCATCACCGGCAGTTGTGTATCTTCCGCGAAGGCCAGCCACTCCTCGTGCACCGCCTGCCAGCGGACATTGTCCGGGCCCAGAGTCACCGCATAGCGCGTACCCTTCGGCGAGAGCGCCGCCAGCAGGAAAAGCTCGCCCAGATTCTTCCGCCGGATGCCGCGCACCGGGTAGAGCACCAGCGCGGATTCCGGCGCTGTCTCCAGCGGCTTCACCAATGCCGGTGCGGTGATCGCATTCGGCAGCAGCACCCCGCGCTCTGCCGGCAGCCCCGCGGCGACCAGGTAACCGCGGTCGCGTGAATTGAGGAAGGCATGCCGGATCCGCGGCGAGTGCGGATAAAGCGTCTCCGCATCCGCGATCACCTCGTAGTTCACGGAACGTCCGTCTTCCGCGAAATCGTGCATCTGTAGGACCATGGCGTCGCCCGCCTCCGCCAGGATCGCCACCGCATCCGCCATCGCCCGGTTGCGGCCGAGCGAATGGTTGTGGAAGTGCCAGACGACCGGCCCCGGACCGAGCGTGGCCGAGGCGGCGGCCCGCATCGCCTGCACCAGTTGCAGGCCGCTGGGCCCGCCGGGCTCGGTGCCGTAGCCAAGTCCTTCCACCACATGCACCGGTAGCTTCGCCCCGCTCTCGTCCGGATCGCCGCTCAGGATCACGTGCGGGATGCCTGCTTCCGTAAGGCAGCGCGAGGCGGTGTGGATCACGCGGGTCACGCCGCCGCGGTGCAGATGGTAGTGGACGATGGCGACGGAGAACGGCGGGGTCATGGGGATGAAAAAATTTCAGCGGTCGAGCGGTCCGAAGGGCTTCACGAAGTGAAAGCCCCAGATCTCGAAGCCTAGCCGATGATAGAGCCGGTGCGAGGCATGATTCGAAGTATAACTGTCCAAAACCACGAGCAGGCAGCCTTCCTCCCGCGCGAATTCCTCCAAGTGCCGGATCAGCGCCGTGCCAAGACCCGACGACCGCACCCCGGGATCGACCACCAGGTTGTCGATTTCCAGGTAACGGCCGCACCAGATCTTCGTGGCGATCCAAGCGCTTGCCACCGCCGCCAGCTCGCCCTCCGCGAAGGCGCCGAAAATGTGGTAGTGCGGGTGCTCCGCCAGGATCGTCTCGAAGCGCTCCTTCAGCACCTCCGCCGGGATCCCCGGATTCAGATGGCCGAACAGGGCAATGGCCGCGGAATGGTCCGAGGGAACAAGCTTGCGGATCTCCGGCGCGCTCACGCGGGTCTTTTAGCGCGGGCCGCGGCGGCTGGGAAGCGCTGGAGATAGTCGGGCAGCGAAATCATCGCCGGACGCTCGCCCGGGACTTCCACCGGCTCCGGCACCCGCGCGAAAAACGCCTCCAGGATCTCCCCGGACATCCGCCCCAGTTGAGCCAGCGAGCGGTTGCGGTGGATCCGCTCGTCGAGATCGGTCTGAGCAATCGCCCCGATCCCGTGAAGACGGTGGACGTCCAACAGATGTGCCGTCTCCACTCCGTACCCGGTGGGGAAGGGGATGCTTTCCAGAATCTCCCGCCGCGCCGCATACTCTCCGGCGAGCGGTTGGTGAAGCCCCGCGAGCTCCGGTCGGAAACGCTGAAGCAGGGGCCGCACGAGAATTTCCGTCACCCGCCCCCCGCCCCGCGGATCGACCCCCTCCTTGGCGAGAAGAGGCCGCTCGTAGAAGCCCTTCACGTAGCCGATTTCCGCATGCCGCAAGAGCGGCCCCACCGTGCCATAAACGAAGCGCGGATGGATGTTCCCGATGTCCCCGTCCACGAAGCAAATGATATCGCCTTTGAGCTGATAGACAGCCTTCCAGAGATTTTCGCCTTTGCCCGGCCTCTGCCCTTGGAAGGGCAGGATGTCCGCGGCGAGGACGACCTCCGCACCGGCCTCCGCAGCCAGCGCCCGGGTGCGGTCGGTGGATCCCGAATCGATCACTACCAGTTCGTCGAGCAGGGCGTGGCGCTCGACCAATTCCTCTCTCAGCACCGAGACCACACGGGCGATGGTTCCTTCCTCATTGAGCGTGGGGATGCACAACGACACCCGAAGCCCCGTCGCATCTTTCTCCGCAAGCAGCGCGGGAAGGTCGGAGAAATCGCGGTGGTGGAAGGAGCGCGGCATTCAGATCATGTCCCGGGTTACCTTGTATCTCGCCGCGCATCTCGGGCACTGCACCGTGATCACGTCCGCATCCGCGAAAAGATCGTCGGGCCGTTCCCGCCACGAACCCAGCACCGGCAGGATTTTCCCGAGGTCGCAACCGCAGTGAAAGCGGAAGCGCCGCGTCTCTAACAAGTTCGTCTCCTCGGCCTCCTGGATCCGCTCCGCCGCCTGGGTATCGAGCCCGGCCAGCCATTCCTCGTCGCAGTCCGGCTGGGCCACGACCAGCGAGAACAACTCGTCCTCGTGCCGGAAGATCCGCGCCGGCCGCTGTTCGGACTGCGAATAGAACTGCTCGATCCATCTCAGTGGATCGCGTCCCTCGACTTCGAGGGTCGAAAGCCGCGGCTCGGCAAGCTGCTTGGCCGTCACCTGCGAGTAGAAGAAATTCCGGTCCGGCTCGCGCACGTCCTCGGTGAAAAGCCGGCCGGTCACCGCCTCCTGCAACGATCCACCGGTGACGAACACATTCACCCGCGGAGCCCGCAGATTCACCGTCCACGCGATCGTCTCCGCCCACGGCCGCGCCACCAGATGCAGCGTCAGCCCGGCCAGGAAATCCTTCAGCATCAGGTCCAGCTCCGGATTGTGCCGGATCCCGTGCTGCATCAGGTGCAGGTAATAGTCCGTGTAAATCGGCGCGAACTTCGCCCTCAGCAGCAACGCATTCCGATGCCGGACGAAAATGGATTCGACCTTGGTGTATTCCTCGATGTCTGCGACCTGCTCCGGTTCTGGCACGCGACAGGGTAGAAAGGGGATGGCGGGAATTCCAAACGCGAAATTGCAATTTCCGGGCCGGCCTCCGGAATCCTCTCCGGAGGCCGGGTCCGGCTACCACCGCCATTGCCCGCCCACGTAGACGCTCCGTCCGTCTCCCGGCAGGAATTGGGAGCTGTCCTTGCCCTTGGCGTTTTCGATGACACCGGTGGTGGCAGCGTATTTCTCATCCGTCAGATTCCGCGCTTCGACGAACCAGGAGAAGCCTTCCTCCTGGCGCAGTCCGAACTTGAAACCCACGAGAGCGTAGGGGTCGGCGGAGAAGGTATTGCGATGATCGATGAAAGACTCCACCGGCACCC